>NZ_RHJQ01000012.1:0-382971 GCF_004211995.1 Escherichia sp. E14S1
TGAAGCCGCTATCGCCCGCGCCAAAGCGCGCAAGCTGGAACAGCAGCCTGCTAACGAAGAACCGCAGGAACAGGTTGATCCGCGTAAAGCTGCCGTTGAAGCTGCTATCGCCCGCGCTAAAGCGCGCAAGCTGGAACAACAGCAGGCCAACGGAGAGCAGGAAGAACAGGTTGATCCCCGCAAAGCTGCAGTTGCCGCCGCTATCGCCCGGGTTCAGGCAAAAAAAGCCGCTCAGCAAAAGGTTGTAAACGAGGACTAAATGGTATTCAGAATAGCTAGCTCCCCTTATACCCATAACCAGCGCCAGACATCGCGCATAATGATGCTGGTGCTGGTCGCAACCGTCCCAGGAATCGCTGCGCAACTGTGGTTTTTTGGCTGGGGTACTCTCGTTCAACTCCTGTTGGCCTCGGTCAGTGCACTCTTAGCCGAAGCCCTCGTACTCAAACTGCGCAAGCAATCTGTAACGGCAACCTTAAAAGATAACTCAGCATTGCTAACGGGCTTATTACTGGCGGTAAGTATTCCGCCTCTTGCGCCGTGGTGGATGGTGGTACTCGGCACTGTGTTTGCCGTAATCATCGCTAAACAGCTGTATGGCGGTCTGGGGCAAAATCCGTTTAACCCGGCAATGATTGGTTATGTGGTATTACTGATCTCCTTCCCGGTACAGATGACCAGCTGGTTGCCGCCGCATGAGATTGCGGTCAATATCCCTGGATTCATTGACGCTGTACAGATTATCTTCAGCGGTCATACCGCCAGTGGTGGTGATATGAACACACTTCGCTTAGGTATCGATGGCATTAGCCAGGCGACACCGCTGGATACGTTCAAAACATCTGTACGCGCCGGTCATTCTGTTGAACAGATTATGCAGTATCCAATCTACAGCGGTGTTCTCGCGGGCGCTGGCTGGCAATGGGTAAACCTCGCATGGCTGATTGGTGGCGTGTGGCTGCTATGGCAGAAAGCGATTCGTTGGCATATTCCCGTCAGTTTCTTAGTGACACTGGCCCTGTGCGCAACGCTGGGTTGGTTGTTCTCTCCGGAAACACTAGCTTCACCGCAGATTCATCTGCTGTCTGGCGCGACCATGCTCGGTGCATTCTTTATTCTGACCGATCCAGTCACCGCGTCTACCACCAATCGTGGTCGTCTGATTTTCGGTGCGCTGGCGGGATTATTAGTCTGGCTGATCCGCAGTTTCGGCGGCTATCCTGACGGCGTTGCCTTTGCTGTCCTGCTGGCGAACATCACGGTTCCTCTGATCGATTACTACACGCGTCCACGCGTATACGGCCATCGCAAAGGATAAACCATGCTGAAGACTATCCGAAAACACGGTATTACGCTGGCGCTGTTCGCCGCTGGTTCAACAGGTTTAACGGCTGCCATCAACCAGATGACCAAAGCCACGATTGCTGAACAGGCTAGCCTGCAACAAAAAGCGTTATTTGATCAGGTGTTACCAGCCGATCGCTATAACAACGAGCTGGCCCAAAGTTGCTATATAGTAACTGCGTCTGCGTTAGGAAAAGGCGAGCATCGGATTTACATCGCGAAAAAGGATGATAAACCAGTAGCTGCCGTTCTGGAGGCAACCGCACCAGATGGTTATTCCGGTGCGATTCAGTTGTTGGTTGGGGCCGATTTTAACGGCACGGTACTTGGCACCCGCGTGACAGAACATCACGAAACGCCGGGGCTTGGCGACAAAATTGAACTGCGCCTTTCTGACTGGATCACCCATTTCGCGGGTAAAAATATCAGCGGCGCGGATGACGCTCACTGGGCAGTGAAGAAAGATGGTGGTGATTTCGACCAGTTCACCGGAGCGACCATTACGCCTCGCGCGGTGGTGAATGCGGTAAAACGCGCCGGATTGTTTGCCCAAACGTTGCCAGCACAACTTTCTCAACTTCCTGCCTGTGGAGAATAAACCGTGAGCGAAATTAAAGACGTTATTGTTCAGGGGTTATGGAAGAACAACTCCGCACTGGTCCAGTTACTTGGCCTCTGTCCGCTGCTGGCGGTCACTTCCACTGCCACCAACGCACTGGGTTTAGGGCTTGCGACAACGCTGGTGTTGACTCTCACCAACCTGACCATCTCGACGCTGCGTCACTGGACGCCAGCCGAAATCCGAATCCCGATTTACGTGATGATCATCGCCTCGGTGGTCAGCGCCGTACAAATGCTGATTAACGCATACGCCTTTGGCCTGTATCAATCGTTAGGGATTTTTATTCCTCTGATTGTCACTAACTGTATCGTTGTTGGCCGTGCGGAAGCTTTCGCCGCAAAAAAAGGTCCGGCGCTCTCCGCACTTGATGGTTTTTCGATAGGCATGGGCGCAACCTGCGCCATGTTCGTACTGGGTTCACTACGCGAAATCATCGGCAACGGAACATTGTTTGACGGCGCCGATGCGCTGTTAGGTAGCTGGGCCAAAGTACTGCGGGTAGAGATCTTCCATACCGATTCTCCCTTCCTGTTAGCAATGTTACCGCCAGGCGCATTCATTGGTCTGGGGCTGATGCTGGCGGGAAAATATCTGATTGATGAAAGAATGAAAAAGCGCCGTGCTGAAGCAGCTGCTACACGCGAGTTGCCAGACGGTGAAACAGGGAATGTCTGATGAACAAAGCAAAACGACTGGAGATCCTCACTCGCCTGCGTGAGAACAACCCTCATCCTACAACCGAACTTAATTTCAGTTCGCCTTTTGAATTGTTGATTGCTGTACTGCTTTCCGCTCAGGCGACCGATGTCAGCGTCAATAAGGCGACGGCAAAGCTTTACCCGGTGGCCAATACACCTGCCGCAATGCTCGAACTGGGCGTTGATGGGGTTAAAACGTATATCAAAACCATTGGGCTATATAACAGCAAAGCAGAAAATATCATCAAAACCTGCCGTATTTTGCTCGAACAGCATAATGGCGAAGTTCCGGAAGATCGCGCTGCGCTGGAAGCCCTGCCCGGTGTAGGGCGTAAAACAGCAAACGTGGTATTGAATACTGCTTTCGGTTGGCCGACCATTGCTGTAGATACGCACATTTTCCGCGTCTGTAATCGCACCCAATTTGCACCGGGGAAAAATGTCGAACAGGTTGAAGAAAAACTACTCAAAGTGGTTCCGGCAGAATTCAAAGTCGATTGCCACCACTGGTTAATCCTCCACGGGCGTTACACCTGTATTGCCCGCAAGCCTCGCTGTGGCTCCTGCATTATTGAAGATCTTTGTGAATACAAAGAGAAAGTTGACATCTGACGAAAAGGGGTAACATCGTTATCCCATTCATAACTATTTCTCATCCTCTTATAAAACATCTTGTTAACGTCAATGATGCCGCCTCGCGGCATCATTGTCAGGCAATCCGTTTGTGAATAACCAAAAATGCAGGTTAATTGTTTTTTTAATAGCGAAATTTTCTATCTATTCGTGATCAAGATCACATTGATGTCATGATGTAAAAATTTTGCTCTATTTAAGTTAAATTTGACAAGGCATTGATTCAACCAGGGCATAAACCTACAAAACATTACACTGTCTATTTTTCAGATAATGGACTATCTCACTACATAAAACACCTTACAGTAGAACATATCGCCAAATATCAGTATTCCCCCTCTTCTGGTAGTGAAAAAATCTGCCGTTGCGTTTTTTGAAAAATTTAACGCTGGATAACATTTCAATGGGCCGATGATTTCTCCATGCCAGTTATATGTAACATATTATTACAAAGGACTTGTCTGAAAGTGCAAGATAGTGAACATTACCTGCCGTTTCCCCTCCCACTATAACAATTGCGCGTATGTTTATTAGACATCACGCGAGAAAGCACCCCCGTTAATATGGGATGTAAAAAAAGAGGTAAAAGTGTCCACTGCAAACCAAAAACCAACAGAAAGCGTTAGTTTGAACGCTTTCAAACAACCGAAGGCGTTCTATCTCATCTTCTCGATCGAGTTATGGGAACGCTTTGGTTATTACGGCCTACAAGGAATTATGGCTGTTTACCTGGTTAAACAACTGGGTATGTCCGAAGCGGATTCAATCACACTTTTCTCTTCCTTTAGCGCCCTGGTTTATGGTCTTGTCGCTATTGGTGGTTGGTTAGGCGATAAAGTACTGGGTACAAAACGCGTCATTATGCTTGGTGCTATTGTGCTGGCTATTGGCTATGCGCTGGTTGCCTGGTCTGGTCACGATGCCGGTATCGTCTATATGGGTATGGCGGCAATTGCGGTCGGTAACGGCCTGTTTAAAGCCAACCCGTCTTCACTGCTGTCAACTTGCTACGAGAAAAACGATCCACGTCTGGACGGTGCATTCACCATGTACTACATGTCCGTCAACATCGGTTCATTCTTCTCTATGATTGCAACGCCGTGGTTAGCAGCCAAGTATGGCTGGAGCGTCGCATTCGCCCTTAGCGTAGTTGGTCTGTTGATCACCATCGTTAACTTCGCCTTTTGCCAACGCTGGGTTAAGCAGTACGGTTCAAAACCTGACTTCGAGCCGATCAACTACCGCAATCTGCTGTTAACCATTATTGGTGTTGTCGCGCTGATTGCTATTGCCACCTGGCTGCTGCACAACCAGGACGTTGCGCGTATGGCGCTGGGCGTTGTTGCCTTCGGTATCGTGGTTATCTTCGGTAAAGAAGCCTTTGCAATGAAAGGTGCTGCACGTCGTAAAATGATCGTTGCTTTCATCCTGATGCTTGAAGCAATCATCTTCTTCGTGCTGTACAGCCAGATGCCGACGTCTCTGAACTTCTTTGCAATCCGTAACGTTGAGCACACCATTCTGGGCCTGGCAGTAGAACCTGAACAGTATCAGGCACTGAACCCGTTCTGGATCATCATTGGTAGCCCGATTCTCGCCGCTATCTATAACAAGATGGGCGATACCCTGCCGATGCCGACTAAGTTTGCTATCGGTATGGTGATGTGTTCTGGCGCGTTCCTGATCCTGCCACTGGGCGCGAAATTCGCCTCTGACGCCGGTATCGTGTCTGTAAGCTGGCTGGTCGCAAGCTATGGCCTGCAGAGTATCGGTGAACTGATGATCTCCGGCCTGGGTCTGGCAATGGTTGCTCAGCTCGTTCCACAGCGTCTGATGGGCTTTATTATGGGTAGCTGGTTCCTGACCACTGCCGGTGCAAACCTGATTGGTGGTTATGTTGCGGGTATGATGGCTGTACCGGATAACGTAACCGATCCGCTGATGTCGCTGGAAGTATATGGCCGCGTATTCTTACAGATTGGTGTTGCTACTGCTGTTATTGCAGTGCTGATGCTGCTGACCGCGCCGAAACTGCATCGTATGACTCAGGACGATGCTGCTGATAAAGCGGCGAAAGCTGCCGTAGCGTAAATTTCAGGGAAACTCTTTTACAAGCCGCTAACTTTTCGTTAGCGGCTTTTTTTTTGTTCAGCAACGCACTACCATACTTTAAACCACAGCCAAAAGGAGTTACCGATGAAACTGTTCTACAAACCGGGCGCCTGCTCTCTTGCTTCCCATATCATCCTGCGTGAGAGCGGAAAGGACTTTACGCTCACCAGTGTGGATTTAATGAAAAAACGTCTGGAAAACGGCGATGATTACTTTGCGATTAATCCTAAAGGGCAGGTTCCTGCTCTGCTGCTGGACGATGGCACTCTGCTCACGGAAGGCGTGGCCATTATGCAGTATCTTGCCGACAGCGTCCCCGACCGCCAGTTACTGGCTCCGGTAAACAGTATTTCTCGCTATAAAACCATCGAATGGCTGAACTATATCGCCACTGAGTTGCATAAAGGCTTTACTCCGCTGTTTCACCCGGCTACACCGGAAGAGTTCAAACCGACTGCACGCGCACAGCTGGAGAAAAAACTGCAGTACGTTAACGATGCGCTGAAAGAGGATCACTGGATTTGCGGGCAACGTTTTACTATTGCTGACGCCTATCTGTTTACTGTACTGCGCTGGGCATATGGGGTGAAATTGAATCTGGAAGGTTTAGAGCATATTGCCGCCTATATGCAGCGTATGGCTGAACGTCCGACGGTAAAAGCCGCGCTAACTGCGGAAGGCTTGCAGTAATGGTTATCGGCCCGCAGGATACTGTGGGCCGACAAGACACTTTTCAGAGCTTCGTCGCACTGAAGTAGTGTTCTGGTTTAGCAATACGATCCTGGGCTGCTACAACTTGCAGCTCATATTCCTGCATTGCTTTGGTGGTTACCATAATTTCGTATACCGCCGCGGTCACATGCTCCAGCGCCTGCTGCAACGTTGCGCCCTGTAGTAGTTTCACCAGCAGTAACCCGCTCGTCACATCACCGACGCCTACTGGCTGACGCGAGCCAAAATCTACCAGAGGACGGTCGATATGCCATGCTTCATCGGCAGTGACCAGCAGCATTTCAAAACGTTCTGTGCTGTAACCGGCACGCGCCAGATGTTTCACCAGTACGATTTCAGGCCCCTGAGCAATAAGTTCGCGCGCAGCTTTAACCGCATCTTCGACGTTATGTACCGGATGCTCGCAGAGGATTTCCAGCTCAACCAGATTTGGCGCGATGATATCGCTGGCAGGAAGACCGTGACGCACGTGGAACTCCGCCACACCTGGCGCAACGATACAGCCTTTTTCGGGGTGTCCCATTACCGGATCGCAAAAATATTTCGCCTGCGGGTTCGCCGCTTTCACCTGACGGACAATACCGAGGATATGCTCGCCCTGCTCCGCCGACCCCAGATAGCCGCTTAATACAGCATCACAAGTGTGCAACTTATCGATGGCAGCAATGCCTTGCACAATTTCGGTTAAATGGCTGGGCGGCATAACACAGCCGGTCCATTTGCCGTATTGGGTGTGATTAGAAAATTGAACGGTGTTGAGCGGCCAGACATTCGCGCCCAGGCGGCGCATTGGAAACTCTGCCGCGCTGTTACCCGCATGACCATAGACAACGTGAGACTGGATAGCGAGAATATTTTTCATCGTGTTCCCTGTATAAAAATCAGGGGGAGTGATTTCTCACCCCCCCTTTCCACTTAATGCATTATTTCCAGCAAATCAGACAGTAATTCTTTTTGCCGCGACGAAGTAAGGTATAACGACCAAACAGACGATCTTCTTCTTTAAAGAAGTATTCTGGATCGGACTGTTTTTCACCATTAATGGTGATGGCATTAGAGGCGATAGTTTTACGCGCCTGACCACGGGAAGGTTGCAGTTCAGAATCAACCAACGCCTGCATCAGATCAGCGCCTTTTTCCATCTCTACCATCGGTACGCCGTCCTGCGCCAGTTGTTCGAAGTCCGCTTCACTCAACGCACTCAGAGAACCGCTGAACAGGCACTCGGTAATACGTTTCGCAGCTTGCAAACCTTCTTCACCGTGAACCAGACGCGTCACCTGCTCCGCAAGCACATACTGAGCGCGTGGCGCTTTACCGCTGTTTTTGTCTTCTTCTTCGAGGGCATTGATCTCTTCAATGCTCATAAAGGTAAAGAACTTCAGGAAGCGGTAAACGTCAGCATCAGCAGTATTGATCCAGAACTGGTAGAACTTGTACGGACTGGTTTTCTTCGGATCCAGCCATACTGCACCACCTTCAGTTTTACCGAACTTAGTGCCGTCTGCTTTGGTGATAAGAGGAACGGTCAGGCCAAACACCTGGTTCTGATGCAGACGACGGGTCAGATCGATACCAGAGGTGATGTTACCCCACTGGTCAGAACCGCCGATTTGCAGCACCACACCGTACTGTTTGTTCAGGCAGGCAAAGTCATAGCCCTGCAACAGGTTGTAGGAAAACTCGGTAAACGAAATCCCCTGATCTTCACGGTTGAGACGCTGTTTAACCGCTTCTTTGTTGATCATCTGGTTAACGGAGAAGTGTTTGCCGATATCGCGCAGGAAGGTCAGCACATTCATATTGCCGAACCAGTCATAGTTGTTCGCTGCGATAGCAGAGTTTTCTCCGCAGTCGAAATCGAGGAACGGGGCAACCTGCTTGCGGATTTTGTCCACCCACTCCTGAACAGTTTCTTCAGTGTTCAGCTTACGCTCGGCAGCTTTGAAGCTCGGGTCGCCAATCAGACCCGTGGCGCCGCCTACCAGCGCAACCGGCTTGTGGCCCGCCTGCTGGAAGCGTTTCAGGCATAACAATGGAACAAGATGCCCCAAATGCAAGCTGTCAGCGGTAGGATCGAAGCCGCAATAAAGCGCGATCGGGCCTTGCGCCAGTCGCTCTGCTAACGCTTCTTCGTCCGTCACCTGGGCCACCAGCCCCCGCTCTTGCAATTGTTTAATCAAGTTACTGCTTGCCATCAAAATCTCCATGTATATAACGACTGCACCTTTGCCGGTACACGACTTTTCGCCAGATGCGAAAGAGACATAGAATAAAGTGCCGGAATCAGGAGTACCAGCGATTAAAGCAAGATTTTTGCATCTTTTCAGGGTGCGAGGCGATCGATTTTCCACGCCTCGTTTTCACGCTGGTACAAAAAGCGGTCATGCAGCCGATGCTCACCGCCCTGCCAGAACTCAATCTGTTCAAGGCTGACGCGAAAACCGCCCCAAAAACTCGGCAACGGCACTTCGCCCTGCTGAAACTTCTGCTTCAATTCCAGAAACTTGCTTTCAAGGATCCCACGCGCAGAAATACGGCTGGACTGCTTCGATACCCACGCGCCAATCTGGCTATCACGCGGGCGGCTATGAAAATATTTCATCACTTCGAGAGTCGAAAGACGTTCCGCTTTACCGATAACCATCACCTGCCGTTCCAGGGTATGCCATGGGAAAAGCAGGCTAACGCGCGGATTATTTTCGATTTGGTGTGCTTTACGGCTGCCGAGGTTGGTGTAAAACACCATCCCTTTTTCATCGTAATGTTTTAGTAAAACAATGCGCTGATAGGGTTGACCATGTTCATCAACGGTGGCGACGACCATCGCAGTAGGATCGGCCAGTTTGGCTTCACAGGCCTGAGAAAGCCAGCGTTCAAAAAGGGTTAAAGGATCGGCGGGAAGATCGCGGCGGCGTAAACCGCCTTTTGTGTATTCGCGGCGCAGATGCGCGATTTGCTGCAATTCGTCGTTATCAGCCATGGTTTTCTTTACAAATTGTCAGTGGGTGACGCTATTGTGCGCCGCCCCTGGAAAAATCTCAACGCTGCGGATTTTGTAACTGACAGTTATTCAAGACGATGCGGTCACGTTTATAGACCGTCGCCTCATCACCTTTTGACCAGAAAACGTAGATACCGTCGGTATAACGTGCGCCAGACGCTGAAATCCCCTGTTTAAGGTGCAGCAGTTGATTATCATAAACAAAACTAACTTCCTGACGCGGATTATTCAGTTTGACCGTCAACGGTTTTTCATCACACTGGTATTCCAGCGTATCAGTTTGCATGCGCTCAACCAGTTGATTAAACGCGCCACAGCCGGTAAGAAATAGCGGCAGACAAAGTAGTAACAGTTTTTTCATAAACATATCCCGAAGACTTTCCTGGTCCGGAGGGCAAAAACGCCCTCCTCAACTTCCAAGTGTAACGGCAGACGCAGTAAGAAAAATTCAGTTAACTCTGATATCGCGGGTTTGCAGGGAAAATAGCGCCCAATACCGTTTCCTCGCTTGCGCCGGTAACGGAAGGTAGATTGCCGGGCAGCCCAGCCAGCGTTCGCCAGGCAAGCCATGCGAAGGCTAACGCTTCCATGTCATCGCCACTAATGCCAACGGCATCGGTGGAGGTCACTTCAGTACCGGGCAGTAATGCAGCCAGCCTCGCCATGAGCAGCGGATTGCGACTTCCACCACCACATACCATCAATCGATCGCAGCCACCGCTCAACAAGACTTGTTCAGAAATGGTCACGGCGGTAAGTTCCGCCAGTGTTGCCTGGACATCTCGCGCATCCAGGCCAGGGAAATCGCGTAGATGGCGCTCCAGCCAGGCATAGTTAAAGTATTCGCGCCCGGTGCTTTTGGGTGCTGGCTGGGAAAAATAGGGATCGCTAAGCATTTTTTGCAGCAGCGGCAGAATAACCTTACCCGCCCGCGCCCACTCAGCGTCTTTATCGTAAGGTTTACCGACCTGACGCCAGATCCATGCGTCCATTAGCATGTTGCCCGGTCCGGTATCGTAGCCACCTACCGGCATCCCTGGTATGAGTAGTGACAGATTGGCAATACCACCAATATTAAGCACCATTCGCCGCTCAGTTGGATGGGCCAGCAATGCGTGATGAAAAGCAGGTACCAGCGGTGCGCCCTGGCCACCTAAGGCGATATCGCGACGGCGAAAATCCCCGACGACGGTAATTCCAGTCCGCGCAACAATTTGATTGTTATCACCTATCTGTAGCGTATGTGGCGCGACGCCCGTGGGTTCGTGCCAGACGGTCTGGCCATGACAACCGATAGCTACGATATCTTTCGGCTGTAAATTTTCTGCTTTTAATAGTGCATTAACGGCATCCGCAAACAAGCAGCCAAGTCGGGTATCCAGTTGACCAAACTGGGAGAGCGTAAGCTGTTGCCCCTGGCAAATATCCAGCACCGCCTGTTTGAGTGATGGGGGAATCGGCCAGCTCAAACTTGCCAGCTGCGCCACCCGGTGTTCATCGATCGTCGCTAACACAACATCGACACCATCCAGGCTAGTACCTGACATAACACCAATAAAGCGGCCTGATTTCATAGTTCATCCTTTTTCAACCTGATGTTTGCGTTCCACTCAAACACAAACCTTTCGCGAATTCCATGCATAAGAGCCGATTTTTATCGTTGGTAGTAAAAGATTATATTCACATCAATAACTAATATGAATGTTTTGTTTATACTTGGTTAACCCTACTCTAATTATGATTTAATCATGTTTTAGTGGAACATGTAATCATGGTTATACTAATGCGGTTTACTTTGACCATTAGGGATGCTTGTGAGGCGTTTCATGGTAATCAGGAGATTTTTCAATGATTAAACGCGTACTGGTTGTATCAATGGTAGGTCTTTCTCTTGTTGGTTGTGTTAACAACGATACCCTATCTGGCGATGTTTATACTGCCTCTGAAGCGAAGCAAGTGCAGAATGTCAGCTACGGCACAATCGTGAACGTACGGCAGGTACAGATTCAGGGCGGTGATGATTCCAACGTCATCGGCGCAATTGGCGGTGCGGTTCTCGGTGGTTTTCTTGGTAATACCGTTGGTGGCGGTACTGGACGCTCTTTGGCTACCGCAGCAGGTGCCGTCGCGGGTGGTGTAGCCGGTCAGGGCGTACAGAGCGCAATGAACAAAACACAGGGTGTGGAGCTGGAAATTCGTAAAGATGATGGCAACACCATCATGGTGGTACAGAAACAGGGCAATACCCATTTCTCTCCGGGACAACGTGTCGTTCTGGCTAGCAACGGCAGCCAGGTGACGGTTTCCCCGCGCTAAACAAGTTGACGTGTGGTCAGCTACCTGGCCACACGCCCCCTTTATTTCACCCTTTGGCCTGTAACTCAGTAATATTATGCTCAAGTTTTGCAATGAGCCTAATCAGTTGTTCCAGTTCCTCTGCTGAAATCCCATCCAAAATTTCCGCCCGGGTCTTGTTAATAACAGCTTCCATTTCGCTAATCAGCGGCTCCGCCTTTTCCGTCAGTTTAATACGTTTGGCCCGCCGATCGCTGGGACAAGTTTGACGCGAAATTAACCCTTTTTCTTCCAGTTGGTCCAACGTACGAACCAGTGATGGCTGCTCAATGCCAATCGCTTTTGCCAGTTGAATTTGCGACTGGTCTGGAGGTAACTGATGTATATTATGCAACGTCACCCAATGGGTTTGCGTTAACTCCAGGGGTTTCAGGCGATGGTCTATCAGAGCACGCCATATGCGCACCAACCGTGCCAGATCAGAACCTAGTGGCGATTCCAATTTCATCTCCTTATAATTAGCTTGCTAAGATATTATACGGCTTTTAGAATAGTGTGCAGCAATTGTATTGCTAAAACAAATGGATTGCTGCATTTGCTTACCGTCAGACATGCTTTTCAGAAATAGCGAGTAATTTTCTCTCACATAAACAATATTTATTAATCTAAAGCAATAAACTCAGCCTCAAAGGAATCTATTTTGTG
This sequence comes from Escherichia sp. E14S1, assembly GCF_004211995.1. Lineage (NCBI taxonomy): Bacteria > Pseudomonadati > Pseudomonadota > Gammaproteobacteria > Enterobacterales > Enterobacteriaceae > Escherichia > Escherichia sp. E14S1. The sequence goes on from NZ_RHJQ01000012.1 coordinate 12,146, forward strand.
AAGTTTATGCATAGTGCAACAGGATTGCCCCTACAAGATCTGGTGTTCGGTGCATCCGTCTACTTTCCTCCGTTTTTCAAAGCCTTCGCGCTTGGATTCGTCGTCTGGCTTGTCCTGCACCGCCTGCTTCGCGACTGGATCTACGCGGGCGACATCTGGCATCCCTTGTTAATGGATTTGTCGCTGTTTGCGATCTGCGTATGCTCCGCCCTGGCAATATTGATTGCGTGGTAACTATGTCAATTAAAACCATTAAGTATTTCTCAACAATAATTGTAGCAGTAGTTGCCGTTCTCGCCGGATGGTGGCTCTGGAACTATTACATGCAGTCACCGTGGACGCGGGATGGCAAAATACGCGCGGAACAGGTCGCTATCACCCCACAAGTGTCCGGACGTATTGTTGCGATGAATATAAAAGACAACCAGTTGGTTAACGCTGGCGATATTCTGTTCACTATCGATAAAACACCCTTCCAGATTGCAGAACTGAATGCCCTGGCCCAACTGGCGAAAGCGCAATCTGATCTTGCCAGAGCCAATAATGAGGCCAACCGCCGCCGTCATCTCTCGCAAAATTTTATCTCTGCCGAAGAACTGGATACGGCAAACCTCAATGTTAAAGCGATGCAGGCCAGTGTCGATGCCGCACAAGCAACGCTGAAACAAGCACAATGGCAATTGGCACAAACGGAAATTCGCGCCCCGGTCAGCGGATGGGTCACCAACCTCACTACCCGCATCGGCGACTACGCTGACACAGGAAAACCGCTGTTTGCCCTCGTGGACAGTCACTCGTTTTACGTCATTGGTTATTTTGAAGAAACCAAATTGCGGCATATCCGCGACGGTGCGCCAGCACACATTACGCTCTATAGCGACAACAAAACGTTACAGGGTCACGTCTCCAGTATCGGTCGGGCAATTTATGATCAGAGTGTGGAAAACGATTCCAGCCTGATTCCAGACGTTAAACCTAACGTTCCCTGGGTTCGCCTCGCCCAGCGCGTCCCGGTTCGCTTTGCCCTTGATAATGTTCCCAGCGATGTCACGCTGGTATCCGGCACAACCTGTAGTATCGCAGTAGGTCAGTAATGAACGCCTGGTCATGGTCTCTGCGCAATCTGCCCTGGTTTAAGGCCACGCTGGCACAATGGCGCTATGCGTTGCGCAATACCCTTGCCATGTGTCTGGCTCTGACTGTTGCTTATTATTTAAATCTGGACGAGCCCTATTGGGCGATGACGTCAGCCGCGGTAGTGAGCTTTCCGACAGTTGGCGGTGTCATCAGCAAAAGCCTGGGGCGCATCGCTGGCAGTTTGCTGGGGGCTATCGCGGCGCTAATCCTTGCCGGGCATACTCTTAACGAACCGTGGTTCTTCCTGTTGAGCATGTCGGCATGGCTTGGTTTTTGTACCTGGGCCTGCGCGCATTTCACGAATAACGTGGCCTATGCGTTTCAACTGGCGGGTTACACAGCTGCGATTATCGCCTTCCCGATGGTCAATATCACTGAAGCAAGCCAGTTGTGGGACATCGCCCAGGCGCGCGTTTGCGAAGTGATCGTCGGTATTCTCTGCGGTGGGATGATGATGATGATTCTGCCGAGCACTTCCGATGCCACTGCCCTTTTAACCGCATTGAAAAACATGCACGCCCGTTTACTGGAACATGCCAGTTTACTCTGGCAGCCTGAAACAACCGATGCCATTCGTACCGCACATGAAGGGGTGATTGGGCAGATACTGACCATGAATTTGCTGCGTATCCAGGCTTTCTGGAGCCACTATCGCTTCCGCCAGCAAAACGCGCGCCTCAATGCGTTACTCCACCAGCAGTTACGCATGACCAGCGTCATTTCGAGCTTGCGGCGTATGTTGCTCAACTGGCCATCACCCCCTGGTGCTATACGGGAAATTCTTGAACAGTTGCTAACGGCCCTCGCCAGCGGGCAAACGGATTTTTACACCGTCGCACGCATTATTGCCCCGTTACGCCCGACGAACTCAGCTGACTACCGGCACGTCGCCTTCTGGCAGCGACTACGTTATTTTTGCCGCCTTTATCTGCAAAGTAGTCAGGAATTACATCGTCTGCAAAGCGGCGTAGATGATCAAACCAGACTCCCTCGCGCGTCCGGGCTGGCACGTCATACCGATAATGCAGAAGCCATGTGGAGCGGGCTGCGGACATTTTGTACGTTGATGTTGATTGGTGCGTGGAGTATTGCCTCGCAATGGGATGCCGGAGCCAATGCCTTAACCCTGGCTGCGATTAGCTGCGTCCTTTATTCCGCCGTTGCAGCGCCGTTTAAGTCATTGACGCTGCTGATGCGCACACTGGTATTGCTGTCGTTCTTTAGCTTTGTGGTTAAATTTGGCCTGATGGTTCAAATTAGCGAGCTGTGGCAATTTTTGCTGTTTCTTTTCCCCCTGCTGGCAACGATGCAGCTACTCAAGATACAAATACCAAAACATGCCGCATTATGGGGGCAACTGATTGTTTTTATGGGCTCGTTTATCGCCGTTACCAACCCGCCGGTGTATGATTTTGCCGATTTTCTCAATGATAATCTGGCGAAAATCGTTGGCGTGGCGTTGGCGTGGTTAGCGTTTGCCATTCTGCGGCCTGGGTCGGATGCCCGCAAAAGCCGTCGCCATATTCGCGCCCTGCGCCGGGATTTTGTCGATCAACTCAGCCGTCGCCCGATACATAGCGAGAACGAATTTGAATCTCTCACATATCATCACGTCAGTCAGTTGAGCAACAGCCAGGATGCGCTGGCGCGCCGCTGGTTATTACGTTGGGGGGTGGTGCTACTGAACTGTTCGCATGTTGTCTGGCAATTACGCGAGTGGGAGTCACGTTCTGATCCGTTATCACAAGTGCGGGATAACTGTATTTCGCTGTTGCGGGGAGTGATGAGTGAGCGTGGCGTTCAGCAAAAATCGCTGGCAGCCACGCTTGAAGAATTACAGCGGATTTGTGACAGCCTTGCCCGGCATCATCAGCCTGCCGCCCGTGAGCTGGCAGCGATTGTCTGGCGACTATACTGCTCGCTTTCGCAACTTGAGCAAGCACCGCCGCAAGGTACGCTGGCCTCTTAACTACTTAATAACACCACAGGCATAGCGTTCACCGCCACCGCCCAGCGGTTTAGGTTGATCGGACATATTATCGCCGCCAACGTGGATCATCAGCGCCTTGTCTTTGATTTCATCGAGTGATTTCAGACGAGGCGCAATAACGGCATCGGCCGCCTTGCCGTCATTATTGACCACCAGCGCAGGCAGATCGCCTAAATGTCCCGCACCTTCCGGCCCTTCATGCTTGTTGGTTTTTTGTGGATCAAGATGCCCGCCTGCAGATTCTGCCGCAGCCGCTTTGCCATCTTTCGTTGCTGGTTGACAGCTTCCGTTGGCATGAATATGAAAGCCATGTTCACCGGGGGGTAATGCTTTCAGATCGGGTGAAAACTCCAGACCTTTATCGGTTTCAGTAATAGTTACGCTACCTATTGACTGCCCAACCCCTTGCGACGTAACGAGGTTCATCTCGACTTTTTCACTGGCGGCTTGTGCGCCGGTCGCAACAACCAGCGCCAGGATAGCCAGACTAAAACGCTTCATAGGACCTCCGTTCATTGTGCATACCCGTTAAGTGTAAACCAGTGACACATATTTGAACGGCGGCTAATCCTAAAAGTGCTTACGGTACGTCGTAACCTAATGCAGCTTTACGGATACGGAACCACTGCTGACGCGTCATTTTCAGGGCTTCTGCCTCTACAGCAGCCCGTACGCGCTCAATTTTACCAGAGCCAATGATCGGCAACGGTTGCGACGGCAGACGTAATATCCAGGCATAAACAACCTGCTCAATCGTGGCGGCGTTTAATTCCTGGGCTATCACAGCAAGTTCATCCCGCAGCGGCTGGAAATAATCATCATTGAACAGACGCCCACCACCAAGGCACGACCACGCCATTGGACGAATACGCAGTTGTTGTAGCTGATCGAGCGTACCATCCAGCAGCAACGGCTGATGCACCGGGGATATTTCCACCTGATTGGTCGCAAGAGTAAACGGCAGGCGTGATTGCAACAGGGCAAATTGCGCAGGCGTGAAGTTGGATACGCCAAAATGGCGCACTTTGCCGCTCTGATGCAGATGTTTAAACGCATCCGCCACTTCATCGGCATCCATCAACGGGTCGGGACGGTGGATTAACAGCAAATCCAGATGATCGGTCGCGAGATTAATCAGCGACTGTTCGGCGCTTTTAATAATATGGTCGCGGTCAGTGATGTAATGACCAATGACATTTTCTTCACGAGCAGTCGTCGCGATGCCACATTTACTGACGATTTCCATCCGTTCACGCAGATGCGGCGCCAGCTTCAGCGCCTCGCCAAACGCCGCTTCGCACTGATAGCCGCCATATATATCAGCATGGTCCACGGTGGTAATGCCGAGATCCAGATGCTCCTCAATAAAGCTAACCAACTGACGGGCAGACATATTCCAGTCCATTAGTCGCCAGTAGCCCATCACAAAACGGGAAAACTCCGGGCCTTGCGGCGCAATAGTAATACGCTGAACCATAATCGCTTCCTCTTATCAGATATGAGAGGAGTATACGCAAGATTATGCTCAAAAGAGTGATGGTTGCTCCGGTTCATCTGATGACGTTGGTTTATTCGCGCGTAATTTGCGCATCAGCCGCTGCCGACAAAGGCGCAGCACCTCTTGTTTTTCGCCATCGCTCATATTATTCCAGTTAAAACGTTCATCCCGGCTTCGAAAACAGCCGCGACAAAATCCGCGTTCGTCAGACTGGCAAATTCCCCGGCACGGGCTCTGGACGGGAAAGAACTCTAATTGCTCCGCCACGCTAGTCTCCTGTCATTTCACTTCTGTTCATTGAAGACGTTAATGATTCACATCGCAACCTTTGTCCCGAAACGGATCTCAGATAAAAAGCGATTGCATTAGACCGACTGGTCTATTAGATTAACTCGCCATGAGCAAACATACTGAACACAATACCCGCGAACATATTCTGGCAACCGGTGAGGCACTCTGCTTACAGCGCGGTTTTGTTGGGATGGGACTTAGCGAACTGTTAAAAACGGCGGAAGTTCCGAAAGGTTCCTTCTACCACTATTTTCGGTCCAAAGAAGCCTTTGGCGTTGCGATGCTTGAACGCTATTTTGCGAATCATCTTCAGCGTCTGGAACAACATTTTAGTGCTGCTGAGGGCAGTTGCCGCGACCATTTACTGGCTTATTACCAGCAAACTATTAACCAGTTTTCTTTGCAGGGTAAAATCAGTGATTGTTTGACTGTAAAGTTATCGGCTGAAGTGTGTGATTTATCGGAAGATATGCGTATCGCAATGGACAAAGGCACACGCCAGGTTGTCACACTGCTGGCGGACACACTGGAGAGCGGTCGCCGTCAGGGCTGTATGTCGTTTGAAGGTGACGCACAAACACTGGCGGAAGTTTTGCATTCTCTTTGGTTGGGTGCAAGGCTCCAGGCCAAGATTTCCCGAAGTTCATCACCGCTGGAAAGCGCGATGGCTCACGCAAAAATTATGATCACAACGCCCGGACAATAGGGCGTTATTTTTTACTCAAATGCTAGACGACCGGTCTACTCAGGAGTCACCATGTCGTATGACAAGCTGTATACCCCGCTTAAAGTGGGCGCAATCACGGTAGCAAACCGTATCTTTATGGCCCCACTGACGCGTTTGCGCAATATAGAACCGGGTGACATCCCTACTCCGTTGATGGCGGAATACTATCGCCAGCGCGCCAGTGCGGGTTTGATCATCAGTGAAGCAACGCAAATTTCCGCCCAGGCAAAAGGCTATGCGGGTGCGCCGGGGCTCTACAGTGCCGAACAAATTGCCGCATGGCAAAAAATCACCTCGGGTGTTCATGCACAAGGCGGTCATATGGCCGTGCAATTCTGGCATACCGGGCGTGTATCACACAGCAGTTTGCAGCCTGGTGGTCAGGCTCCGGTAGCTCCATCAGCCATTAGTGCAGGGACCCGGACATCACTGCGTGATGAAAATGGTCGAGCGATTCGTGTCGAAACCTCCATGCCTCGTGCGCTGACACTGGAAGAAATCCCTGGCATCGTTAACGATTTTCGTCAGGCCATCGCCAATGCCCGCGAAGCAGGTTTTGATCTGGTCGAACTGCATGGCGCACATGGTTATCTGCTACATCAGTTCCTCTCCCCCTCCTCTAACCATCGTACCGATCAGTATGGCGGCAGCGTGGAAAATCGCGCGCGATTGGTGCTGGAAGTGGTCGATGCCGGGATCAAAGAATGGGGAGCCGATCGCATTGGTATCCGTCTCTCACCGATCGGTACTTTTGCCAATCTCGACAATGGTCCAGATGAAGAAGCCGATGCGCTGTATCTGATTGAACAACTGGGTAAACGTGGTATTGCTTATCTGCATTTGTCCGAACCGGACTGGGCTGGCGGTGAACCGTATACCGATGCCTTCCGCGAAAAAGTGCGTTCCCGTTTCCACGGTCCGATTGTCGGTGCCGGGGCTTATTCAGCAGAAAAAGCAGAGATGCGCATCGAAAAAGGGTTAATTGACGCTGTGGCATTTGGTCGTAACTGGATTGCGAATCCAGACCTGGTCACTCGCTTGCAACGTAAAGCCGAACTTAATCCACCACGTCCTGAAAGTTTCTACGGTGGCGGCGCGGAAGGCTATACCGATTACCCTACGCTATAATCCAACATTGCGAGCGGCGTAAAGCCGCCGCTATACTAAAACAACATTTTGAATCTGTTAGCCATTTTGAGGATATAAAGATGCGTCTTCTTCATACCATGCTGCGCGTTGGCGATCTGCAACGCTCCATCGATTTTTATACCAAAGTGCTGGGCATGAAACTGCTGCGCACCAGCGAAAACCCGGAATACAAATACTCACTGGCGTTTGTTGGCTACGGCCCGGAAACCGAAGAAGCGGTAATTGAACTGACCTACAACTGGGGCGTGGATAAATACGAACTCGGCACTGCTTATGGTCATATCGCGCTTAGCGTTGATAACGCCGCTGAAGCGTGCGAAAAAATCCGTCAAAACGGGGGTAACGTGACCCGTGAAGCGGGTCCGGTAAAAGGCGGTACTACGGTTATCGCGTTTGTGGAAGATCCGGACGGTTACAAAATTGAATTAATCGAAGAGAAAGACGCCGGTCGCGGTCTGGGCAACTAATCTCCTGCCGGGCGCGAACTCATCGCGCCCGCATCTTTACTGCATCGACAAGTAATATTTGTCATAATGCGCGCTGCAATTTATCCGTATTAAGAGAATCAGATGTCCGATAACGCTCAACTTACCGGTCTGTGCGACCGTTTTCGTGGTTTTTATCCTGTTGTGATCGATGTTGAAACAGCCGGATTTAACGCCAAAACCGATGCGCTGCTTGAGATTGCCGCCATCACCCTGAAAATGGATGAACAAGGCTGGCTGATGCCGGACACCACATTACATTTCCACGTCGAACCATTTGTCGGCGCAAATTTGCAGCCAGAGGCCCTCGCCTTCAACGGCATTGACCCGAACGATCCCGATCGCGGCGCGGTCAGCGAATACGAGGCGCTGCACGAAATTTTTAAAGTTGTACGTAAAGGCATTAAAGCGAGCGGCTGTAACCGGGCCATTATGGTGGCGCACAACGCCAATTTTGATCACAGCTTTATGATGGCCGCCGCAGAACGCGCCTCACTGAAACGTAACCCATTCCACCCTTTCGCCACTTTTGACACCGCGGCACTGGCCGGGCTGGCACTCGGACAAACCGTATTATCAAAAGCCTGCCAGACCGCGGGTATGGACTTCGACAGCACCCAGGCGCACTCCGCGCTGTACGACACCGAACGCACTGCTGTGCTGTTTTGTGAAATCGTCAATCGCTGGAAACGTCTGGGAGGCTGGCCGCTGCCTGCCGCCGAAGAGGTGTAATCGAGTCGATGCCTGATGACATGCAATGATTCAGGCATCTATAGTGAGGCTATTCCACGCATCATGCATGATATTCACGGGGAATAGCGTTAATGGCAGATAACCCAAACTCTTCATCGCCCCTGCCGGACGTGTTTTCACCGGCGACCCGCGACTGGTTTCTTCGCGCCTTTAAACAGCCGACCGCTGTCCAGTCGCAAACCTGGCATGTGGCGGCACGAGGCGAACATGCGCTGGTGATTGCACCGACTGGCTCAGGGAAAACGCTGGCAGCATTTCTCTACGCACTGGATCAGCTCATCCGCGAAGGTGGCGAGCATGCCAGCGAGGCGCATAAACGCAAAACCTCACGCATCCTCTACATTTCACCAATTAAAGCCTTAGGCACCGACGTTCAGCACAATTTGCAGATCCCGTTACAAGGCATTGCAGAGGAACGGCGGCGGCGCGGCGAAACGGAAGTCAATCTTCGCGTGGGCATCCGTACTGGCGATACGCCCGCGCAGGAACGCAGCAAACTGACCCGCAATCCGCCGGATATTCTGATAACCACGCCCGAATCACTCTATCTGATGCTGACCTCCCGCGCGCGCGAAACGCTACGCGGCGTCGAGACGGTAATTATTGATGAAGTCCACGCGGTAGCGGGCAGCAAACGCGGTGCGCATCTGGCGTTAAGCCTGGAACGGCTCGATGCGCTGCTACACACCTCAGCACAGAGAATTGGACTTTCCGCGACTGTACGCTCAGCCAGCGATGTGGCCGCATTTCTTGGTGGCGATCGTCCGGTTACTGTAGTCAACCCGCCCGCAATGCGCCATCCGCAGATACGGATTGTCGTACCGGTCGCCAATATGGATGATATCTCGTCGGTCGCCAGCAGCACCGGGGAAGACAGCCATGCGGGCAGAGAAGGCTCAATCTGGCCGTATATTGAAAGCGGCATTCTTGATGAAGTGTTGCGCCATCGCTCAACCATCGTCTTCACCAATTCTCGCGGCCTGGCGGAAAAACTGACGGCACGGCTGAATGAGCTTTACGCCGCACGATTACAGCGCTCCCCGGCCATCGCCATAGACGCCGCTCATTTCGAGTCTACCTCCGGCGCAACCTCTAACCGCGTACAAAGTAGCGACGTTTTCATTGCCCGCTCGCACCACGGTTCCGTCTCTAAAGAACAACGGGCGATAACCGAACAAGCACTGAAATCAGGCGAATTGCGCTGTGTGGTCGCGACTTCCAGTCTCGAACTGGGGATTGATATGGGCGCGGTGGATCTGGTGATTCAGGTGGCGACGCCGCTTTCTGTCGCCAGCGGACTACAGCGCATTGGTCGCGCCGGACATCAGGTTGGCGGTGTATCTAAAGGGCTGTTTTTCCCCCGTACCCGGCGTGATTTAGTCGATTCCGCCGTCATTGTCGAGTGTATGTTTGCAGGCAGGCTGGAAAACCTGACGCCACCGCATAATCCACTCGACGTCCTTGCGCAGCAAACCGTTGCCGCCGCGGCGATGGATGCATTACAGGTAGACGAATGGTACTCCCGCGTACGCCGTGCCGCACCGTGGAAAGATCTGCCAAGACGAGTTTTTGACGCCACGCTGGATATGCTTTCCGGGCGCTATCCCTCAGGCGATTTTTCTGCTTTTCGACCAAAACTGGTCTGGAACAGGGAGACGGGGATATTGACCGCCCGACCTGGCGCTCAGCTGTTGGCTGTTACCAGCGGTGGCACCATTCCGGATCGTGGCATGTACAGTGTGTTATTACCCGAAGGTGAAGAACAGACAGGCTCGCGGCGGGTGGGCGAACTGGATGAAGAGATGGTGTATGAATCGCGAGTGAATGACATCATCACTCTCGGCGCTACCTCATGGCGGATCCAACAAATCACCCGCGATCAGGTCATTGTGACACCTGCACCAGGTCGCTCTGCCCGACTTCCCTTCTGGCGTGGCGAAGGTAATGGACGCCCCGCTGAATTGGGGGAAATGATCGGCGATTTTCTCCATTTGCTGGCAGATGGCGCGTTCTTTTCCGGAAATATCCCGCCGTGGCTGGCAGAAGAAAATACTCTCGCCAATATTCAGGGGCTGATTGACGAACAGCGTAACGCTACGGGCGTTGTCCCTGGAAGCCGCCACCTGGTTCTCGAACGCTGCCGTGATGAAATTGGCGACTGGCGCATTATTTTACACTCTCCCTATGGAAGACGAGTGCATGAACCGTGGGCGCTGGCGATTGCCGGACGACTGCATGCGCTATGGGGCGCTGATGCCTCGGTAGTCGCCAGCGATGACGGTATTGTCGCCCGCATTCCAGATACCGACGGCAAATTGCCTGACGCCGCGATATTTTTGTTTGAACCGGAAAAGTTGCTGCAAATTGTCCGCGAGGCGGTGGGCAGCTCAGCGCTTTTCGCAGCCCGTTTTCGCGAATGCGCCGCGCGGGCATTATTAATGCCTAGCCGAACACCGGGCCATCGCACCCCGCTCTGGCAACAACGGCTGCGTGCCAGCCAGTTACTGGAAATCGCCCAGGGATATCCGGATTTTCCTGTCATTCTCGAAACTCTGCGTGAATGCCTGCAGGATGTGTATGACCTTCCCGCGCTGGAACGTTTGATGCGTCGCCTGAACGGTGGCGAAATTCAAATATCCGATGTAACGACCGCTACGCCCTCGCCTTTCGCCGCCAGTTTATTGTTCGGTTATGTGGCGGAATTTATGTATCAGAGCGACGCCCCGCTGGCAGAACGGCGAGCTTCAGTGCTGTCTCTGGACAGCGAATTGTTGCGCAATCTACTCGGTCAGGTTGATCCTGGTGAGTTACTCGACCCGCAGGTCATTCGTCAGGTGGAAGAAGAGTTACAGCGACTGGCCCCTGGCAGAAAAGCGAAAGGTGAAGAAGGTCTTTTCGACCTGTTGCGCGAACTGGGGCCAATGACCGTTGAGGATCTGGCGCAACGGCATACAGGCCGTCGTGAAGAGATTGAGACATATGTAGAAAATCTTCTGGCGGAAAAAAGAATCTTCCCGGTGATCATGGCAGCTCAGGAGCATCTGGCCTGTATGGACGATGCGGCCAAATTACGCGATACTCTCGGAGTGCAACTGCCGGACTCGCTGCCTGATATTTACTTGCACCGTGTCAATTACCCGCTTCGCGATCTCTTTCTGCGCTATCTCCGGGCTCATGCTCTGGTCACGGCTGAACAACTGGCTCATGAGTTTAGCCTCGGTATTGCCATTGTCGAAGAGCAACTTCATCAATTGCGCGAACAGGGGCTGGTGATGAATTTGCAACAAGACATCTGGGTGAGCGATGAAGTTTTTCGTCGTTTGCGTTTACGTTCCCTGCAGGCTGCCAGAGAAGCTACGCGTCCGGTACCCGCCATTGCCTATGCACGATTGCTGCTGGAACATCAGGGCGTGCTCCCCGCCACCGATGGTAGCCCGGCGCTCTTTGCCTCAACATCGCCAGGCGTTTATGAAGGCGTGGATGGCGTCATGCGAGTTATCGAACAGCTTGCTGGTGTCGGTTTACCCGCCTCACTGTGGGAAAGCCAGATCCTGCCCGCCCGCGTACGCGATTACTCGCCAGAAATGCTCGATGAACTGCTGGCAACCGGTACGGTTATCTGGTCGGGGCAAAAAAAGCTCGGTGAGGATGACGGTCTGGTGGCACTGCATTTACGGGAATTTGCCGCCGAATCGTTCATTCCCGCAGAACAGGATCAGGCGAAACGTTCAGCGCTTCAGCTGGCAATTATCGTGGTTCTGGCTGACGGGGGCGCATGGTTTGCGCAACAAATCAGCCAACGAACAGGCGAGATAATCGGCGAGCCCGTAGAGCCTTCAGCCCTGCAAGAGGCGCTTTGGGAACTGGCCTGGCAAGGCGTCATCACCTGTGATATTTGGGCACCGTTGCGCGCCCTCACCCGAAGCAGTCCGACCACTCGCCGCAGTAGCCGGGCTCGTCGTGGACGTCCGGTTTATGCACCGTCAGCTATGCCGTCGGTATCTTACAACACACCAAAGCTGGCTGGACGCTGGTCGTTATTGCAGGTGGAGCCACTAAACGATACCGAAAGGATGCTGGCGCTGGCGGAAAATATGCTCGACCGCTACGGAATCATCAGCCGTCAGGCGGTGATTGCTGAAAATATTCCTGGCGGATTTCCGTCGATGCAAACGCTTTGCCGCAGTATGGAAGATTCCGGGCGAATTATGCGGGGTCGATTTGTTGAAGGTTTGGGTGGTGCACAATTTGCTGATCGCCAGACCATTGACCGTCTGCGCGACCTGGCGCCCCATGCCACGCAGACGCGACAATATATGCCCGTGGCCCTTAGTGCCAACGATCCGGCCAATTTGTGGGGGAATCTACTACCCTGGCCTGCACATCCGGCGACGCTGGTTCCGACTCGTCGGGCAGGCGCGCTGGTGGTCATTTCTGGCGGCAAATTATTGATTTATCTTGCGCAAGGTGGCAAAAAAATGCTGGTCTGGCAGGAAAAAGATGAATTATTACCACCGGAGGTTTTCCTGGCGCTAACCACCGCGTTACGGCGAGAACCACGGCTACGCTTTACGTTGACAGAAGTGAATGACCAACCGGTACGGCAAACGCCGATGTTTACGCTACTGCGTGAAGCGGGATTTTCAAGTTCGCCACAAGGGCTGGATTGGGGATAAAAAGCACTGACGGATGCCGGTTAGCATCCGTCAGTATTGCGAAACGGATTATTCAGCATCCGGCTCTTCAGACTTGTATTTAGCAGCAGTTTCTTTGATCAGCTGCTGCAGTTCGCCACGCTGATACATTTCAATCACGATATCACAACCGCCTACCAGCTCGCCGTCAACCCACAGTTGCGGGAAAGTCGGCCAGTTAGCATATTTCGGCAGTTCCGCACGAATGTCCGGATTTTGCAGGATATCAACGTAGGCAAAACGTTCGCCACAAGCGGCAAGCGCCTGGACTGCCTGAGCAGAAAAACCGCAGCTCGGCAGTTTCGGTGAACCTTTCATGTACAGCAGGATCGGGTTTTCAGCAATCTGGCGTTGGATTTTTTCGATAGTGGTGCTCATTGTCTTGCTTCCTCAAACTTCTTTACGGCAGTAATCTGACATTGTAGCGGGTCAGTGCGGCATCGGAAAATAACATTTTCATCATGCTTTTGCTATTTTATCCCTTTGCTCTATTTGTTGCATTTCAAATATTCGTTTCTACTCTGCCACGCTGCAAGCTGGCGTATTTGTGACCATTTTTAGCTTTCACTGCTGCTTTTTTTTGCGCTCGCCGACGAAACGTATTTTTTAACAATAAAAGCTATTAACTTTCCCTTCTTCTATGCATTAGAATCATCAAGTTTTGTAAATCAGACGCAGGCATGATAGACCTGCCTTAACAGAGGGACGCTCAGTGGCGCGGATAAACCGTATTTCGATCACGCTCTGTGCTTTACTTTTTACCACCCTGCCTTTAATGCCTATGGCCTATGCTTCCAAGCAAGCCAGGGAGAGTTCTGCTACCACTCATATCACCAAAAAAGCAGATAAAAAGAAAAGCACGGCAACCACCAAAAAGACCAATAATAAAGCCAGTCAGAAAACCGCCAAAAAAGTCGCCAGTAAAAGTACGACCAAAAGCAAAACCGCTTCTTCCGTTAAAAAATCCTCCATTACCGCTTCTAAAAACGCTAAAACTCGAAGCAAAAATGTTGTCACTAAAACGGCGTCTGCCAGCTTTACGGAAAAGTGCACCAAACGTAAGGGCAATAAGTCACATTGCGTGAAAGTCAAAAATGCCGCCCCTGGCACTATTGCCGATGCGCACAAAGCCAAAGTTCAGAAAGCCACTAAAGTGGCGATGAATAAACTGATGCAGCAAATTGGCAAGCCATATCGTTGGGGCGGGAGTTCACCGCGTACCGGTTTTGATTGCAGTGGACTGGTTTATTACGCTTATAAAGACCTGGTTAAGATCCGTATTCCGCGCACGGCCAACGAAATGTATCACCTGCGCGATGCGGCACCTATCGATCGCAGTGAACTGAAAAACGGCGACCTGGTCTTCTTCCGCACGCAAGGGCGTGGGACTGCCGATCACGTAGGCGTGTACGTTGGCAATGGTAAATTTATTCAGTCACCACGCAGTGGTCAGGAAATTCAAATCACGTCGTTAAGTGAAGATTACTGGCAACGTCACTATGTTGGCGCTCGTCGGGTAATGACCCCAAAAACACTTCGCTAAAACTTTACCCTGTTGTTACGACAACAGGGTAAGTTCATCTTTTGTATCACCTTTTAATTTGCTACCCTATCCGTACTCACAATAAGGCTATTGTGCGTATACCAATGAATAATAAAGGAGAGTAGCAATGTCATTCGAATTACCTGCACTACCATATGCTAAAGACGCTCTGGTTCCGCACATTTCTGCGGAAACCATTGAGTATCACTACGGCAAACATCATCAGACTTATGTCACTAACCTGAACAACCTGATTAAAGGCACCGAGTTTGAAGGTAAATCACTGGAAGAGATTATTCGCAGCTCTGAAGGTGGCGTATTCAACAACGCAGCTCAGGTCTGGAACCACACTTTCTACTGGAACTGCCTGGCACCGAACGCCGGTGGCGAACCGACTGGCAAAGTCGCTGAAGCTATCGCCGCATCTTTCGGTAGCTTTGCCGATTTCAAAGCACAGTTTACTGACGCTGCGATCAAAAACTTTGGTTCTGGCTGGACCTGGCTGGTGAAAAACAGCGATGGCAAACTGGCTATCGTTTCTACCTCTAATGCTGGTACTCCGCTGACCACCGATGCGACCCCGCTGCTGACCGTTGATGTCTGGGAACACGCTTATTACATCGACTATCGCAATGCGCGTCCTGGCTATCTGGAGCACTTCTGGGCGCTGGTGAACTGGGAATTCGTAGCGAAAAATCTCGCTGCATAATAACTGATGGCAAATGCAACATTGCCTGATGCGCTACGCTTATCGGGTCTATCCGGATGAGGCGTTAACACCGCATCCGGCAAGATAAATCGCACTTTGCCTGCAAACTGTAACGCAGAAGGTATCCCCTTCTGCGTTTCGTTTATTAACTGTTGGCAACGCAAACTGCTTCAGGTTGTTTTCTGGCTGACATAAACACCAGCAACAATGCCAGTCCTGCGACAATTGCCCCCATCACCGGCACAAAACTGTACCCCAGACCACCCGAAATCACTGCGCCACCTGCCGCGGCACCCAGAGCATTGCCCAGGTTAAAGGCACCGATATTCACTGAGGAAGACAGCCCTGGCGCTTCGCTGGCAACTCGCATCACACGCATCTGTAACGGCGGTACCACCGCAAAGGTTGCTGCGCCCCACACCACCATGCTGATAGCCGCACCAAACTCATTACGCGCCAGGAACGGGATCGCCAGCATAATCACCATCAGCAGCAACAAAAAGCCTTTCAGCGTGCCGTTGACCGAACGGTCCGCCAGTTTACCGCCTAAATAGTTACCGATAGAAAACCCAACGCCAATCAGCACCAGCATGGCTGTTACGAACACCGGCGTTGCGTGGGTGATACTTTGCAGTACTGGTGAAATATAGGTGTAGAGCGTAAACATTGCCCCTGCCCCCAGTACCGTCGTCAGCAAGGCTGATAACACCTGCGGACGCATCAATACCGCCAGCTCTTTTTTCACTTCCGGACGCGCACCTGCGCCGCCTTTCGGTAACGAGAAGAACAGGCTAACCATTGAAATCACGCCCAGCCCCGCCGTTGCCAGAAACGACATCCGCCAGCCAATAGTTTCGCCAAGCCAGGTCGCCGCAGGAACACCGCCAATATTTGCCAGAGTTAAGCCCATAAACATAGTGGCGACGGCGCTGGCCTGTTTGTGTTTAGGCACAACGCTTGCGGCCACGACTGAACCCAAACCAAAGAATGCCCCGTGATTCAGACTGGTCAAAATGCGTGAAAGCATCAGCGTCATATAATCCGGCGCGATGGCGGAAAGCACGTTGCCAAGAGTGAAAATGGCCATCAGGAAAATAAGCGCACTGCGCCTGGCGCGATGAGACAGCAGTAATGTCATCAGCGGCGCGCCAACCATCACGCCAACCGCATAGGCGCTGATTAACATGCCCGCAGCAGGAATCGAGACATCCACACCGCGCGCAATGACGGGTAACAGGCCCATTGGCGAGAACTCCGTTGTCCCGATACCAAACGCGCCAACTGCCAGCGCCAACAACGGATAGTTAATTTTCATGCCTAATCTCCACCTCTTCGCGTCATTACACGATATTCATCAAAGTGGCGAAAGCATGACAGCAATCACAAAAAATTGAAAATAACAAAAAGGGAAAACACTTTTGCCATTTTGCTAACAAAAGGGAAGAGAGTGCGAGGGAGGATGCGCTCCCTCGAAGGGAAGTCAGTGCAGCGCGGCAGTCAAACCTACGGCCACGATCAAACCGAGGACAATAATGGTTGTTACCAGTGAAAATTTAAGATCGGTACTCATCAAGTTTTCTCCTTTTTTATTACCCTACAAAAAGTGATATTACGCATTTTTACACACTGTGAAGAAAAAATCTCCCGCCATTTATAATGATAAGTGTTTTTACCACTTCCCCTTTTCATCAAGATCGGCCAAAATTCCACGCTTACACTATTTGCGTACTGGCCATTGACCCCTTCCTGACGCTCTGTGTCGTTTTTCCGGCGTACCGCAACACTTTTGTTGCGCGTAAGGTGTGTAAAGGCAAACGTTTACCTTGCGATTTTGCAGGAGCTGAAGTTAGGGTCTGGAGTGAAATGGAATGGCAACAATAAAAGATGTAGCGAAGCGAGCAAACGTTTCCACTACAACTGTGTCACACGTTATAAACAAAACTCGTTTCGTCGCTGAAGAAACGCGCAACGCCGTGTGGGCAGCGATTAAAGAATTACACTACTCCCCTAGCGCGGTAGCGCGTAGCCTGAAGGTTAACCATACCAAGTCTATCGGCTTGCTGGCGACCAGCAGCGAAGCAGCCTATTTCGCGGAGATCATCGAAGCGGTTGAAAAAAATTGCTTCCAGAAAGGTTACACGCTGATCCTCGGAAACGCGTGGAACAATCTTGAGAAACAGAGAGCCTATCTGTCGATGATGGCGCAAAAACGCGTCGATGGCCTGCTGGTCATGTGTTCTGAGTATCCAGAACCGTTGCTGGCGATGCTGGAAGAGTATCGCCATATCCCGATGGTGGTAATGGACTGGGGCGAAGCAAAAGCCGACTTTACCGATGCGGTCATCGATAACGCGTTTGAAGGCGGCTACATGGCCGGACGCTATCTGATTGAACGCGGTCATCGCGAAATCGGCGTTATCCCTGGTCCTCTGGAACGTAATACCGGCGCGGGTCGTCTGGCAGGGTTTATGAAGGCGATGGAAGAAGCGATGATCAAGGTGCCGGAAAACTGGATTGTGCAGGGTGACTTTGAACCTGAATCGGGTTATCGCGCCATGCAACAAATCCTGTCGCAGCCACACCGCCCTACTGCGGTCTTCTGTGGCGGCGATATCATGGCAATGGGTGCACTTTGCGCTGCTGATGAAATGGGTCTGCGCGTACCGCAGGATGTTTCGCTGATCGGTTATGATAATGTGCGCAACGCCCGCTACTTTACCCCGGCGCTGACCACTATCCATCAGCCAAAAGATTCGCTGGGCGAAACGGCGTTCAACATGCTGTTGGACCGTATCGTCAACAAACGCGAAGAACCGCAGTCTATCGAAGTTCATCCGCGGCTTATTGAACGCCGCTCCGTAGCTGACGGTCCGTTCCGCGACTATCGTCGTTAATTATCCGTTGCGGGAGTCTCTTCCGGCTCCCGCAGCCACTCCTTATTCAGCGTCTCACTATCGCCAAGATACTCCAGCAACCAGGTTAACGCTGGCGACATATCATTCTGCTGCCATGTCAGACAACATGCCGAATCAGGGAATGGATTTTCCAGTTCTAACGCCACCCATTTTCCCTCATTAAGCCATGGTTTGGCGAAATGCGTCGGCACCATGCCTATGCATAAACCGGCCGAGATACAGGTTGCCGATGATTCCCAGTCAGGTACGACAAGCCTTTTTTGGTTATCCAGCAGCCAGGTAATTCGTTTTGGTAACGTCCGCGACGTGTCTTCGCGCACCAGCGACGGCCAGTTGCGCAACGTGTCATCGCTGAGCGGCCCATTCATCGACGCAAGCGGATGGTGGCGGGCAACAACACAACTCCAGCTCAACATCCCCATATCACGGAAGGCGTAACGGCCCCCAACCGGAATCGCTCGTGTCGCGCCAATCGCCAGTTCCACGCGCCCATCGGAAAGCGCATCCCAGACGCCGTTGAACACTTCCTGAAAAACCAGAAGTTCGACGTCATCAAAATGGCGATAGAAATCAACAATCATCTGCCGCGTGCGTTCTGGCCTGACAATATTATCTACCGCGATGGCTAACTGACCGCGCCAGCCGTTCGCTATCTGCTGACATTGTTGGCGAGTGATCTGCATTTTTTTGACAACAGATCGCCCTTCTTTGAGAAACCACGCCCCGGCAGCGGTCAGTTCCACGTCACGATGACGCCGTTCAAAAAGCGGTACCGCCAGCCACTCTTCCAGCTGACGTACGGTATAGCTGACCGCAGAAGGAACGCGATGCAACTCCTGGGCTGCAGCGCTGAAGCTGCCATTTCGCGCCACTGCATCAACCACTTCGAGAGAATACTCAGACCACATAGTTTGCCTGCAAAATTTTTGAAACCAGTCATCAAATATTACCGTTTCACAACAGGAATTTCACTCCCTACACTTTGCGACGGTGTTTAATTGAGGAATTTAGAGAATATACATGCAACCTGGGAAAAGATTTTTAGTCTGGCTGGCGGGTTTGAGCGTACTCGGTTTTCTGGCAACCGATATGTATCTGCCCGCTTTCGCCGCCATTCAGGCCGACCTGCAAACGCCTGCGTCTGCTGTCAGTGCCAGCCTTAGTCTGTTCCTTGCCGGTTTTGCCGCTGCCCAGCTCCTGTGGGGGCCGCTCTCCGATCGTTATGGTCGTAAACCTGTGTTATTGATCGGCCTGACAATTTTTGCGCTGGGTAGTCTGGGAATGTTATGGGTGGAAAACGCTGCCACGCTGCTGGTATTGCGTTTTGTGCAAGCTGTTGGTGTCTGTGCCGCGGCCGTTATCTGGCAGGCATTGGTGACGGATTACTATCCTTCACAAAAAGTTAACCGTATTTTTGCGACCATTATGCCTTTAGTGGGGCTTTCTCCGGCGCTTGCTCCGCTGTTAGGTAGCTGGCTGCTGGTCCATTTTTCCTGGCAGGCGATTTTCGCCACTCTGTTTGCCATTGCCGTAGTGCTGATTCTGCCCATTTTCTGGCTTAAACCCACCACGAAAGCACGCAATGATAGTCAGGATGGACTGACCTTTACCGATCTGCTGCGTTCAAAAACCTATCGCGGGAATGTGCTGATTTATGCGGCCTGTTCAGCCAGTTTCTTTGCCTGGCTAACCGGTTCACCGTTTATCCTCAGCGAAATGGGCTACAGTCCGGCAGTAATCGGATTAAGTTATGTTCCGCAAACCATCGCGTTTCTTATTGGTGGTTACGGCTGTCGCGCCGCATTGCAGAAATGGCAGGGTAAGCAGTTGTTACCGTGGCTGCTGGCGCTGTTTGCCGTCAGCGTGGTAGCAACCTGGGCTGCGGGCTTCATTAGCCATGTGTCGCTGGCCGAAATTCTGATCCCATTCTGTGTGATGGCCATTGCCAACGGGGCAATCTACCCGATTGTGGTCGCCCAGGCGCTACGCCCCTTCCCGCATGCGACTGGCCGCGCTGCTGCATTGCAGAATACCCTGCAATTGGGTCTGTGCTTCCTCGCAAGCCTGGGGGTTTCCTGGCTCATCAGCGTCAGCACGCCACTGTTCACCACCACCAGCGTGATGTTATCGACCGTGGTGCTGGTTGCTATCGGCTATAAGATGCAACATCAACCTGAATCTCACTGCCAGAATCATGGCGAGACGGAAGTCGCACATAGTGAATCACATTGATCTATAGCGATATCGTTATACTTAGGCTGCTAACAAAATTTTGTTGTATGATTGAGATTAGCAGCCTATACTGAGTTCCAGTTGTTAATATTACGATAAATATTATGTTTTTACGGGGACAGGAGCGTTCCCGGGTCACTATGGATGGTCATTTCGGCAAGGGTTCCTCCTTTCCTCTGTTCTACGTCGGATTATAGACTCGCGGTTTTCCTGCGAGATTTCTCACAAAGCCCAAAAAGCGTCTACGCTGTTTTAAGGTTCTGATCACCGACCAGTGATGGAGAAACTATGAGTTCATCGTGTATAGAAGAAGTCAGCGTACCGGATGACAACTGGTACCGTATCGCCAACGAATTACTTAGCCGTGCAGGCATCGCCATTAATGGCTCTGCCCCGGCAGATATTCGAGTTAAAAACCCCGATTTTTTTAAACGCGTTCTACAGGAAGGATCGTTGGGGTTAGGCGAAAGTTATATGGATGGCTGGTGGGAATGTGACCGACTGGATATGTTTTTTAGCAAAGTCTTACGCGCTGGGCTTGAAAACCAACTCCCCCATCATTTTAAAGACACACTGCGCATTGCTGGCGCACGGCTCTTCAATCTGCAAAGTAAAAAACGTGCCTGGATAGTAGGTAAAGAGCATTACGACCTTGGTAATGACCTGTTCAGCCGTATGCTGGATCCCTTCATGCAGTATTCCTGCGCTTACTGGAAAGATGCCTATAATCTGGAATCTGCCCAACAAGCGAAGCTCAAAATGATTTGTGAAAAGTTGCAGTTAAAACCGGGCATGCGGGTTCTGGATATCGGCTGCGGTTGGGGCGGGCTGGCGCATTACATGGCGTCTAATTATGACGTAAGTGTGGTTGGTGTCACGATTTCTGCCGAACAACAGAAAATGGCCCAGGAACGCTGCGCAGGTCTGGATGTCACCATTTTGCTACAGGATTACCGTGACCTGAACGACCAGTTTGACCGTATTGTTTCGGTTGGTATGTTCGAGCACGTCGGACCGAAAAATTACGATACCTATTTTGAGGTGGTGGATCGTAATCTGAAGCCAGAAGGGATTTTCCTGCTACATACTATCGGCTCGAAAAAAACCGATCTGAATGTTGACCCGTGGATTAACAAATATATTTTCCCGAATGGTTGCCTGCCTTCTGTACGCCAGATTGCGCAATCCAGTGAACCACACTTTGTGATGGAAGACTGGCATAACTTTGGCGCTGACTATGACACTACGTTGATGGCCTGGTATGAACGATTCCTCGCCGCCTGGCCGGAAATTGCCGATAACTACAGTGAACGCTTTAAACGGATGTTTACGTATTATCTGAATGCTTGCGCTGGTGCCTTCCGCGCCCGTGATATCCAGCTCTGGCAAGTGGTGTTCTCACGTGGGGTCGAAAGCGGCCTTCGCGTGGCGCGTTAAGTATTATTTCATCGCCCCCATTTTGGGGGCGATGTCATTTCAAACGCAGCTTTATTTCTTTTCCCGTGCCGCCAACACACGTTCAACAGTATCTACCACGGCCTGAGTTTGCGGATCGATTTCGATATTGACGCGTGCACCGAGTTTTTTCTTACCGAGAGTGGTACGTTCCAGCGTTTCCGGAATTAAATGCACACAAAAGCGGGTCGCTGTCACTTCACCAACCGTCAGACTGATGCCATCAATACCAATAAACCCTTTATACAGGATATATTTCATTAACTGCTCATCCTGTACTTTGAACCAGATCTGGTGGTTATTTTCTGATGTTATTATTTTCGATACTTCTGCGGTGGTCATAATATGACCTGACATTAAATGTCCGCCGATTTCATCGCTGAATTTCGCCGCGCGTTCTACGTTTACCCAATCCCCAACGTTTAAATCGCCAAGGTTTGTTATTCGTAACGTTTCTTTCATCAGATCAAAACTGATACGGTTGCCGTTAATTTCCGTTACGGTCAGGCAGCAACCGTTATGCGCGACTGAAGCACCTGTCTCCAGACCATCCAACATGTAATCAGGTAATTCCACTACATGGGT
This sequence comes from Escherichia sp. E14S1, assembly GCF_004211995.1. Classification (NCBI taxonomy): domain Bacteria; kingdom Pseudomonadati; phylum Pseudomonadota; class Gammaproteobacteria; order Enterobacterales; family Enterobacteriaceae; genus Escherichia; species Escherichia sp. E14S1. The sequence goes on from NZ_RHJQ01000012.1 coordinate 34,309, forward strand.
TCGAAAATTTGCTTTCTCGTCAATCGACACCAACTTCGCGGTGCCCTGCACTATCCCCGTAAACATACTTACAACTCCTGAAATCAGTTAGGACATTCTGTTCAGCACAATAGCAGGTGGGAAACGTCCTTACCAGTAAAGGGGGTTGAGTGGTTATTTTTTCACTGGAGAATTAATAAATCCTCGCTACAATAGACTGAATTTCCCCTGCTTCTTCTTTTTGCTGCCCATTCAGGCGGTTTTTTAGTCTCTCATATAACAACAATATAAAAGGTGTTCACGTGCAGAAATACATTAGTGAAGCGCGTCTGTTATTAGCATTAGCAATCCCGGTGATTCTCGCGCAAATCGCCCAAACAGCTATGGGTTTTGTCGATACCGTCATGGCGGGCGGCTATAGCGCCACCGACATGGCGGCAGTCGCCATTGGTACTTCTATCTGGCTCCCGGCGATTCTTTTCGGTCACGGACTGCTGCTGGCAATGACGCCAGTCATCGCGCAATTGAATGGTTCCGGTCGCCGTGAACGTATTGCGCATCAGGTGCGACAAGGTTTCTGGCTGGCCGGTTTCGTCTCCGTGCTTATTATGCTGGTGCTGTGGAATGCGGGTTATATCATCCGCTCCATGCAAAATATCGATCCGGCCCTCGCCGATAAAGCAGTGGGTTATCTGCGTGCACTATTGTGGGGGGCTCCGGGCTATCTGTTCTTCCAGGTCGCTCGTAACCAGTGTGAAGGTTTGGCAAAAACCAAGCCGGGCATGGTAATGGGCTTTATTGGCCTGCTGGTGAACATTCCGGTTAACTATATCTTCATTTACGGTCACTTCGGTATGCCTGAACTCGGTGGCGTCGGCTGTGGTGTGGCGACTGCGGCGGTGTACTGGGTAATGTTCCTTGCTATGGTTTCCTATATTAAGCATGCCCGTTCTATGCGCGATATCCGCAACGAAAAAGGCACCGCTAAACCAGATCCGGCGGTAATGAAAAGACTTGTGCAACTGGGTTTACCTATCGCGCTGGCCCTGTTCTTTGAAGTAACACTGTTTGCGGTGGTTGCGCTGTTGGTATCTCCGCTCGGTATTGTCGATGTGGCAGGCCACCAGATTGCCCTGAACTTTAGTTCGCTGATGTTCGTTCTTCCGATGTCGCTGGCAGCGGCTGTGACTATCCGTGTGGGTTATCGTCTGGGTCAGGGTTCCACGCTGGATGCGCAAACTGCTGCACGAACCGGGCTTATGGTTGGCGTCTGTATGGCAACGATGACGGCAATTTTCACAATCTCGCTGCGGGAGCAGATCGCTCTTCTGTATAACGATAATCCAGAAGTTGTGACACTGGCTGCTCACCTCATGTTGCTGGCGGCGGTGTATCAGATTTCTGACTCGATACAGGTAATCGGTAGCGGGATTTTGCGTGGTTATAAAGATACGCGATCTATTTTTTACATTACCTTTATCGCGTATTGGGTGTTGGGCTTACCAAGTGGCTATATTCTGGCATTGACCAATCTGGTAGTTGAGCCGATGGGGCCGGCAGGTTTCTGGATAGGCTTTATTATCGGTCTGACTTCTGCTGCCATTATGATGATGCTACGTATGCGTTTCTTGCAACGTCTACCATCGGCTATCATTTTGCAACGTGCATCTCGATAAAAAAATGAGGCGCAATCCGCAAAGATTGCGCCTTAATTTTAGGCTGGCTGGAGCGTTGCGCCAATGCCATCTTCGTCCGGCTGCAATTTAAGTGCGCTGCAAATAGGCTGCCAACTGGCATCCGTTATCTCAACGTGAATATCACCGCTGACTTCCCCTTTCACACTGATGAATTCTGGAGAAATTTCTTTCGCACTGGTTTGCAGGCAAATCGTTCCTTCTCCTCGCAGACGTTTCACCTTCAACTGCACAGACGTTGCTGTTGACGTTATCAGCCACACTTTTCCACCATCGAGATTCAGGTTGCCAACATAGAAAGTGACATTGTCACCTTTAACCGTGCTGCCATCGAGGATCAACATGCCTTCCTGCTGGACCGTAATCGTTGATTGTTTCAGATCAGCGCCATAGCCAACAATCATAGAAGCGCCGTCCTGTAATGCAACGCTCCCCGTAAGTTCAACCGGAGCACAGTCTTCTTCTACGACGAATTTTTCATCCGCACTGGTGGGAGACATCACAATCACTGTCCCACTTTGTACCACTGCATTTTCCAGCGTACCGGCATGCACTTCAGCCCGCCCACCGGTTTTAACTGTCAGGTTTTTAGTCTTACCAGAACTGTAGAGTTGCAGACCGTCTGTCCCCAGGCGATAAACGGCGCCATTCTCAACGATGGTATGAATGTCTTCGCCGCCGAGATTATTCATGGTGCCACCCGCAATCAGCGTATCACTGGCTTTACCTGCCAGCATAAAAACGCCACCGTGGTTTATCTCACCATTGATGGCTTCTCCACCAGGGTAAACCAACAGTTCACCACCTTGATCTACAACAACTGCTGATGCTGTTCCGTTGACCAACAAACCACCATCCTGATCCAGAATGATTTTTTCCGCGCGATGGCCCTCCAGTACCCGCAGATTACCGCCATTCTCCAGCAATAAACCGCAGGCATAGCCCTGATCAACGCTAAATTCACCTTCGGGATGGCGGCCATTAACAGTCGCGAGCGTTGAGAGGCTAATCGCTCCACCGTCTGACTGAACAATGTCAGTGGCTATTGCGCCGTCACCGACTGATAACGTGCCATTGTTGCTGTACTGTGTACATTTGGCGATTCCACCAGTTTCAACTTTCAGCCAGCCAGCGTCTGTGACCACGGTATTTTCTGCTCTTCCGCCTGCCTCAACAATCAACTCGCCATCAGTAAGTTGAGTCGCGCCGATAACGTCTCCAGCATGAACAATTTGCACTTTCCCGTCGCTAATCAAGTTTTTTGCATCAGATCCCATGACTTATTCCTATGCTGCATCTGTGTGCCTTTATCGCTACCTAAGTGTAAAGGCTACGAAGGATTTATCCACGATAGAATTGATATGGTGGCAAAGTCTCTGTTTTACATTGTGAGTCGAGGGATAATCGGCTGTATCAAATCTAAATATGATCTCTGGCCAAAAATCGCCCTTGCAAATCAACAAAATATCGCCAATTTGCTTAAAAGCTCTGCAAACGATAGAAATAGCGCAGAAAATTACGATTTGCCTCTTGCCACCTTCACGCTCTGCCGCTAATATTCGTCCCCGTTGTCACCTACAACGTTGCGTTCATAGCTCAGTTGGTTAGAGCACCACCTTGACATGGTGGGGGTCGTTGGTTCGAGTCCAATTGAACGCACCATCCTGCGTCCGTAGCTCAGTTGGTTAGAGCACCACCTTGACATGGTGGGGGTCGGTGGTTCGAGTCCACTCGGACGCACCAGATTTTCTTAATCTGGTCTTTTCTTCCCTTTTGTTTCTCCTGCTTCTTCTCTGTATCCAATACGTTAAAAGTTTTACACTATCCTCGTATGCGTTATCAGAAGGAGAATAGCTATGGCAACTTTATTACAACTTCATTTTGCTTTTAATGGCCCCTTTGGCGACGAAATGGCTGAGCAACTAAAACCGCTTGCCGAGTCGATTAATCAGGAACCCGGTTTTCTGTGGAAGGTGTGGACAGAAAGTGAAAAGAACCATGAAGCCGGTGGGATCTACCTTTTTACCGATGAAAAAAGCGCCCTGGCTTATCTGGACAAACATACTGCCCGCCTGAAAAATCTTGGTGTCGCAGAAGTTATTGCCAAAGTTTTCGATGTCAATGAGTCACTGAGTCAAATCAATCAGGCAAAACTGGCCTGACACAGATTAATGAAGGGCGATACGCGCCCTTTTCGTCCCCGTCTGAAATTTCTCCTTTTCTAAATATTTCCACCACACTTACCTGATAACACCAAATTCAAAAAAATGCATACAGGTAAGTAACAATGAAAAAAATTGCCATTGTGGGTACCGGACCAACAGGGATCTACACTTTCCTCTCGCTTTTGCAGCAACAAACGCCACTCTCCATTTCTCTCTTCGAGCAAGCCGACGAGGCTGGTGTCGGTATGCCGTACAATGATGAAGAAAACTCTAAAATGATGCTGGCAAATATTGCCAGCATTGAAATACCGCCGATTTATTGTACTTATCTGGAATGGTTGCAAGAGCAAGATGCCAGCCATCTGCAACGTTATGGCGTTAAAAAGGAAAGCTTGCACGATCGCCAGTTTTTGCCGAGGATTTTGTTAGGAGAATATTTCCGTGATCGCTTTTTACGGTTGGTAGAACAAGCTCGGCAGCAGCAATTTGAAATCAACGTTTATGAATCTTGCCAGGTGACTGATCTGCAAGTCACAGACTCTGGCGTGCTTATCTTCACAGTTCGGGATTTGCCAGTTGAGACGTTTGATTTAGCCGTAATAGCCACCGGTCACGTCTGGCCTGACGAAGAACAAGCAAGCCGAACATATTTCCCCAGCCCGTGGTCAGGGTTAATGGAAGCGAAAATTGAAGCCTGTCGCGTGGGCATTATGGGAACATCCTTGAGCGGGCTGGATGCCGCAATGGCGGTTGCTATCCAGCATGGTTCCTTTATTGAAAAAGATAATCAACGCATTCTGTTTCAGCGCGATAGCGACAGTGAAAAACTCAGTATTACATTAATGTCACGCACAGGTATTTTGCCAGAAGCCGATTTCTATTGCCCAATTCCCTACGAACCTCTACGCATTGTCACTGAACATTCCCTGAACGCGGAAATTGAAAAAGGTACACAGGGTCTTCTGGACCGGGTATTTAAACTTATATTGAAAGAGATTACTGCGGCTGATCCTGACTGGAGCCAACATATTGCGATAGAGGACCTGAATGTCGATACCTTCGCGCTGGCCTGGTTTGCTGACCGTAAACAGCATGACCCATTTGCCTGGGCAGAAAAAAACTTAGCAGAAGTCGAGCGAAATAAACGTGAAAAACATACCGTTCCCTGGCGTTATGTCATTCTTCGCCTGCATGAAGCCGTACAGGAAATTGTTCCGCATCTGAATGAGCACGACCATAAACGGTTCAGTAAAGGCCTTGCCAGAGTATTTATCGACAATTATGCAGCTATTCCTTCTGAATCTATAAAGCGCTTACTGGCTTTGCGCGAGGCGGGAATTATCCATATTCTCGCTCTCGGTGAGGAATACAATATGGAAATCGACAAAACGCACACAATGCTGAAAACAGCGGACAACAGCTACTCGTTTGACGTTTTTATTGATGCTCGTGGGCAGCGCCCGCTCAAAGTGAAAGACATTCCTTTCCCTGGACTACGTGCACAGCTACAGAAAACAGGCGATGAAATCCCTGATGTCGGTGAAGATTATACGCTACAGCAACCGGAAGAAGTTCGTGGTCGCGTGGCGTTCGGCGCGTTGCCTTGGTTAATGCACGATCGGCCTTTCGTTCAGGGGCTTACGGCTTGTGCTGAAATTGGTGAGGCTATGGCGCAGGCCGTCGTTAAGCCAGCATCCCGCGCACGCCGACGTCTGTCGTTTGATTAAGGTAAAAGAGTCAGCATTCCACAAATTGATGCTGCTCATTCAGACGATAGCGAACTCCAGCGCGAATATTATTTTCACCTTCAACGGCTACGGCAAAGCGCACTCTTTCGCCGTCATGATACGCCAGCGCGGCGCTGCCTCCTGGCCCGAGAATAATTGAATCCACCACGCCCGCACTCACTACCGTTGAATTTTCACCGCTGGCGATGATATGAACGTTATCGCCGCTGTTGGCAATCCTGGCGTTTGCGCCAAAGCTGGCGATTTGCACCAGATCGCCATTACTGGCGACATGACACCGTTCACCCAATGTACAAACGCGTACTCGCATTCCGGTATTCGCAATACGACTGCTGTCTCCGGCGCTGCTTATCCGCGAGGAATTACCGGTTACAGCAACACGAGCACGTTCACCTGAGCTACCGATATGGCTGTTAAAGCCGACACTGCCAATCCGCACGCTATAACCCATGCTGGCAATTTGCGCAGCATACCCCACGGTAGCGATTCTGGCGTTATCCTCACAACAGCCGACGCGTGCGTGATCGTCGGCCCGGGCGAACTGACTGCAAAAGGGTATCTCTACGGGGCCTTTGGCCAGTTTTTGCATTGAGGAAACTTCCTGACGGGCGAAATTTTCGTCTGCCAGCCATTTTTTCCAGGCGTACTCAACCAGACTTTCCGCCCAGTCGGTAAACCCTTCGCCAATCAGGGCGTGGTGAATATCGGCATAAATTCCACCTTGCGGAAAACGGCGCAGAAACCAGCGGTACATAACCGCGCCTACACGCCACTCTCGCAGATCAGCTCGTGTAATGATCATTCGTTAATGCCGGTGATAGCCATCGACCATACATTTAAAAGTTTCGTGCGGAGTACGCCCCGTGGTGCAAAGATAGAGATGGCCGAAGATAAAAAAGAGGCTTATAACTGCCAGAGCAAAATGCGCCTGCAATAACCAGTATCTTACGCCAGGGAACACGTCCCCCACGGTTTGCGGGTAAAGGCATAGCAGCCCCGTCAACAATAACAGCGGCAGCAATCCATACATCACACCAACATAAGCTGCCTGCTGCAATGGATTGAATTTAGACTGTGTTGTTGCAGGAAATGGATGATCTTCCCCTTGCATAATTCCAAGCAGATAAAACCGCGTTTGTTTAGCCGCTCGCCCCAGCCAGCCCTGACGACGGATAATGTAGTGATGACCATTACCCCCAACGGCATTAATGAGAACAAAGCCAAGCCAGCATGCCAGTAGCAGGAATCCACAAACTTCATGTACGGCAACCAGACTTTTGACTGCAGCAACGCTCACCAGCGCAAAGTGATTGATTAGCCCACTTGCCAGCAACAAGACAAAGAGTAACGCATTCGACCAGTGCCATAATCTCACCGCCTTGCTGTAGAGATAAACCTTCTCGCCATGACCAGTGGTGGATTTCTTTATACCACGAGCGCGAAGCAAGGCGTGAAGCCCCAACACTAACCACATCCCGACCAGCAACAGCCCGGCAATGACCAACCACACAGGCCAAAATTCGGGAGAAAACTGCGGTACATAGTTCGCCAACTGGTTATGAAATTGTTCAGCATTTTGCGACGGGTTCATACATTTTCCTTTTTAATCAAATGTTGACCGAACCGGCGATACAGATGCGGTTTCCCGGCACCAGGCAGCTGATATTGATAGTATTTATTTTCCTGTAACCACGCCTGAATTTCTGGGCTATCTTCGCGACCAAAGATCAACGCATGTTCCGGACAGGCGCTAACGCAGATGGGCGGAAAACCTTTTGCCAGCCGTGACTCAGCACAGAAATCACATTTATCCGCCACTTTGGTCAGTGGATTAAGGTAACGAACCTGATACGGGCATGCGCCGATGCAGTAGCTACAGCCAATGCATTGTGATTTTTCTACCCGCACGATCCCCTGTTCATCACGCCACGATGCCCCTGTGGGGCAAACGTCGATGCAAGGAGCATCTTCACAGTGCTGGCATGACTGGCGAAAAAAGTGATACAGCGTTTCGTTATTGTTATCGGTGACCGGGATATGCGCGATAGACAAACGACTTCCCTGTGCCGGTACATGGTTAGTTTTACGGCATGCTCTGGCGCAAATATTACAGCCATTGCACCGTGATTCATCGTGAATCATGGCATATCGAACTTCCTTTCCTTGTCTGGTGTTCGCTAACAAAGAAGGTGCTGAACCGGTAAAAAAGATTACCGTTCCCATCCCCAGAACAAATTTGCGTCGAGTGAAGGACATCTTATTATCCTCTAATGCTGTGGCTGCGACTGTCCACCCTATCCATGATATCTCCCTGAAACTTCAGGGATTCTGAAACTGCTCAACCTCGAACCATTCACATAAGCCATAAGCTTTGCCATAGCTCATAAAACGCTCGCTAAACAGGTACAACACAGCCGTCGATGACGTCACCTGGCGTATATCGGCATACTCAGGAGCGATATCCATCGCGGCGAGCGCGGCTTCAATCTGCGCTTCCAGGTAGTAATATGGCGCTTGCGTCAGCATGGCGACCTTATAAGGTCGGGGATACGTCTGGCATTCGAAGCGAACGGCATGTGCAATGGCCCGACAGATGTCCTGCTCAACAACCTGCAAAGACATAGCGGCATAGTTTTCGCTCATAGTTTGCGTTGAGTAGTAATAATCATCTTTAATGCCCGTCATACAGGCGATATCTGCGAAGTCTGAACTCTGCCGTATGCTTTCCAGCAATGCAGAAAGATCCTCTTCAGCAACCGTATATGGCGGCGACAGGAACACGGCGCGTGCAACCAGTTGACCCGCCGTCGAATGCTGGCGGATAAACTCCGCCAGAATTTCAGCCGGTTCAGGCCCTGTAACCGCATCGTTCGCAGTGTCATCGGGCTGACGCATACTGTGCAACCAGTGACGCTTAGTCACGTCAATATCAGGCGCTTCCAGTTGTGTCATTTCCTCCTGCTGGCTCATTACGCCGGTTCCTTATGCTGGTAGCAGGTTATGTGTCGCCAGATCGGCGGCAATATCTTCCAGCCCGAGTCGATGAAGCGTTTCTCGCGTTGGACAACCAAGCTGTGGGTCCCAGCCCATTTCCTTGTAGAAAAGCGTGAGTGACTGGTGCATATCATCGCGATCCATTTTGTCAGTACCTTCACTGAAGACCGGAATCTGCGGATCTTTATCAAATACCCAGGAGCAGATCAGGTCATGCTCATTACGCATATCTTTGGTTCGCATCAGTTTTACCGTGTAGGCACGATGTAACGTAAAGATACGCTCAGCAGCTAAATCTAATTTTTCCTGCGTCATATCTTCGCCAGTGATTGCTTTAAAGAATTTGGCTTCTAGCGCAAGGTCGCCACGATAATTGCGGCTTTTCAGTGGCGAAACGGTCATTGGCCAGACCCAGTTGCACAGGGTGACGGCGTTATGCAAACAAACCCGCAACAGCGACCATTTGGCATATTTAATTTTTGCGTCATTGATCGGCGTGTAGTTTTTGGTTTCATCGTAAGCATCTTCAGAGCCAAAAAGCTCTTTTGCCACTTCACGCTGCAGTTTCAACGGCAAACCGGAGCCGATAAAGTTGATGTGCGTATGCGTCATACAGTCACGGTTGAACATGCAGTTAACGATAGAGCCGACCTGTGCCGATGCTTCATTGGCATGGTGAACCGGATAACCAAACGGCGACCAGAGTTTATTTTTTGCGTAGCCCCAGTACTCTTCACCCAAATTCCAGCGTTCAGCAATGGCATACGAGCCATCAGCCAGGTGACTCAACTCACCCACGCGGTGCGCCAGACGATAGTAAAAATCTTTAATGAAATTAACGTCGCCAGCTTCCAGTTGATCCCAACGAATTTCCGCATACTCTTCAGCAGGCAGAACGCGCTTAAACACGCCTTTGCTGTAACAATAGGTAAAGTCGCGATGCAACTGCCCGTAGTTACACCACAGCCCGTAGTCATCGAACAGATTCAGACCGACCAGATTACCAATCACCCGGCCATCATCTTTATCTTCAAAATCTTTCGGCCCGTTCGGGAAGATGGTGGTGTGGACAAAGTTAGCGACACAGGTGTTGCCACCTGTACTGGGTACACCAAACTCTTTAACCCGAGGAATGTTCATCTGGGTCATACAACGAATTGGACATGAGTGGCAGCCACTCATTTTGACGGTGTATTTCTCTGCTGCCGGACCTAAATCAAAGACAGATTTATAGGTGCGGAAACCGACCGTGTTTTGATTGCCAGGCGGGATTTCTCCTGTTTCAATCGGGCCGCCTTCCGCTGCGCCCCAAAACAGCCCTTTACGAGCTGTCCAGCGCGACTTGGGATCAGAGTACTCTGCCCACGATTGCGGCGTACTTGGCACGACATGATTGTTATTAGCGCCAATAAGTTCGGTCATCATATAGTCATTGAGCCGTTTCATCTCCTGGCGATCGGCAATGTTGACTCCTTTTGTCCCTTCAACCGCAATCGCTTTCAGGTTTTTGGAGCCCATTATTGCGCCAGTTCCCGCGCCGCCACTGTGGTTACGACTATTCAGCATGCCAGAGAGAGGCACAAGATTTTCACCCGCCTGACCAATAGCCGCTACACAGGTTTCAGGGCTGGTTAAACGGCAAATTTCTTCCGTGGTTGCACGCGTCCCTTTTCCCCACAAGAAATCGGCTTTCTCCAGGCTAACTTTGTCATCTTTTATATTTAGCCAGACCGGTGATTTCGCTTTACCCTCGATAATAATGACGTCGTATCCGGCGAATTTCATTTGTGCAGCAAAAAAACCGCCCATATGGGCGTCGACGACTAAATTTCCTTTGGTAAATGTGGAAAGTGATGTGATATTTACGCGAGAACTACAGGGTGCACCAGACCCTGTCAACGGCCCCGTAGCAAAAACTAATTTATTTGCTTCATCGAAAGGTTTGGTGCCTGGAGGTACTTCGTCATACATAATTTTGTAGCCAAAGCCCATACCACCGACAAAATCTTTAAACTTACTGGAATCTTCGAGGGTAATATTTCCTGTCGTAAGATTGACTCTTAATATATTACCAGTCCAACCGTTAGCCATGATTTTTTCCTTTGCAAGATTCACACAGTAATATCTTTCCACTCGATAATTTTTAACGCCCCTGTCGGGCAGGCGTTTGCGCATTCACCGCACAACACACATTTCGAGGATTTTTTAGTTTCAGTATTTACGGTGGCCATCATCCACGGACACGCAGTGGTACAGGCGCTACAACCAATGCAACGTTTATGATCGACGGTTATACATCCCTCTTCCTGCTGCCAGGTAATCGCGCCAATCGGGCAGACCTTCAGGCATTGAGGATCTTTACACTGGCGGCAGGTGTCGGCGGTATAATTCAGATCGCCGTATAAGCCGCCACCGGAACCTACGCCCTTGTCGCCAAAGAAATAATTACGATGGATTTTGATGCGGGAGAAAAAAGTACCAACGGCGCCATCGTTATAGTTGGTACAGGAGATTTCACAGCGGTGGCAGCCGGTGCAACGCGCACGCTGGGTAACTAACACTCCTTTGGGCGTGTTTATCAGCCCCACCGTGCCGCTATCGACATCTTCCTGTTTACAGCCCAAAAGTGACAATAACGCAGGGGCTATTGTTAAACCAGCAAGACCTTTTCCTGATATACGCAAGAACTCTAATCGCGTTAAGCCAATATCTAATAGTGGACGTTCAACCGGGTTCATTTATTTCGCATCCTCTTCGCAAACACAGTGCTGACAATTCAGCAGCCTGATATTAAGCATTCAACTAATACGCTGCTGACTATGCCTCCAACACCAGATATTTTTGTCCTAACCCGATAGCGTATGAGACATGATTTAACGCAAGCAAACTAATCCTTTATGGTTAGGAGAAAAAATAATGTGATTATTCCTAGCCCTTAACATTGATCGTTATCAATTAAAAATGGAAAGCAGAAGATTAAAAGCGGAGTGATATTTGTTATCATTTGAAATGAATTTCATTTACTCTACAATAATTTGTGATATACATTCCAGAATATAGAAATAGTTAATTCGCTATAAAATTAAACACATATCGCAATTAATATAGTTGGCTTACATCAATTTATAAAAATAAACTTACATGTGACAATATAATAAAACAGAGGGGATAAGGCGTTACGCGCTATCCCCGAACAATTATTTCACCAGTGCATTAATGACTGTTTCCATCGCCTGCTTTTCTAATTCGCTGCGTTGGATACGTTTATTTGCTAATGCTGTACGCAGCACACCAGCGATGACGATGTGTTTTGGCTCCTGGCCCAGGTCACGCATCTCCAACACCACTTTCCCTACCACTCTGCACATTTCGCGGTACAGCTCATCATCTTTTGTCCGGTTGCCCATTATTAACACCCATTTATCATGCCAGTTATCAGCATATATCAATCTCATTACTTAAACAAAAAACAAACAAAATCAAACAAATAACTCGATAAATTATTATAATTGCATCTGTTGTGTAACGAAGGTATGCACTCTGTCTTTACTCCAGTCATCCTCCGCCTTCCAGGCATCGCCTTCCCGTTGCGCAAGCAGCGATGATTTTGCGTAATCTGCTATCGAGGACGTTAAATCTTTGATAACAGTTTATTGTGTATATGCATGAATGTTTTTGAAACGCTGTTTTTGTTTTCCTTTTTGATTAAATTCAGCGTATAATCCGCGCCAATTGACTCTTGAATGGTTTCAGCACTTTGGACTGTAGAACTCAACGACTCAAAAACAGGCACTCACGTTGGGCTGAGACACAAGCACACATTCCTCTGCACGCTTTTTCGATGTCACCTATCCTTAGAGCGAGGCACCATCACTTTCGTAATACCGGATTCGCTTTCCGGCAGTGCGCCCAGAAAGCAAGTTTCTCCTATCCTTCTCAACTTAAAGACTAAGACTGTCATGAAAAAGACCAAAATTGTTTGCACCATCGGCCCAAAAACCGAATCTGAAGAGATGTTAGCTAAAATGCTGGACGCGGGCATGAACGTCATGCGTCTGAACTTCTCTCATGGTGACTATGCAGAACACGGTCAGCGCATTCAGAACCTGCGCAACGTGATGAGCAAAACCGGTAAAACTGCCGCTATCCTGCTCGATACCAAAGGTCCGGAAATCCGCACCATGAAACTGGAAGGCGGTAACGACGTTTCTCTGAAAGCAGGCCAGACCTTTACTTTCACCACTGACAAATCTGTTATCGGCAACAGCGAAATGGTTGCGGTAACTTATGAAGGTTTCACCACCGACCTGTCCGTCGGCAACACCGTACTGGTTGACGATGGTCTGATCGGTATGGAAGTTACTGCTATCGAAGGTAACAAAGTTATCTGTAAAGTACTGAACAACGGTGACCTGGGCGAGAACAAAGGTGTGAACCTGCCAGGCGTTTCCATCGCCCTGCCGGCACTGGCAGAAAAAGACAAACAGGACCTGATCTTCGGTTGCGAACAAGGTGTAGACTTTGTTGCTGCTTCCTTTATCCGTAAACGTTCTGACGTTGTCGAAATCCGTGAACACCTGAAAGCGCACGGCGGCGAAAACATCCAAATCATCTCCAAAATCGAAAACCAGGAAGGCCTCAATAACTTCGACGAAATCCTCGAGGCATCTGATGGCATCATGGTTGCACGTGGCGACCTGGGTGTAGAAATTCCGGTTGAAGAAGTTATCTTCGCCCAGAAGATGATGATCGAAAAATGTATCCGTGCACGTAAAGTCGTTATCACTGCGACCCAGATGCTGGATTCCATGATCAAAAACCCACGTCCGACTCGCGCAGAAGCTGGTGACGTAGCCAACGCCATCCTCGACGGCACCGACGCAGTAATGCTGTCTGGTGAATCCGCAAAAGGTAAATATCCGCTGGAAGCTGTTTCTATCATGGCGACCATCTGTGAACGTACCGACCGCGTGATGAACAGCCGTCTCGAGTTCAACAACGACAACCGTAAACTGCGTATCACCGAAGCGGTTTGCCGTGGCGCAGTTGAAACTGCTGAAAAACTGGATGCTCCGCTGATCGTCGTAGCGACCCAGGGCGGTAAATCTGCTCGTGCAGTACGTAAATACTTCCCGGATGCAACCATTCTGGCGCTGACCACCAACGAAAAAACAGCTCATCAGCTGGTACTGAGCAAAGGCGTTGTACCGCAGCTGGTTAAAGAAATTACCTCTACTGATGATTTCTATCGTCTGGGTAAAGAACTGGCGCTGCAGAGCGGTCTGGCGCACAAAGGCGACGTCGTAGTCATGGTTTCTGGCGCGCTGGTACCGAGCGGCACGACTAACACCGCATCTGTTCACGTCCTGTAATATTGCTTTTGTGAATTAATTTGTATATCGAAGCGCCCTGATGGGCGCTTTTTTTATTTAATCGATAACCAGAAGCAATAAAAAATCAAATCGGATTTCACTATATAATCTCACTTTATCTAAGATGAATCCGATGGAACCATCCTGTTTTCTCTCATTTTTTTTATCTAAAACCATGCGTTCGATGTTTCTTTGAGCGAACGATCAAAAATAAGTGCCTTCCCATCAAAAAAATATTCTCAACATAAAAAACTTTGTGTAATACTTGTAACGCTACATGGAGATTAACTCAATCTAGAGGGTATTAATAATGAAAGCTACTAAACTGGTACTGGGCGCGGTAATCCTGGGTTCTACTCTGCTGGCAGGTTGCTCCAGCAACGCTAAAATCGATCAGCTGTCTTCTGACGTTCAGACTCTGAACGCTAAAGTTGACCAGCTGAGCAACGACGTGAACGCAATGCGTTCCGACGTTCAGGCTGCTAAAGATGACGCAGCTCGTGCTAACCAGCGTCTGGACAACATGGCTACTAAATACCGCAAGTAATAGTACCTGTGAAGTGAAAAATGGCGCACATTGTGCGCCATTTTTTTTGCCTGCTCATTACGCCTATTGCGTCGCGCGTAACATATTTCCTTGCTCTGGTTCACCATTCTGCGCTGACTCTACTGCAGACGCATTGCTGGCTACTGGAGTTGCTCCACTGCTTACCGCAACCGGATACCCTGCCCGACGATACAATGCTTTATCGACTAACTTCTGATCTACAGCCTTATTGTCTTTAAATTGCGTGAAGCCTGCAGGCAGTGCGTACGGCATTGTCTGAACGTTCTGCTGTTCTTCTGCCGATAGCGGTCGATGCACTTCAACATAACGCATCCCGTTCGGTTCTACAGAGTATTTTACCGGTTCGTTGATCACTCTTACCGGCGTTCCCGTTCTCACACTGGAGAACAGTGCTTTAATGTCCGGAGCGTTCATTCGCATACAGCCTGAACTGACGCGCAAACCGACGCTGTCCGGCGCACTGGTGCCATGAATGAGGTATTCGCCGTTGCCGTGCGCCAGGCGCAGTGCGTAGCGTCCCAGAGGGTTATTCGGCCCGGCTGGAACAACTGGCGGTAATTTGATGCCTCGCTCCAGTGAACGCTGACGAATACCCGCCGTGGGCGTCCAGGTAGGATTGGGGATTTTCTGCCCTACCCGTGTTTCCATCACTGGCGTTTCCAGCCCCTGCAAGCCAATACCTATCGGGTAGACCTGCACGATATTTTCTCCCGGCGGATAATAATAAAGACGCAGTTCCGCAAGGTTCACAATTATCCCCTGGCGCGGTGCATCAGGTAATAACAGTTGCGAAGGAATGGTTATTGTCGTGCCTGGTTTTGGCACCGGAGCAATTGTGTTATTGGCTTCAAGGATCAACATTGCCGCAGTATCAAAACGACGGGCAATAGCCTGAAGGTTTTTATCCCCCTCTTGCACCGTATAGGTTTGATTTTGCCCAACCAGTCGGCTTCCGGTTGGTGGGAGCGGGTAATCTACCGCCCAGGCTGCCTGAATGGCGCTGAAAGCGCCGATAAGAGTCAGTGTTAGTAAAGACGCGCGTTTCATTGTAAACCTCCTGTATTTGCCGGTGGCTCACGCTGAAACGACGGATGGCGCTTATGTTTACCTGAAACCGAAACACTCCTGTGCAGGCCAGTGTAAACATCGACCACCCGGCAAAGTGAGCCTACCGGATGAAAGCTGTTCCTTTAGTTTAGCTAAGTGCAGCGGCTTTGGCGCGAATTGCGCGAATCATCGCTTCCAGACCTTGTGAACGAGATGGGGTGAGATGTTGGGTGAGCGCCATTTTTTCAAACCACGGACGCACATCGAAATTGACAATATCCTGCGGCGTCATTTGATCGTAGAGAATAAAAACGACCGCAATAAGCCCTTTCACAATGGCCGCATCGCTGTCGCCCTGCAATTCAATAATTCCCTGCGCATTCTGACGCATCACAATCCACACCTGACTCTGACAGCCCTGAATGCTATTTTGCGGACTTCTTTCTTCATCGCCTAATTCCGGCAGACGCTGTCCCAGTTCAATAATGTAGAGATATTTCTCTTCCCAGTTGGTGCAGCGTAAAAAGTTACGCAGCAATTTTTCTTTATCCGGCAATACAGCCATAGAGCCTCCCTTTTACCCCAATAGACGATGAATACGTTGCAATCCAGTTACCAGACGATCCACTTCTTCATGGGTGTTGTACATTGCCAGCGACGCCCGACACATCGCGGGGACGTTGTAATAGGCCATTAATGGCATTGCGCAGTGATGTCCGGTACGCACAGCAATACCGTAGTTATCAAGAAAACTGCCGACGTCATAGGCGTGGTGTTTACCGAGATTAAAGGCAATAACGCCAAGTCTGTCCGGCGGACCATAGAGCGTAAGATCCGGCACCGCTGCCAACTGCGACAATGCGTAATGCATCAGATTTTGTTCATACTCGGCAATGTTGTTAAGCCCAAGCGCCGAAACATACTCCAGCGCCGCGCCAAGGCCAATAATACCGCCCGTATTGGGCGTACCGGCTTCAAACCGCCACGGCGCTTTGGTCCAGGTAGTGCCTTCACTCAGGCTGACGGTGGCGATCATTGAACCGCCGCCTTCCCACGGCGGCATCTCCTGCAACAAGGCTTCTTTGACATACAGCACGCCAATGCCGGTGGGACCATACAGTTTATGCCCGGAGAAAACGTAGAAATCGCAATCCAGTGCCTGAACATCCACCGGATGATGCATCACTGCCTGAGCGCCATCCACCAGCACTTTTGCGCCATGCTGGTGCGCAAGCGTGATCATCTCCGCCAGCGGATTTTCTGTCCCAAGCACGTTGGAGACATGAGTAATTGCCAGCAAACGAGTTTTCTCATCAAACAGCGTAGGCAGCGTATCCAGTTGCAGCGTACCGTCGGGATTGAGAGGGATCACACGCAGCTCTGCGCCAACGCGCGCGCAAAGCATTTGCCAGGGAACAATATTGGCATGATGTTCCATTTGACTAATGATGATATTGTCGCCTGATCTCACGTTGCTGTTGCCCCAGCTATTGGCGACCAGATTGATTCCTTCCGTCGTGCCGCGGACGAACACCAGCTCTTCCGCCGAACGGGCGTTGATAAACAACGATGCCCGCTTGCGCACGTTCTCCATTTTCTCGGTCGCCTGGGCGCTTAAGGTATGAATACCGCGATGCACCGCGGCGTAGCCGTGACGATAAAACTCGGCCTCGGCGTCAATCACCTGGCTCGGTTTCTGCGCACTGGCGGCGCTGTCGAGATAAGCCAGTGGCAAACCGTTTACCTCACGAGAAAGCACCGGAAAGTCGGCCCGCACTTTGTCGACGGAAAAAGTCATCTTGCACCTCCCGGCAGTCGTTGACCGATTCGGGCCAGCACCTGCTGTTTAAGCCCTTCATCACGCAGTGCTTCCGTCAGTTCGGCGGCAAAGGCGTAAATGATCATCTGCTGGGCATCCTGTTGATTGATCCCGCGCGAACGCAGATAGAACATCTGTTCGTTATCAATACGCCCCACCGTCGCGCCGTGGCTGCATTTCACATCATCAGCATAGATTTCCAGCTGTGGTTTGGTATCCACTTCCGCCAGTTTACCCATCAGCAGATTATTATTGGTCATCTGGCCGTCAGTCTTGATGGCGTGCTGCGCGACGTTGATCAAACCGTTAAACACCGCGCGACCTTTGTCGCTGACGATAGTTTTGTGCAACTGGCGGCTATTACAAAAACCTTTATTGTGTTCCAGCCAGGTGCGGGTATCACACACTTCGTTTTTCACCGGCATCGCCAGGCTATTGATGCGCAGCGTGCTGTTTTCGCCATTGAGTTGCGTACTGGTGTTGTGCCGTAACACAGCGCCACCCAGCAGGAAACTGTGGCTAAATGCGGTGGCATCGTCTGCCAGCAACAAATCGTTATGGGCAAAGTGGTGACTGACCGGGTTTTCAAACGCCAGCTTGATATGCTGCAAGTGGGCGTTCGCTGCGACGTTGATGGTGAACCGCGCGCCGGTGAAATGACGAGCATCATTAAGACTGACAAAATGTTCAATCACCGTTGCTTCGGCACCTTCCGCCAGATCCAGATGATGCCGGTAATGGACGGTGTTCACCTCTTCACCTGCCACGCCCTGGGTAATATGCATTAACAGCAATGGCTTTGCAGGCCGTTGACCGCGCTTGACGGCAATATGCGTAACGCTTTGCGCCAGACTTTCCGTCAAATGTAAAAAGACTTCTGCCTGAATGGCATCGGGCAATCCCTGACGGTTGTCGTTAACGCTTACATCATACCCGCTGCCTTCAGTTGCATCGCTAAGCGCTGGCATGTAACGTCCATCGACAAACACCAGCCGCACGGCGTCTAACGTTAACGCTAAGGCATCGCGTTGTTGCGGGGATATCTCACCCGCAATGCTGACGAACTGGCTATTGGTCAGCCCTTCCAGCGGCGTATATTTCCAGTGCTCATGTTTACGTGTCGGCAGGCCGGTACGCAGCAATTGTTGTAAATGCTGCTGTGCTTCTGGAGAACGTTTCGCCCCTTCAGCTTCAAACAAGTGATGCCACTGTTGCAGCGCGTTACTGCTGTTCGGTAAGCCAGCCATAACCCTGCTCCTCCAGTTGTTTGACCAACGTGAAATCACCGGATTTCACAATTCGCCCCTGATACAGAACATGGACGTAATCAGGCTTGATGTAGTCAAGAATGCGTTGGTAGTGCGTAACAATGATGAATGAACGCTTGCCGTCACGCAGCGAGTTCACACCATCGGCGACCACTTTTAATGCGTCAATATCCAGCCCGGAGTCCGACTCATCAAGAATGCATAACTCCGGTTCCAGCACCGCCATTTGCAAAATATCGTTGCGCTTTTTCTCACCACCAGAAAAACCAACGTTTACCGAACGGGTTAGTAAATCTTCCGGCATCTTCAGAAGAGCAATTTTTTCTTCCATCAAATCCTGAAAATCAAAGCGGTCGAGCGTTTCCTGGCCGCGATAGCTGCGCACCGCATTAAGTGCCGTTTGCAGGAAAAACTGGTTACTGACGCCGGGAATTTCCACCGGATACTGGAAGGCCATAAAAATGCCTTCGCCTGCACGATCTTCCGGCGACAGCGCAAGTAAATCTTTGCCTTTAAACTCAACCGTGCCGCCCGTCACTTCATAATCTTCGCGCCCGGCAAGCGTTGCCGATAAGGTACTTTTGCCAGAACCGTTTGGCCCCATAATGGCGTGAACTTCGCCGGGACGAACGTCGAGGCTTAATCCACGCAGGATAGCTTTATCTTCCACGCTGACGTGTAAATCTTTAATACTTAACATGTTTATTCCTTATCCGACGCTGTGTTCAAGGCTGATGGCGAGGAGTTTTTGTGCTTCAACGGCAAATTCCAGCGGCAGTTCTGAGAACACGTCTTTGCAGAAACCGTTAACAATCATCGAGATGGCGTCTTCTTCGCTGATCCCGCGTTGCAGGCAGTAAAACAGTTGATCTTCACCAATACGTGATGTCGTTGCCTCGTGCTCCAGTTGTGCGCTGTTATTGCGACATTCGACATACGGGAAGGTATGCGCCCCACAATTAGCGCCAATCAGCATTGAGTCGCACTGAGTGAAATTGCGCGCATTGGTTGCCGTCGGCATGATTTTCACTAAGCCGCGATAACTGTTCTGACTATGTCCGGCAGAGATCCCTTTCGAGATAATGGTTGATTTGGTGTTTTTACCGATGTGGATCATCTTCGTGCCGGTATCCGCTTGCTGATGACCGCTGGTCAGTGCCACTGAGTAAAACTCACCAATGGAGTTATCGCCGCGCAGAATGCAGCTGGGATATTTCCACGTAATGGCTGAACCAGTTTCTGATTGCGTCCATGACATTTTGCTGTTTTCGCCTTCGCACAAAGCACGCTTGGTGACGAAA
The DNA here is from genome assembly GCF_004211995.1 of Escherichia sp. E14S1. NCBI lineage: Bacteria > Pseudomonadati > Pseudomonadota > Gammaproteobacteria > Enterobacterales > Enterobacteriaceae > Escherichia > Escherichia sp. E14S1. The sequence continues at coordinate 54,264 of NZ_RHJQ01000012.1, forward strand.
TTGAGAATACCGCCGGTGTTGTTATCGCCAGGGAACCAGTTTTGTACCGTGGAATATTTCACCTCGGCGTTCTTATGGATGATGACTTCCACCACCGCAGCGTGTAGCTGATAGCTGTCACGCACCGGAGCGGAACAGCCTTCAATGTAGCTGACGTAGCTGTCTTCATCGGCCACCAGAATGGTGCGCTCAAACTGCCCGGTTTTTTCCGCGTTAATGCGGAAATAGGTGGAGAGTTCCATCGGGCAGCGCACGCCTTTAGGCACATAAATAAACGTACCGTCAGAGGCCACTGCCGCATTAAGCGCGGCAAAGAAGTTGTCATTCCCCGGCACCACGGTGCCGAGATATTTACGCACCAGTTCCGGGTGATCGTGAATCGCCTCGCCAAAGGAACAGAAGATAATTCCCTGCTCCGCCAGCTTTTCGCGATAAGTGGTGGCAACCGAAACAGAGTCGAAAATGGCATCCACCGCCACCTCTTTGCCTTCCCGCACGGGAACGCCCAACTGCTCAAACGCCGCCTCCACCTCTTTACTTAAAAAGGCGTTCGCGCCAGTTTGCTGCACCGCGCCGGGTTCAGACGCACAGGTATCGTCACAATTACCGCACGACGGTGCCGAATAATAGCTGTAATCCTGATAATTCAGCTTGTCGTAGTGCGCTTTCAGCCAGTGCGGTTCTTCCATCTCCAGCCATGCGCGATAGGCGTTAAGACGAAACTCCAGCATCCACTCCGGCTCATTACGCTTCGCCGAAATTGCGCGCACCACCTCTTCGTTTATCCCCTTTGCCAGCTCATCGGTGGCTAACTGGGTGAAGAATCCTTCTTTATAATTCAGCGGGCCGCCGGTCCATGTTTTGACATCGTCAGTTGCTTCAGTATTACGAGACATAGTACCGCCTATACCCCAAAGCTTTCGCCACAGCCACATTCATTCTGGGCTTTCGGGTTGTGAAATTTGAATATCTGATTGAGTCCTTCGCGAACGAAATCGACTTCCGTGCCATCAATAAACGGCATCGCTTGCAGCGGGACGAACAGCTTCGCGCCGTCGAGTTCAAACTGCAGATCATCTTTCTCTGGCTCGCTGACGCTGTCGAGCACATAGCCAAAGCCCGCGCAGCCTGTTTGTTTGACGCCTAAACGCACGCCAACCATGCCCGACTGCTTCGCGACTAACTCACGTATATGCGCCGCGGCTGCGGGTGTTAACGTTAAGCCTTGCCAGGCGAAATCCTGTGGATTAAACGTTCCTGAATGCATGTCCATCGATTTACCTCACTTCATCGCTTTCAGCGGATAACAGCATGTTAGTGATAATGATTATCAGTTCAACCCAGCAAACGCAGGGGCTTTAGCGTAAAACATGCTTTTTGCCTGTATTTAATAAGCATAGACCCTGATGAGAGGGTTAACAGGCATGCTAAGAATTAGGTATCTCATTGTTAGATAATGATTATTATCGAGTGGGTGTTAAGGCTGTGATGGAAAAGAAAAAGTTGTATCGAAAATGACTATTTAAGAGATAGGTAAAAAAGTGGCGAGTTCTGAAATAAGAAAACCCTTAAGTCTGTGCATCACAGGCTTAAGGGTTTCTACCCCATCCGGCGCTTATCTCCGGCACTCAAAGTGGCTTAGCTCTTGAAGGGGCGATAAGAATAATCTCATAAGACTGCATCGCCGTTTTAACACAAACTGCGATTTGTATTATTTTTGAGCAAAATCAAGCAGGTAACAACAGGAGGACGGTCAGAAAATAATCGCCAGACCTGGACAGATGTTAATCCAGGTCGATGGGCGTTCAGACTATGTTCAGTAGAGATTAATGCACGCCCAGACGCCAGGCGAAGTAGATTTCTTCTTTCAGCTCCGTAGAAGAGAGGGTAAGCAGGTCAGCAAATTCAAGTTCGAGTTGTTTCAGACGCTTGAGATATTGAGCGGGTGAAAGATTGCTTTGGTCACGGCGTAAAAATTCGATGGCCAGCTGGGTGGGATTAAGTTGAGTAGACATAGCATCCTCGCTTTAGACAAGACCTGCACAGTATACCACCGTTTACTGTGCAGATAATAACCAAAAGCAATATGCATCACACTTTTCTGGTGACAACGTCACAAAATGGCGGTCGTCAATCGTGATGAACAACACAAACGCCCTTTCTCATCGAAGATTTCGATCTGCCAGACCTGATGCCGTGAACCGAGATGCAGCGGTTTACAAACGCCGCGTACCCGCCCTTCTCGTGCTGAGCGAACATGGTTAGCATTGACTTCCAGGCCAACCACTTTTTGCTCGCCTTCGGTACATAAATAACCGGCAACGGAGCCGATACTCTCAGCCAATACTACGGACGCCCCGCCATGTAGCAGCCCAAAAGGCTGCTTTGTCCGCGAGTCTACCGGCATTGTTGCTTCCAGCGTTTCATCACCAATATGTTCAAAACGAATATCCAGCAGCCCCACCATGTTTCCTTCACCCATGGCATTCAGTGCTTCAAGGGTGATTTTACGTTTCCATATCATTTAATAATCTCCAGTAATGCCTGCACGGGATGGCGTACCCCCGTCCCTTCAACCCGTTTAACCTGGCTGCGGCAAGAATACCCGGTCGCCAAACAGCGATTACGCGGCAGACGCTGCATTGCCTGATGCCAGGATAACTCATAGATCCCGAGCGAGTGTTTATGGTTTTTCGCCTCATGTCCGTAAGTTCCTGCCATGCCGCAGCAACCCACGCTGACATTTTCCAGTTTCGCGCCAAAACGGGCAAATATCGCGGCCCATTGTGCTGGCGCGCCCGGCAGAGCAGTGACCTCAGTACAGTGACCAAAGAAATACCATGATTCACCGCTGACTGCTGTCACTGGCTGTGACTGAAGCGCGCTTGCCAGCCATTCATTCGCCAGTAAGACGTTAAACTCGCCACGCGCCTCGCCCAGAACCAGTTTATATTCATCGCGATAACAGAGCACCAGAGCCGGATCGACACCCACCATTGGCATCCCCAGTTTCGCCATGCGGTTAAGGAAATCCGCCGTCTTTTTCGCCGTCTTCGCAAACCGATTAAGAAAGCCTTTGATATGCTGCGCTTTACCATTCGGTGAGAATGGCAACAGCACCGGCTGGAAACCTAATTTTTCGACCAGACGAACAAAATCCGCCACCACGTGCGCATCGTAATAACTGGTGAAAGGATCCTGCACTACCAGAACCGTGCGTGCTTTCTGCTCTGAACTGAGCGTTTCAAGCTGTTCCAGCGTCATGTTTGCCGAGCGATGCCCCACCATTTGTTGTTGCAGCGACGGCACTGAAAGCAGCGGCAAATCGACCATACCGATGTGTTTTTCCGAGAGTTTTCGCATCAGCGGCTGGTTAATGAAGAAGTTAAAAGTCTTTGGCGCACGCGCCATCAGCGGTGCGTAACTTTCGACCGTTGCTACCAGATGATCGCGCAATGGGCGTAGATAACGCGTGTGATAGAGTTGCAAGAAACGAGAGCGAAACTCCGGTACGTCAATTTTGATCGGACACTGAGTCGAACACGCTTTACAGGCCAGGCAGCCCGACATTGCCTCTTTGACTTCGTGCGAGAAGTCATATTCGCCTTTATTTGCATGCCAGCTATTGCGCATACGGGCAATTAACGTGCGCAAGCTGACGCCAGACTCTGGCAGCTCTTGCTCCAGTTTTAGAGGATCAACGCCGCGATCCGCCAGCAAACGTAACCATTCACGCACCAGCGTTGCGCGCCCTTTCGGTGAATGAATCCGGTTCTGAGTAATCTTCATCGACGGACACATCGGGCTGCGGGCATCAAAGTTGAAGCACAAACCGTTGCCATTACATTCCATAGCGCCGCGCCACTGCTGGCGTACCGCGATGGGGATTTGTCGGTCATACGTGCCACGCTTTACCGCGTCCACTTTCATCATTGGCGCGTCAATACCTTCTGGCGGGCAGATTTTCCCAGGGTTTAGTCGGTTATGCGGATCAAACGCCGCTTTAACCTTGCGTAGCTCTGCGAAAAGCTCTTCACCGAAAAACGCCGGACTGTATTCGGCACGAAAACCTTTACCGTGCTCGCCCCACAACAAGCCACCGTATTTTGCAGTCAGCGCCACCACGTCATCAGAGATTTGCTTCATCAACATCTCTTGTTGCGGATCGCACATATCCAGTGCCGGACGGACGTGCAAAACACCAGCGTCGACGTGGCCAAACATGCCATAACTTAAACCGTGGCTATCGAGCAGTGCGCGAAATTCAGCAATATAATCTGCCAGATGTTCCGGCGGCACGCAGGTATCTTCGGCAAATGGAATCGGTTTGGCTGCACCTTTGGCATTGCCGAGCAGGCCGACGGCTTTTTTTCGCATTGCATAAATACGTTCAACACCTGCCAGCTCACTGCACACCTGCCAGCCGATCACCCCTGCCTGCTGGCTGGCAATCAGTTCATCTAGCCGCGCACAGAGTGAATTTACCCGCTCGTCAATCAGCGCCTCATCATCTCCGGCAAATTCAACAATGTTCAGCCCAAGCATCTCTTTGTCAGGCACATTGGTAATCAGTTCGCTGACGGAATGCCAGACAATATCTTCCCGCGCCAGATTCAGCACTTTTGAGTCTACCGTCTCTACCGAAAGCGCACGCGCCTCAACCATAAACGGCGCATTACGCAGCGCGGAGTCAAAAGAGTCATATTTGACGTTCACCAGACGGCGTACTTTAGGCAAGCGCGTAATATCCAGCCGCGCTTCGGTAATAAAGGCCAGCGTCCCTTCTGATCCGGTCAGAATGCGCGTCAGGTCAAACTCGGTCATTTCATCGTTAAAGACATGGCGCAGATCGTAACCGGTAAGAAAACGGTTAAGTTTGGGGAATTTGTCGATGATTAACTGGCGTTGCTGGCGGCAACGTTGATAGACAGTATTGTAGATCCGCCCGATAGCGGTATTGGTTTTACCCAACGTTTCCGCAAGTTCGACGGGTAAAGGTTGGGTATCGAGAATATCCCCCCCCAACAACACCGCCCGCACGCCCAACACGTGATCTGACGTTTTCCCATAGACCAGCGATCCCTGGCCGGAAGCATCAGTATTAATCATCCCGCCGAGCGTTGCCCGGTTACTGGTCGAAAGTTCTGGCGCAAAAAAGTAGCCAAATGGTTTCAGGTACTGATTGAGTTGGTCTTTTATCACCCCGGCCTCAACGCGCACCCAGCCCTCTTCAGGGTTAATTTCGATGATGCGGTTCATATGGCGGGACATATCAACAATAATCCCCTGGTTGAGCGCCTGACCGTTAGTGCCAGTACCGCCGCCGCGGGGGGTAAAGATCAGCGATGAATAGCGTTCCTGCGCGGCCAGACGGGCAATTAACGCCACATCTGCGGTTGAACGCGGAAATACCACCGCATCGGGGAGAAGTTGGTAAATACTGTTGTCGGTCGACATTGTCAGACGATCGGCATAACTTGTCGCCGTATCGCCAGTAAAACCCTGTTGCTCCAGCTCTTGCAAAAAATTAAGCACCAGTTGAACGACGCCAGGTGCCTGGGAAATCTGTGGAATCATTATATTGACCCTTTCCTGCGGTCTGTGATGTAGGTCGATACACTGTTCTTTCAGGCTGCTGCAATAGCGCACTGAAAGGTGATGTTTGTTTACTCTATGGATTTCGAGTTGCAGGAAGGCGGCAAGCGAGTGAACTCCAGGAGCTTACAAAAGTAAGTGACTGGGGTGAACGAACGTAGCCGCAGCACATGCAACTTGAAATACGACGAGTAAATCGTTTGCGTGTTGCCTGAGTTGTTGTACCACATTTTTTTCTAACACGCCCATTAGAATTAAGGGCAGAATCGGCCTGTTAAAAACCGCTGAAATTGCTCATCATTATGCAGGTGAGTTTCGCGTGTTCACGTCGCGTCGACGATTTGACGCACAAAAAAGGTGAAAAGTAGTTATGGTAAATGTTCGTCAGCCCAGGGATGTCGCACAAATTCTGCTTTCGGTGCTGTTTTTAGCCATCATGATTGTGGCATGTCTGTGGATCGTTCAACCCTTTATTCTCGGCTTCGCATGGGCCGGTACGGTGGTTATCGCCACCTGGCCGGTATTGTTACGTTTGCAAAAGATCATGTTTGGCCGCCGCTCTCTCGCCGTTCTGGTAATGACGTTGCTCCTGGTGATGGTGTTTATCATCCCTATCGCCTTACTGGTTAACAGTATCGTCGACGGCAGTGGCCCGTTAATTAAGGCCATCTCCAGTGGCGATATGACATTACCGGATTTAGCGTGGCTTAATACCATTCCGGTGATTGGCGCGAAGCTGTACGCAGGCTGGCACAATTTGCTGGATATGGGCGGCACGGCAATTATGGCGAAAGTCCGTCCTTATATTGGCACCACTACCACCTGGTTCGTCGGGCAAGCCGCGCATATCGGGCGCTTTATGGTGCATTGTGCCTTGATGCTGCTCTTCAGTGCCCTGTTGTACTGGCGCGGTGAACAGGTGGCGCAAGGCATCCGCCATTTTGCGACCCGTCTGGCGGGCGTTCGCGGTGATGCTGCTGTACTGCTGGCGGCACAAGCTATCCGCGCAGTGGCGCTGGGCGTTGTGGTGACTGCGTTAGTGCAGGCAGTGCTTGGCGGTATCGGTCTGGCCGTTTCTGGTGTGCCTTACGCAACGCTGCTAACGGTATTAATGATCCTCTCCTGCCTTGTTCAGCTAGGCCCGCTGCCAGTGTTGATTCCGGCGATTATCTGGCTCTACTGGACCGGCGATACCACCTGGGGAACGGTATTGTTAGTGTGGAGTGGTGTGGTTGGCACTCTGGATAACGTCATCCGCCCAATGCTAATTCGCATGGGCGCAGATTTACCGCTGATTCTGATCCTCTCCGGGGTTATTGGTGGTTTGATTGCTTTCGGTATGATCGGTCTGTTTATTGGTCCGGTACTACTGGCTGTTTCCTGGCGTCTGTTTGCCGCGTGGGTTGAAGAAGTTCCGCCGCCGACTGACCAGCCGGAGGAAATTCTCGAAGAGCTGGGCGAAATCGAGAAACCGAATAAGTAAATCACTTATCAGGCGGCTTTGCCGCCTGATTGTTAATCACTGCTAATTGATATTTCATTCCTCCAGTCCGTATTTTCCTGCTTACCGCCATTCAGCTGGTAGTTCCTGTCGCAAATCCTTTACAGTTTTTAAACTAATGAGACGAATCTGATCGACGCAAAAAGTCCGTATGCCTACTATTAGCACACGGTTATAAATCAACATATTGATTTATAAGCATGGAAATCCCCTGAGTGAAACAACGAATTGCTGTGTGTAGTCTTTGCCCATCTCCCACGATGGGCTTTTTTTTAACATTTTTTGCTTCATTACCCTGCCTCTCGTTCTTTCCAATAATGTTGCACAAGATACTGTGACTCTCTTCAAGCCGTAAGAAGGCTGATAATGTTATTTATATTTTATTCTTTTATTCATGCAGCCATTACACGATGAACGCTTATGAACTCCAGGCACTACGCCATATTTTTGCTATGACCATTGATGAATGCGCGACCTGGATTGCCCTGACGGGCGACAGTGAAAGCTGGCAACAATGGGAGAAAGGCAAAACGGATATTCCTGACGAGATAGTTGAAAAACTTCTGGCAATGCGCCAGCAAAGAAAAAGGCATCTTCACGCCATCATAGAAAAAATAAACAACCGCATCGGCAACAACACCATGCGTTTTTTCCCCAATTTAATCGCATTTCAACATATCTACCCTGAAGGTAATTTTATTGACTGGAAGATTTACCAGTCTGTCGCAGCTGAATTATATGCGCACGATCTGGAACGCCTGTGTTGATATTTTAACGGGATACAACGGACGTCATGACAAAAATAATAAACGGATGCTGACATAACAACAGCAACTTTTTAAGCAATATTGCTAAGTAGATCTTATGAAAAATCCCTACCTCCCTACCGCGCTTGGGTTGTATCTCAATTACCTGGTGCATGGTATGGGTGTCATTTTGATGACTTTAAATATGGCCTCGCTGGAGACGCTCTGGCAGACCAATGCTGCGGGCGTCTCAATTGTCATCTCATCATTAGGCATTGGTCGATTAAGTGTCTTATTTTTTGCAGGATTACTATCCGATCGTTTTGGCCGACGTCCTTTTATCATCATGGGGATATGCTGCTATCTGATGTTCTTTTTCGGCATTCTGCATGCAAATAACATTATCATCGCGTATGTATTTGGTTTTCTCGCCGGTATGGCAAATAGTTTTCTTGATGCAGGCACCTACCCCAGCCTGATGGAAGCTTTTCCTCGCTCGCCTGGCACAGCCAATATTTTAATTAAAGCCTTTGTCTCCAGCGGACAATTTTTATTGCCGCTAATTATCAGCCTGTTAGTGTGGGCTGAACTGTGGTTCGGTTGGTCTTTTATGATTGCCGCAGCAATTATGATCGTTAACGGTCTGTTTTTATATCGCTGTACCTTTCCACCACATCCGGGACGTCGCTTACCTGAAGTAAAGAAACCCACCACCGCCGCGAAGCATCGTTGCTCAATTATCGATTTAGCCAGCTATACCTTATATGGCTATATCTCAATGGCAACCTTTTATCTGGTAAGTCAGTGGCTGGCACAATACGGACAATTTGTCGCCGGTATGTCTTACACCATGTCGATCAAATTACTCAGTATCTACACTGTAGGGTCGCTACTTTGTGTATTTATCACCGCGCCACTCATTAGCAAAGCGGTTCGTTCAACAACATTGTTGATGCTGTACACTTTTATCTCATTTATCGCCCTGCTCACCGTCTGCCTGCATCCCACATTTTATGTGGTGATAATATTTGCTTTCGTCATCGGTTTTACCTCCGCAGGTGGTGTTGTACAAATTGGCCTGACGTTAATGGCGGAACGTTTTCCCCATGCCAAAGGAAAAGCAACGGGGATCTATTACAGTGCGGGCAGCATTGCAACATTTACCATTCCGTTGATTACGGCTCATCTTTCGCAAAGAAGTATTGCCGATATTATGTGGTTCGATACCGCCATCGCTGCTATCGGCTTTTTACTGGCGCTGTTTATTGGCGTACGCAGTCGAAAAGAAGCACAACATCCATCATTAACGGAAAATGTCGCTACTGGTGCGTAATGCAATATTCTTATAAGGTCATGCAAGATATTACGGATAAATTATTCTTCCTGCGCTAATTAAGGAAAATCGCGATCAAAAACAAACTATTACATGCAATATTCCTGGAAACATAAACTTTATGCCATGTACCCAGAGAAAATCATCTTCAGTATAGTGATTATGAAAACCGTCGAAATACAACACGGACGGTAACAAAATTATCTTTCAGCAAGGAGCTGTGAAAATGTCTCAAAATAAGGCTTTCAGCACGCCATTTATCCTGGCTGTCCTTTGTGTATACTTCAGCTATTTCCTACATGGCATTAGTGTTATTACGCTTGCACAAAACATGTCATCTCTGGCAGAAAAGTTTTCTACCGATAACGCCGGTATCGCCTATTTAATTTCTGGTATCGGTCTGGGCCGTCTGATAAGTATTTTATTCTTCGGTGTAATCTCCGATAAATTTGGTCGACGAGCAGTAATATTCATGGCCGTTGCCATGTATATGCTGTTTTTCTTTGGTATTCCGGCCTGCCCAAGTTTAGCTCTCGCTTACGGTCTGGCAGTGTGCGTTGGTATCGCCAACTCAGCCCTGGATACCGGTGGATATCCGGCGTTGATGGAATGCTTCCCGAAAGCCTCGGGTTCAGCCGTAATATTGGTTAAGGCGATGATATCGTTCGGGCAAATGCTCTATCCGATGCTGGTGAGTTATATGCTGTTGAATAACATCTGGTACGGTTATGGGCTGATTATCCCAGGCATCGTATTTGTGCTGATCACGCTGATGCTATTGAAAAGTAAATTCCCAGGCCAGTTGGTGGATGCCAGCGTAGCTGGTGAACTACCGCAAATGAACAGTAAGCCGTTAGTCTGGCTGGAAGGTGTTTCATCGGTGTTGTTCGGTGTTGCCGCATTCTCGACCTTTTATGTAATTGTCGTGTGGATGCCCAAATATGCGATGGCGTTTGCCGGTATGTCGGAAGCTGAGGCATTAAAAACCATCTCTTATTACAGTATGGGTTCGCTGGTCTGTGTCTTTATTTTTGCCGCACTATTGAAAAAAATGGTGCGTCCCATCTGGGCTAACGTGTTTAACTCAGCACTGGCAACGGTAACCGCCGCTATCATTTACCTGTACCCTTCTCCACTAGTCTGTAATGCCGGGGCTTTTGTCATCGGTTTCTCTGCTGCTGGCGGTATTTTACAGCTTGGTGTTTCAGTCATGTCCGAGTTTTTTCCAAAAAGCAAAGCCAAAGTCACCAGTATTTATATGATGATGGGTGGTCTGGCCAACTTTGTTATTCCGTTGATTACCGGTTATCTGTCGAATATCGGCCTGCAATACATCATCGTTCTCGATTTTACTTTCGCGCTTCTGGCCCTGATTACCGCAATTATTGTTTTCATCCGCTATTACCGCGTTTTCATTATTCCTGAAAATGATGTCCGGTTTGGCGAACGCAATCTTAGCACCCCGGTTAAACACAATTAAGCAAAGAAATTAGAGGAGTTAATTATGGATGTTACCGCTAAATACGAATTGATTGGCCTGATGGCCTATCCTATCCGCCACAGTTTATCGCCTGAAATGCAAAACAAAGCCTTAGAAAAAGCGGGATTGCCATTTACCTATATGGCCTTTGAAGTGGATAACGATAGCTTTGCCGGAGCAATTGAAGGCTTAAAAGCCTTAAAAATGCGCGGAACCGGTGTGTCGATGCCTAACAAACAACTGGCGTGTGAATATGTTGATGAATTAACACCAGCGGCCAAACTGGTTGGCGCTATCAATACCATCGTCAATGATGACGGCTACCTGCGCGGCTATAACACCGACGGCACGGGCCATATTCGCGCCATTAAAGAGAGCGGTTTTGATATCAAAGGCAAAACGATGGTGCTGCTAGGTGCCGGTGGTGCCTCAACGGCGATTGGCGCGCAAGGCGCGATTGAAGGTTTAAAAGAGATTAAAATCTTCAACCGTCGGGATGAATTCTTCGATAAAGCCCTCGCCTTCGCACAACGGGTCAACGAAAACACCGATTGTGTCGTCACCGTGACCGATCTCGCCGATCAGCAAGCCTTTGCTGAAGCCCTGGCTTCCGCCGACATTTTAACCAACGGCACAAAAGTGGGTATGAAGCCTCTTGAAAATGAATCATTAGTTAACGATATCAGTTTGTTACATCCAGGACTGCTGGTCACTGAATGCGTGTATAACCCGCATATGACGAAGTTATTGCAGCAGGCGCAACAAGCAGGTTGCAAAACGATTGATGGATACGGCATGTTGTTGTGGCAAGGGGCTGAACAGTTCACGTTATGGACTGGCAAAGATTTCCCTCTGGAATACGTTAAACAGGTCATGGGGTTCGGCGCCTGACAGGCTGACCGCGTGCAGAAAGGGTAAAAAATGAAAACCGTAACTGTAAAAGATCTCGTCATTGGTACGGGCGCACCAAAAATCATCGTCTCGCTGATGGCGAAAGATATCGCCAGCGTGAAATCCGAAGCTCTCGCCTATCGTGAAGCGGACTTTGATATTCTGGAATGGCGTGTGGACCACTTTGCCGACCTCTCCAGCGTGGAGTCTGTCATGACCGCGGCAAAAATCCTCCGTGAGGTAATGCCAGAAAAACCGCTGCTGTTTACCTTCCGTAGCGCTAAAGAAGGCGGCGAGCAGGCAATTTCTACTGAGGCTTATATTGCACTCAATCGCGCAGCCATCGACAGCGGTCTGGTCGATATGATCGATCTGGAGTTATTTACCGGCGACGATCAGGTTAAAGAAACCGTCGCCTATGCACATGCGCATGATGTGAAGGTTGTCATGTCCAACCATGACTTCCACAAAACGCCGGAAGCCGAAGAGATTATTGCCCGTTTGCGTAAAATGCAGTCCTTCGACGCTGATATTCCTAAAATTGCGTTGATGCCGCAAAGCACCAGTGATGTCCTGACGTTGCTTGCCGCTACCCTGGAGATGCAGGAGCAGTATGCCGATCGTCCAATCATCACGATGTCGATGGCAAAAACTGGCGTAATTTCCCGTTTGGCTGGTGAAGTATTTGGTTCAGCCGCAACGTTTGGTGCAGTAAAAAAAGCCTCTGCGCCTGGGCAAATATCGGTGAATGATTTGCGCACAGTATTAACTATTTTGCACCAGGCGTAATAAATAACGTACCGGCGGGAGTAACCTTCCCCGCCGTATTAAAAAAATATTTTTAAAGAGTATTTGATAAAAATATTCTGTGGGTATCTGTGCGCTATTTTTAATGCTTGCGCAGAGAAATCCACACCTGAATCAGGAAAAAATAATGAAACCTGTAAAACCACCTCGTATTAATGGACGAGTGCCGGTCCTGTCGGCACAGGAAGCGGTAAGTTATATTCCCGACGAAGCAACACTTTGTGTATTAGGTGCAGGTGGTGGTATTCTGGAAGCCACCACATTAATTACCGCTCTTGCTGACAAATATAAACAAACCCAGACACCGCGTAATTTAGCGATTATTAGTCCAACAGGGCTTGGCGATCGCGCCGATCGTGGTATTAGTCCGCTGGCGCAAGAAGGTCTGGTGAAATGGGCCTTATGCGGCCATTGGGGACAATCACCGCGTATTTCTGAACTCGCAGAACAAAATAAAATTGTTGCCTATAACTATCCACAAGGTGTGCTCACTCAAACATTGCGCGCTGCTGCTGCCCACCAGCCAGGAATTATTAGCGATATTGGTATCGGAACGTTTGTCGACCCTCGCCAACAAGGCGGCAAACTGAATGAAGTGACTAAAGAAGATCTGATTAAACTGGTCGAGTTTGATAATAAAGAATATCTCTATTACAAAGCGATCGCGCCAGATATTGCTTTTATTCGCGCTACAACCTGCGACAGCGAAGGCTACGCAACCTTTGAAGATGAAGTGATGTATCTCGACGCATTGGTTATTGCCCAGGCGGTGCACAATAACGGCGGTATCGTGATGATGCAGGTGCAGAAGATGGTTAAGAAAGCCACGCTGCATCCTAAAGCTGTCCGTATTCCAGGTTATCTGGTGGATATTGTGGTGGTCGATCCGGACCAAACCCAACTGTATGGCGGTGCGCCAGTTAATCGTTTTATTTCTGGTGACTTCACCCTGGATGACAGTACCCAACTTAGCTTGCCTCTTAATCAGCGTAAATTAGTCGCGCGGCGCGCATTGTTTGAAATGCGCAAAGGTGCAGTGGGTAATGTCGGTGTCGGTATTGCCGACGGTATTGGTCTGGTCGCCCGGGAAGAAGGTTGTGCTGATGACTTTATTCTGACGGTGGAAACAGGCCCAATTGGCGGTATTACTTCGCAAGGTATCGCCTTTGGCGCGAACGTGAATACCCGCGCCATTCTGGATATGACTTCCCAGTTCGATTTTTACCACGGCGGTGGTCTGGATGTCTGTTATTTGAGTTTTGCCGAAGTCGACCAGCACGGTAACGTCGGGGTGCATAAATTCAATGGCAAAATCATGGGTACAGGTGGATTTATTGATATCAGTGCCACCTCGAAGAAAATCATTTTCTGCGGCACGTTAACTGCGGGCAGTTTAAAAACAGAAATTACCGATGGTAAATTAAATATCGTCCAGGAAGGACGGGTAAATAAATTTATCCGTGAACTTCCGGAAATTACTTTTAGCGGAAAAATCGCGCTCGAACGGGGACTGGATGTTCGTTACATCACCGAACGCGCTGTATTCACCCTGAAAGAAGACGGTTTGCATTTAATCGAAATTGCCCCTGGCGTCGATTTGCAAAAAGATATTCTCGACAAAATGGATTTCACCCCAGCTATTTCACCAGAACTGAGAATGATGGACGAAAGATTATTTATCGATGCGGCGATGGGTTTTGTCCTACCTGAAGCGGCTCATTAACAGGAGTATCACGATGGATTTTTCTTTAACTGAAGAACAAGAACTGCTGCTGGCCAGTATTCGCGAACTGATTACGACTAACTTTCCGGAAGAGTATTTCCGCACCTGCGATCAAAACGGTACATATCCGCGTGAGTTTATGCGGGCGCTGGCAGATAACGGCATTTCTATGCTTGGCGTACCGGAAGAGTTCGGCGGCATCCCTGCGGATTACGTCACCCAGATGCTGGCGCTGATGGAAGTGTCAAAATGCGGTGCTCCGGCGTTTTTGATTACCAACGGTCAGTGTATTCACAGCATGCGCCGTTTTGGTTCTGAGGAGCAGCTACGTAAAACGGCAGAAAGTACCCTGGAAACCGGCGACCCTGCCTATGCCCTGGCGTTGACGGAACCAGGCGCTGGCTCAGATAACAACAGCGCCACCACCACTTACACGCGTAAAAATGGCAAGGTTTACATCAACGGACAGAAAACCTTCATCACCGGTGCGAAAGAGTACCCGTATATGCTGGTGTTGGCGCGCGATCCAGAACCGAAAGATCCGAAAAAAGCCTTCACCCTGTGGTGGGTTGAGTCCAGTAAGCCCGGCATTAAGATCAATCCGCTGCATAAAATCGGCTGGCATATGCTTAGCACCTGCGAAGTTTATCTCGACAACGTGGAAGTTGAAGAGAGCGACATGGTAGGCGAAGAAGGAATGGGTTTCCTCAATGTGATGTACAACTTTGAGATGGAGCGCCTGATCAACGCCGCGCGCAGCACTGGCTTTGCCGAATGCGCATTCGAAGATGCCGCCCGCTATGCCAACCAGCGTATCGCTTTTGGTAAGCCAATTGGTCATAACCAGATGATCCAGGAAAAACTGGCGCTGATGGCGATTAAGATCGACAACATGCGCAACATGGTGTTGAAAGTGGCATGGCAAGCCGATCAGCATCAGTCACTGCGCACCAGCGCGGCGCTGGCAAAACTGTACTGCGCACGCACTGCAATGGAAGTCATTGATGATGCAATTCAAATCATGGGCGGGTTGGGCTACACCGATGAGGCACGCGTCTCCCGCTTCTGGCGTGATGTCCGCTGTGAACGGATTGGCGGTGGTACTGACGAGATTATGATTTACGTCGCAGGTCGGCAGATCCTGAAAGATTACCAGAATAAATAATCTTCAGGCGGCGCAGCTTCTGACAAAAACTGCGCCGTCAGATTTATCCGGCAAGACTTACAGGTTCAGAAAATTCAGATAAGATTTCTTGTTCAGCAAAACAATTTTTAAATTGTTTGCGGTAATCACTGGGAGAACAGCCAACATGGCGCAAAAACAGTTTGGCAAAATGATCGACATTTTCATAACCCACGCGCCAGGAGATTTCTGCCTGCGACAAATCGGTATTGGTCAGCAACCATTTCGCTTCCGTCATACGCCGTTGAATGACGTAGTTAATGGGAGAAATTCGATACTCTTTAGTAAATTCATGACAAATATAACTGACGCTGGCACGAAATTTTTTCGATAACTGTTCTAAAGTGATTTTTTCGCGGTAATTATTATTAAGATAAAAGAGAATATCTTTTATCAGGACATCTTTTTTAATATATCCCTGCTCCGAACGATAGGCATTTTTAAAGTTTTCGTAATAGAGAATCGCTAACGTATAGGAAAATGCATCCCACACTGAAGATGTGTTGCCATTTTTACTTTGCGGTAAAATCACACTTAATTCATTAAAAAGCGTTTTGATGACCTCTTTTCCCTGCCCTGCGGCAATTACCGGACAAGAATGCGGTTGCAGTAACTGATTTTCTTCTGCGCCCTGAAACTGAAAACCGTAAAGCGCACAGGTACAAGTCGTTGCCGGGTCGTTAGCATCTGAGGCCACCGCGTGCAGTCTGCCACGCTCTATCACCACAATGTCATCGGCATGTGCCACATAGAGCGAAGAATCAATGGTAAACCTTGCCACCCCTTTCTTAACATAAATCAGCTCGGTTTCATTGTCATGAACGTGATGTCCCGACTCCCATTTAGGATCGTCACTAAACGCAAAGCGCGAAAGTCGTGGCGTTTTACCGGCGACAAACAGCGTTTCGCTGGCATTATCAAAACAGCGTTGATACATGACAACCTCCCTATTCCATGAGCAAGCAAAAACAATATATGCCGGATAAAATACGGCGTGTATTGCGGTTATACAACCGCATTTAGCGAGAGCTAAACAAGATTATTTACATTGAATGCAAGATAGTACGTAAACGATGGCATAATATTGCCACTTATTGTGCTTTTGTTTTAACGATCTCATTTTTTTTGCAAGATTGTTTGCAAGGAAAACAGATTGCTCCGTCGAAAACCCCGCCCTGCTATCGCACACTATTTTCAGGCCATTTTTACCTTCCATCGGAGATGGTTCCGTATGCGACCCACAGGAGAAATCATGAAAATAATAACCTGCTTTAAGCTGGTGCCTGAAGAACAGGACATTGTTGTCACTCCCGAGTACACCCTCAATTTCGACAATGCCGACGCCAAAATTAGCCAGTTCGATCTCAATGCCATTGAAGCCGCAAGCCAGCTTGCAACGGATGATGATGAGATAGCCGCGCTGACCGTTGGCGGTTCATTGTTGCAGAACTCAAAAG
This sequence comes from Escherichia sp. E14S1, assembly GCF_004211995.1. Taxonomy (NCBI): domain Bacteria; kingdom Pseudomonadati; phylum Pseudomonadota; class Gammaproteobacteria; order Enterobacterales; family Enterobacteriaceae; genus Escherichia; species Escherichia sp. E14S1. The sequence goes on from NZ_RHJQ01000012.1 coordinate 70,980, forward strand.
TGCGTAAAGACGTGTTATCCCGCGGACCGCACTGTCTGTACATGGTGCAGGATGCCCAGCTTGAGCATGCACTGCCTCTCGATACCGCAAAGGCGCTGGCGGCAGCAGTTGAAAAAATCGGCTTCGATTTACTGATCTTTGGTGAAGGTTCCGGCGATCTTTATGCCCAGCAGGTTGGCTTGCTGGTCGGAGAAATTCTGCAACTTCCGGTGATTAATGCTGTGAGTGCTATTCAGCGTCAGGGCAATACACTGGGGATTGAACGCACGCTTGAAGATGAAGTTGAAGTGATCGAACTCTCTGTTCCAGCCGTGCTGTGCGTCACGTCAGATATTAACGTGCCACGCATTCCATCGATGAAAGCCATTCTCGGCGCGGGCAAAAAAACGGTACATCAGTGGCAGGCGAGTGATATCGGCTGGAGCCAGGCCACGCCGCTTGCTGAACTGATCGGCGTTCGCGTACCGCCGCAAACAGAACGCAAACACATCATTCTCGATAACGATTCGCCGGAAGCCATTGCCGAGCTGGCGGAACATCTGAAGAAAGCCCTGAACTAAAGCCTACGGAGAAGAAACGATGAGTCAATTAAACAACGTCTGGGTCTTTAGCGATAATCCTGAACGTTATGCCGAACTGTTTGGCGGCGCGCAGCAATGGGGCCAACAGGTGTATGCCATTGTACAAAATACCGACCAGGCACAGGCCGTTATGCCTTATGGTCCAAAATGTATTTATGTTCTTGAGCAAAACGATGCTCTGCAACGCACTGAAAATTACGCTGAAAGCATTGCTGTCCTGCTGAAAGATAAACACCCCTCTATGTTGCTGCTGGCCGCGACAAAACGCGGTAAAGCGCTGGCTGCACGGTTAAGTGTGCAACTGAATGCGGCGCTGGTGAACGATGCCACTGCGGTTGATGTGGTCGATGGTCACGTTTGCGCCGAGCACCGTATGTATGGCGGGCTCGCGTTCGCCCAGGAAAAGATCAATAGCCCGCTGGCGATCATTACCCTTGCGCCCGGTGTTCAGGAACCTTGCACCAGTGACGCCTCGCATCAGTGTCCGATTGAAACTGTGCCTTACGTTGCTCCGCGTCATGAAATTCTTAGTCGCGAACGCCGTGCGAAAGCGGCAAGCAGCGTGGACCTGAGCAAAGCAAAACGCGTGGTCGGCGTCGGTCGTGGTCTGGCAGCACAGGATGACCTGAAAATGGTCCACGAACTGGCAGCGGCACTCAATGCTGAAGTCGGTTGTTCACGCCCGATTGCCGAAGGCGAGAACTGGATGGAGCGTGAACGTTATATCGGTGTCTCCGGCGTGTTGCTGAAATCCGACCTCTACCTGACGCTGGGGATCTCCGGGCAGATCCAACATATGGTTGGCGGCAATGGCGCAAAAGTGATTGTCGCCATCAATAAAGATAAAAATGCGCCAATCTTCAACTATGCCGACTACGGTCTGGTGGGCGATATCTACAAAGTCGTCCCTGCCCTGATTAGCCAGTTGAGTCGCTAATTCCCTTTCAACTACATCTCCCGCTGTAAACGCAGCGGGAAGGGAGCATAACGCATGTCGGATGACAAATTTGATGCCATTGTGGTCGGTGCGGGCGTTGCCGGTAGCGTTGCCGCACTGGTCATGGCACGAGCCGGACTGGATGTCCTGGTGATAGAACGCGGCGACAGTGCCGGATGCAAAAATATGACCGGCGGGCGTCTTTATGCCCACACGCTTGAAGCGATCATTCCAGGCTTTGCTGCATCAGCGCCGGTAGAACGCAAAGTCACACGCGAGAAAATCTCCTTCTTAACCGAAGAGAGCGCCGTTACCCTCGATTTTCACCGCGAGCAGCCAGATGTTCCGCAACACGCTTCTTATACCGTATTGCGCAATCGTCTCGACCCGTGGTTGATGGAACAAGCCGAACAGGCGGGTGCGCAGTTTATCCCGGGCGTTCGCGTCGATGCGCTGGTTCGTGAAGGTAACAAGGTCACTGGCGTCCAGGCCGGGGATGATATTCTCGAAGCCAATGTGGTGATTCTGGCTGATGGCGTTAATTCAATGCTTGGTCGTTCGCAGGGAATGGTTCCCGCCTCCGATCCGCATCATTACGCTGTTGGCGTTAAAGAAGTCATTGGCCTCACGCCGGAGCAAATCAACGATCGCTTTAACGTCACTGACGATGAAGGTGCCGCCTGGCTGTTTGCCGGTTCCCCTTCTGACGGTCTGATGGGCGGCGGATTCATCTACACCAATCACGATTCCGTATCGTTGGGTCTGGTTTGTGGATTGGGTGATATCGCCCATGCGCAAAAAAGCGTGCCGCAAATGCTGGAGGATTTTAAACAGCACCCCGCCATTCGCCCACTGATTAGCGGTGGCAAACTGCTTGAATATTCCGCGCATATGGTGCCGGAAGGCGGTCTGGCAATGGTGCCGCAACTGGTTAACGATGGTGTGATGATCGTCGGTGACGCCGCAGGCTTCTGCCTCAATCTGGGCTTTACGGTTCGCGGAATGGATTTAGCCATCGCATCGGCCCAGGCGGCTGCCACAACGGTGATTGCCGCCAAAGAACGCGCGGATTTTTCTGCCACTAGTCTGGCGCAATACAAACGCGAGCTGGAACAAAGCTGTGTTATGCGCGATATGCAGCATTTTCGCAAGATCCCAGCGCTGATGGAAAACCCGCGCCTGTTTAGTCAGTATCCGCGCATGGTCGCCGATATCATGAACGATATGTTCACTATTGACGGCAAACCAAACCAGCCGGTACGAAAAATGATTCTCGGACATGCGAAGAAAATCGGGCTGATTAATCTGCTGAAAGATGGCATTAAGGGAGCAACCGCGCTATGAGCCAGAACGCTACGGTCAACGTTGACGTCAAATTAGGCGTCAACAAATTCCATGTTGATGAGGGCCACCCACATATCATTCTGGCGGCAAATCCCGACATCAATGAATTTCAAAAATTAATGAAAGCCTGCCCTGCCGGACTGTATAAGCAGGATGACGCGGGAAACATTCATTTTGATTCCGCCGGTTGTCTGGAGTGCGGCACCTGCCGGGTGCTGTGTGGCAACACTATTCTCGAACAATGGCAATACCCCGCAGGCACCTTCGGTATTGATTTCCGTTACGGCTAATTACGCTTCCCACAGGCCCGCACCTCGGGCCTGACGTTCTGTTTCGAGAGTTCAAAATGAAAGTGACATTAACGTTTAACGCGCAGCGTCGTGCAGCCTATCGACAACAAGGATTGTGGGGCGATGCTTCGCTGGCCGACTACTGGCGGCAGACTGCATGCGCGATGCCAGACAAAATAGCCGTTGTCGATAATCATGGCGAATCGTACACCTATAGCGCACTCGATCACGCTGCGAACTGTCTGGCAAGCTGGTTACTGGCTAACGGTATTGAATCGGGCGATCGTATCGCTTTTCAATTGCCTGGCTGGTGTGAATTTACCGTTATCTATCTTGCCTGCCTGAAAATCGGTGCAGTTTCCGTGCCGTTGTTGCCTTCCTGGCGAGAAGCTGAACTGGTGTGGGTGCTCAATAAGTGTCAGGCAAAAATGTTTTTTGCACCGACATTGTTTAAACAAACGCGTCCGGTAGATTTAATCCTGCCACTGCAAAATCAGCTTCCACAACTACAACAGATCGTCGGCGTGGATAAGCTGGCCCCCGCCACCTCGTCTCTCTCGTTAAGTCAGATTATTGCCGACAATCCCCCGCTGGCCGTCGCAACATCGGTCCACGGCGATGAATTAGCGGCGGTGCTATTTACCTCCGGAACTGAGGGCATGCCAAAGGGCGTGATGCTAACGCATAATAATATTCTCGCCAGCGAGCGGGCTTATTGCGCGCGGCTGAATCTGACCTGGCTGGATGTCTTTATGATGCCTGCACCACTCGGTCACGCGACGGGGTTTCTGCATGGTGTAACAGCGCCGTTTTTGATTGGCGCCCGCAGCGTGTTGTTAGATATTTTTACCCCGGAAGCCTGTCTCTCGCTGCTTGAGCAACAACGTTGTACCTGTATGCTCGGCGCAACGCCGTTTGTTTATGACCTTTTGAATCTACTTGAGAAACAGCCTGCCGACCTTTCAGCGCTGCGTTTCTTTCTTTGCGGCGGCACCACGATCCCCAAAAAAGTGGCGCGTGAATGCCAGCAACGCGGCATTAAATTATTAAGCGTTTATGGTTCCACGGAAAGCTCGCCACATGCAGTGGTGAATCTCGACGATCCTTTGTCGCGCTTTATGCACACCGATGGTTACGCTGCCGCTGGGGTGGAAATTAAAGTGGTCGATGATGCACGCAAGACCTTACCGCCAGGTTGCGAAGGTGAAGAGGCTTCGCGTGGCCCTAATGTGTTTATGGGTTATTTTGATGAACCTGAATTAACCGCTCGTGCGCTGGATGAAGAAGGCTGGTATTACAGTGGCGATCTCTGCCGCATGGATGAAGCTGGCTATATAAAAATTACCGGACGCAAGAAAGATATTATTGTTCGCGGCGGCGAAAATATTAGCAGCCGTGAGGTGGAAGATATTCTATTGCAGCATCCTAAAATTCACGATGCCTGTGTGGTTGCGATGCCCGATGAACGTTTAGGTGAACGTTCATGCGCTTATGTCGTGCTGAAAGCGCCGCATCATTCATTATCGCTGGAAGATGTAGTGGCATTTTTTAGCCGTAAACGGGTCGCGAAATATAAATACCCTGAACATATCGTGGTGATCGAAAAACTGCCGCGCACGGCCTCCGGTAAAATACAAAAATTTTTGTTACGCAAAGATATTCTTCAACGGCTGGAACAAACATGCGTTGAGGCATAATTCATAAATAATAAAGCACCTTATACGCAAGGTGCTTTATTAAATCCCGATTAACCACGTCCGACATATGGCATATTATTTGCCATAATCGTTATTTCCAGCACATTCGTGGTTACTGGCAACTGGGCCATCATCTGAATGGCTGCTGCAACATCAGCAACATTCATCATATCTTCCGCTTTAATAGCGCCATCTGCCTGATAAACGCCCTTACGCATCCGATTCGATAATGTCGTTTCCGCATTGCCGATATTAATTTGCCCGCAAGCGATATTAAATTTGCGACAATCCAGGGAAATGGCCTTGGTCAACCCGGTAACAGCATGTTTCGACGCCGTGTATGCCGCAGTATAAAGGCGCGGTGTCAGTGCGGAAATCGACGCATTGTTAATAATGCGTCCTCCCATTGGCTGCTGCGCTTTCATGATTTTAATCGCTTCTTTCGAACACAAAAATGTCGAGTGAATATTGGCGTTAAACACGCGAGTCCACTCAGTAAACTCAACCTCTTCAATACTTTTTGCCGGACTATTATTGCCCGCATTATTGAACAAGAGATCCAGTCGACCAAAACGAGCCTTAATCTCGGCAAATAGTGCAACGACAGCGGACTCATCCGTGACATCAGCAACCAGAGGAATAAAGCGTTCCTTGGCTAAACCTTGTGCACATTGCTGTAAGGTTTCTTCGTTACGCGCGGCAACAATAACAGTATATCCAATGTCATAGAGTGCCTTTGCTGCCGCGTAGCCGATACCTTTACTTCCCCCTGTCACCAGGGCAATTTTTGTCATAGCCAGCTCCGCCTATAATAAACTCATGTCGATTTTCACGACTGTTTTTTTGATTTTCTCCACGTTATCGACTTTATAACATGCCCGATGTACCTCTTCCGGGAAGACCACCACAAACTGTCCTGGTGTCAACGTGATTATCCGATCATTAATACGTTCATCAGCATAAAAAATAACGTCACGGTCGCCCAGGTGGCTTTCTACAACCGAGTTTTCTCCATCATCAAAATCCACACAAATCCGCTCTTCTCCGGCAATTAAGAAATGGACATCAAGATATTTACGATGAACTTCTGGTCGGCATTCATGTAGTGGTTTAGTCATCGGTTCAACCACGGTATAAAAAATTGAGTCATCCTGAATAAAAACCTTCTCCCCCACAGGAACACTATTCAGATCATGTTGTGAAAGATACTCAATGACACGAGCGATGACAGGATGAAATGTCCGCTTTTGTTGTTCACTAAGATACGCGATATCACCATAAATCATATTTTCCGCCTTATTGAGTAACAGGGGTAATAACTGGCTGTCCGCTAAAGAAAGCCTGTAAGTTATCAAAAACCAAATCTGCCATTGCATTAAACGTTTCGCTCGTACCACTGGCGATATGTGGCGTCAGGACAACGTTATCCAGCGACATTAATTGTTCTGGCACATGTGGTTCGTTGGCATAAACGTCCAGTGCCGCACCAGCAATGATGTTATTTTGCAGAGCATCAATCAGATCGGTTTCGTTCACCACTGATCCCCGGGAAATACTGATCAAATGTCCGGTTTTCCCCAGAGCCTGCAGCACAGTTTTGTCGATAACGCCGCGTGTACTTACCCCGCCTGGCAGCGTCAGAACGAGGAAGTCCACCGCTTGCGCCAGAGAAACCAGCGAATCATGCGCCGTCCATTCAGGTTTGTTATGCGGTTTTGGGTCGAAATAGTGAATTTCCATTTCAAATGCTGCTGCACGGCGGGCTACAGCATTACCAATGTTCCCCAGACCAACAATTCCGCAACGTTTACCACTCACTTTCGTCGCCATCGGGAAACGCCCTTCGTTTGGCCAACGACCGTCACGAACATAACGATCGGCAATGTTAATACGTCGGGCAACATTGAGTAACAACGCCATGCCAATGTCTGCAACACAGTCATTAAGCACGCCAGGGGTGTTGGTGACGATAACGCCATGCTCCCTGGCTGCCACGATATCAATAGGGTCATAGCCCACACCATTGCTGGCAATAATCTTCAGATTCGGAAATTTTTCAATTAGCGCCCGAGAAGCTCCCATTACCGGATTACCACTGGTCACCAGCGCCTTAATATCCGGCGCGATCTGCGTGTAAAAAGCGTCTGCGTCGGTCAGTTCCCACAGGCGATATGCGGTGAAGGTAGATTCAACTTTAGCCATTAAGCGGTCGCTTAATTTGCCGACGATCGCCACCTGAATATCTTTTAAGTTCATACACTATTCCTTGATTGATGTTTGCCGCAGGCCACTTACCATAGGCCAAGAATTTTCCACCACACCGCCCCCAGTCCGAACCAGATGACAATGTTCAACAACATGACGATAAAGCCCAGCCGCCACCATTCTCGTTGCGAGACATAGCCAGCGCCGTAATAGATGACTGCGGGTCCGTTGCCATAATGCGAAATGCCGCTCATCAGGTTAGTGACGAACGCCAGTGACAGAGCAGCCATCATCGGCGGCGCGCCTGCAGCAACCGAGACGCTGCCAAAAGCGGCATACATCGCCACTACATGCGGCGTACTTCCGGCAAAGAAATAGTGGGAATAGCAGTAAACTATCAGCAAAACCGTCAGTGTTATTTCCCAGGGAATGCCGGTGAACAGAGCCGAGGTTGTGACGGCGAACCATTTGAACAGGCCAAGCTGATTGAGCTTATCTGCCATACAAATCATGACGCCCAGCCAGACCAGAATGTCCCAGGCCCCCTTCTCTGACTGCACATCCTGCCAGGTGATAATCCGGGTCATCAACATTAAACAGACGCCGGAAAGCGCGACAGCGGTCGCATCCAGACCAGTCCATTTCGATGTACTCCAGGCCAATAATGAAAGCAGGAAAATGCCAATCGTCACGCGCTCATCTCGGGTTACCGGCCCCATTTTGATAAGTTCTTCCTGTGCCAACGCTTTGGCTTCTGGCGTCTTTTTGATCTCTGGCGGGTAGAGTTTGTAAATGACCAACGGCATAGTGATAAAAGCGATAATGCCCGGCACCAGTGCGCTTAGCGTCCACATCCCCCATGAGATATCGACAAATAAGGTGCTGGCCGCCAGAGATACAATGAGTGCATTTGGCGCGCTGGCCGTCATAAACATCGAGGATGAGAGACAGTTGGAATGGAACACCGTCTGCATCAGATAAGCGCCAATTTTACGCGGCCCTTGATCCGGTTCAGATCCAAAGCTGTTAGAGACACTGCGAACAATCGGGAACAAAATTCCCCCTGCTCGCGCTGTGTTTGATGGCGTTGCGGGCGCGATAATCATATCGCTTAGCGCCAATGTATAACCCAGACGTAACGAGCTGCCGCCAAATCCGCGAATCAGCAAATAGGCGATACGCCGCCCCAACCCCGTTTTGATGAATCCTTTCGCGTACAGGAATGCGGCGACAATAAGCCATACCGTGGTGCTGCTGAAACCTTTTAAGGCTTCGCTGGTTTTCATCATGCCGGTCAGCATAATAAAACTGATGGCTATTAACGCGATAGCGCCTACCGGCAACGGTTGCAGAATAAACGCCACCACAGTGGTGATGAATATGGCCAGAATGTGCCAGGTTAAGGGTGTTAATCCGTCAGGGACGGGGGAAAACCATATAGCGAGTGCGACAATCGCACAAATCAGGACTTTCAAATAGCAACTCATATGCAATCCCTGTAGCTGTTTCCCTCCGCTCGCGGAGGGAATTTATCCTGTTTTCTGTACAGCCAGACAAATCAGAAAATCGGTTTTAGTTCGAATAAATTCTCTGAATTACATAATCTGCGCTTATGTCTGAATAACGGTGCGGTAATTTTTCATATCCATATCCCTTTTTATGCTGTGGTTGAAGACAGTATAAAAACGGGACTCGCCAGTGACTTCGTGCAATCCAACGAACTCTGGACGAAAAAATTACGCATATGCTTAAGGAAATTGACGAGTGGTCACATTCGGCTTTGAGAAAAAACAGTATCGAGAATTATTCTGTGGAGAGGATCGCAAACGAATTAAAATCAGAAAGAACACCAGCCAATTATTCAGATGATGCCCGGAAGCTTTTTATATTGCACGAGCGCGTTTGCCCGAAGTAGGTTGATAAAAGGTGGGGATATAGAAATGGACCCGGAGACAAAACGCCGCCGGGTATTTATTTTATTTCTTCAGTTCAGCCAGGCTTAACCAGGTTTGCACCACGGTGTCCGGGTTCAGAGACAGGCTATCGATCCCCTCTTCCATCAGCCATGCAGCAAAGTCTTCGTGGTCAGACGGTCCCTGACCGCAAATGCCGACATATTTGCCCTGTTTCTTCGCAGCACGGATCGCCATCGACAGCAGTGCTTTCACGGCGTCGTTGCGCTCATCGAACAGTTCAGACACCACGCCGGAGTCGCGGTCCAGACCGAGCGCCAGCTGTGTCATGTCGTTTGAGCCGATAGAGAAACCGTCGAAATATTCGAGGAACTGTTCAGCCAGCAAGGCGTTGGACGGAATTTCGCACATCATGATGATTTTCAGCCCGTTCTCGCCACGTTTCAGCCCCTGACGCGCCAGTTCTTCAACCACTGCTTTCGCCTGGTCTACGGTACGCACGAACGGGATCATGATCTCTACGTTGGTCAGTCCCATGTCGTTGCGCACACGTTTCACCGCTTCACACTCCAGTGCGAAGCAGTCGCGGAAGCTGTCAGAAACGTAGCGGCCCGCGCCACGGAAGCCCAGCATCGGGTTCTCCTCATGCGGCTCGTAACGCTCACCACCCACCAGATTGGCGTATTCATTGGATTTAAAATCAGAAAGACGGACAATCACGCGTTTCGGATAAAACGCGGCACCCAGCGTCGCGATCCCTTCGGTCAGACGGCCAACGTAAAATTCGCGCGGAGAATCGAAGCCTTTCATCATCTCGCGAATTTCATTTTGTAACTGTGGTTCCTGGTCATCAAACTCAAGCAGTGCGCGGGGGTGAACGCCAATCATGCGGTTGATGATAAATTCCAGACGCGCAAGGCCCACGCCTTCGTTCGGCAGGCAGGCAAAGTCAAACGCACGGTCAGGGTTACCGACGTTCATCATCACTTTCAGTGGCAGGTCCGGCATGGTTTCCACGCTGGAGCTTTTCACACTGAATTCAAGCAACTCCGCATAGACGTAACCGGTATCGCCTTCGGCACAAGAAACGGTGACGTTCTCACCGTCTTTCATCCGTTCGGTCGCATCACCGCAGCCCACTACCGCCGGAATACCCAGTTCACGAGCGATAATTGCCGCGTGACAGGTACGACCGCCACGGTTGGTGACGATGGCAGACGCTTTCTTCATGATCGGTTCCCAGTCCGGGTCGGTCATGTCAGTAACCAGCACGTCGCCAGGTTCGATGCGGTTCATTTCGCTGATGTCATGAATGACTTTCACCGGACCCGCGCCGATGCGATGACCGATAGCGCGGCCTTCGGCGATAATCTTGCCCTGTGAATGCAACGTATAACGTTCCATCACCTGACCGCGAGAACGTACAGTTTCTGGACGCGCCTGCACGATAAACAATTTACCGGTGTGGCCATCTTTCGCCCACTCAATATCCATCGGGCGACCGTAGTGTTTCTCAATTTGTACGGCCTGTTTTGCCAGTTCCTGCACTTCTTCGTTGGTCAACGAGAAGATGTCACGCTGTTCCTGCGGTACATCTTCAATTTTAACCTGCTTGCCGTGCTCCTGGGTCGGCGCGTAGACCATGCGGATTTTTTTCGACCCCATGGTGCGGCGCACGATAGCCGGGCGATTCGCTGCCAGTGTCGGTTTATGCACGTAAAACTCATCCGGGTTAACCGCGCCCTGCACGACCATTTCACCCAGGCCCCATGCGGAAGTGATAAACACCACCTGGTCAAAGCCGGATTCGGTATCAATGGAGAACATCACCCCAGAAGATGCGAGGTCGGAGCGCACCATCCGCTGAACACCGGCGGAGAGTGCCACGCCACGGTGATCGTAACCCTGATGCACACGATAAGAGATGGCGCGATCGTTAAACAGAGAAGCAAAGACATGTTTCACTGCCACGAGAACGGCGTCAAAACCCTGAACGTTGAGGAAGGTTTCCTGCTGACCGGCAAAAGAGGCGTCCGGCATATCTTCTGCGGTGGCGGAGGAACGCACCGCAAAAGAGGCATTTTCGTCATCGGCGGAAAGCTGTGCATAGGCTTCGCGGATGGCGTTTTCCAGCTCAGGCTGGAAGGGAGTGTCGATAATCCACTGGCGGATTTGCGCGCCCGCTTTCGCAAGCTGGGTAACATCGTCAATATCCGTTTTATCCAGCAGTTCATAGATGCGCTGGTTTACGCCGCTTTGGTCCAGAAACTGGTTAAACGCGTCGGCGGTTGTGGCGAAACCATTCGGAACGGAAACGCCCATTCCGGAAAGGTTAGTAATCATTTCACCCAGGGAGGCATTTTTGCCCCCAACCCTGTCTACATCATTCATGCCGAGTTGGTTATACCAAAGCACCAGCGGTGACGAGCCATTGTTGGACATCGAACAATCCTTTTGTGATAAATGAACGGTTTGAGAAACACATTTCTGCGTATTTATCTTTGCATATTTAACCGGATGAAAAAAACGGTGAATCGTTCAAGCAAATATATTTTTTTACTTTTTAAGACAGATCCCAGCGTTGCGCAAATCCGCTATCTTCAGTAATTTCCACATAAACCATCGGTATAAACGAAAGCGTAAAAATGAAATACTGTTTTCATAAAATATAAAATTGAAGGTTCATTTTATAAACCAGGCATAACCTTCTACGCTTCTGTACGTTTTTAATTTATGCTTTCATAGAATTATGTCTGCATCACGGGAAGAACAAAATGGATAATGCTGTTGATCGCCACGTTTTTTATATTTCTGATGGTACGGCTATAACTGCGGAGGTATTAGGACACGCAGTGATGTCACAATTTCCCGTTACTATCAGCAGCATTACGCTGCCGTTTGTCGAAAATGAGAGCCGTGCTCGGGCGGTGAAAGATCAGATTGACGCAATTTATCACCAGACAGGTGTGCGCCCGCTGGTTTTTTACTCCATTGTGCTACCGGAAATCCGCGCCATCATTTTGCAAAGCGAAGGTTTTTGCCAGGATATTGTGCAGGCGCTGGTTGCCCCGCTACAACAAGAGATGAAACTGGACCCGACGCCGATTGCTCATCGTACCCATGGCCTGAACCCTAATAATCTCAATAAATATGATGCGCGCATTGCGGCGATTGATTACACCCTCGCCCATGACGACGGCATTTCGTTGCGCAATCTGGACCAGGCTCAGGTGATCCTGCTCGGCGTTTCTCGTTGTGGTAAAACCCCCACCAGCCTGTATCTGGCGATGCAGTTTGGTATCCGCGCGGCAAACTATCCCTTTATTGCCGATGACATGGATAATCTGGTGCTGCCCGCGTCGCTCAAACCGCTTCAGCATAAATTGTTCGGACTGACTATCGACCCTGAGCGTCTGGCGGCGATTCGCGAAGAGCGTCGGGAGAACAGTCGCTATGCCTCGCTTCGCCAGTGCAGGATGGAGGTTGCGGAAGTGGAAGCGTTGTACCGTAAAAATCAGATCCCGTGGATTAACAGTACCAATTATTCGGTAGAAGAGATTGCCACCAAGATCCTCGATATCATGGGCCTAAGCCGTCGAATGTACTAGAGAACTAGTGCATTAGCCTATTTTTTTGTTATCATGCTAACCACCCGGCGAGGTGTGACACACCTCGCACTTGAAATCAGCTGCGATTGGTTTATCGTGATGCGCATCACTTCCCGGTAGTCCTGCCGTTGAAGCAACAAATTTCTGAGACTTGTAATGAACAGAACTGACGAACTCCGTACTGCGCGTATCGAGAGCCTGGTAACGCCCGCCGAACTCGCGCTACGGTATCCCGTAACGCCTGGCGTCGCCAACCATGTCATTGATTCCCGCCGCAGAATTGAAAAAATACTGAACGGTGAAGACAAGCGGCTATTGGTCATTATTGGGCCCTGCTCGATCCACGATCTGACCGCTGCCATGGAGTATGCCACCCGTCTGCAGGCGTTGCGCAACCAGTACCAGTCACGACTGGAAATTGTAATGCGCACCTATTTTGAAAAACCGCGTACCGTTGTTGGCTGGAAAGGACTCATCTCCGATCCGGATTTAAACGGCAGCTATCGCGTTAATCACGGCCTTGAAATGGCACGTAAGTTGCTGTTGCAGGTAAATGAACTGGGCGTTCCCACCGCGACCGAGTTCCTCGATATGGTGACCGGTCAGTTTATTGCTGACTTAATTAGCTGGGGCGCAATTGGCGCACGTACCACCGAGAGCCAAATCCACCGTGAAATGGCGTCAGCGCTCTCCTGTCCGGTAGGTTTTAAAAATGGTACCGATGGCAACACGCGGATTGCCATGGATGCTATCCGCGCAGCCCGTGCCAGCCATATGTTCCTCTCGCCAGACAAAAACGGTCAGATGACCATCTATCAGACCAGCGGCAACCCATACGGCCATATTATTATGCGTGGCGGCAAAAAACCGAACTACCATGCCGATGATATCGCCGCAGCCTGCGATACGCTTCACGAGTTTGATTTACCTGAACATCTGGTGGTTGATTTCAGCCACGGTAACTGCCAGAAGCAGCACCGCCGTCAGTTAGAAGTCTGTGAAGATGTTTGCCAGCAAATCCGCAATGGCTCCACGGCAATTGCCGGAATTATGGCAGAAAGTTTCCTGCGCGAAGGTACACAAAAAATCGTCAGCGGTCAGCCGCTCACCTACGGTCAGTCGATTACCGATCCTTGTTTAGGTTGGGAAGATACTGAACGCCTGGTCGAAAAACTCGCCTCTGCGGTAGATTCCCGCTTCTGAATGCGTGCCCATTCCTGACGGAATGGGCATTTCTGCGCAACTTGTTGTCTTCTCAACAAATTACTGCTTGCTCTGGTTTGCCATAATATTGATAATAAGAATCATTGTTATATCAATTATTATTAATTTTTATGCGTTATACGGATAGCAGAAAACTCACGCCTGAAACGGATGCCAATCACAAGACCGCTTCCCCGCAGCCCATTCGGCGAATTACCAGCCAGACACTGTTAGGTCCTAATGGCAAACTGATTATCGATCATGACGGGCAAGAATATCTGCTCCGTAAAACTCAGGCTGGCAAGCTGCTGTTGACCAAGTAGCCTTTAACTCGAGCAGCTGACTTCCAGCCGTTTACCCCAGTCAGGTGGACGACTGACATAGTCATCATCCCTGTCGCTGAAAGGATTTCGCAACGCTTCATGCAGACGTTGTAATTCTGTCATATCGCCCTTTTCTGCCGCCTCAATAGCGCGTTGTGCCAGCCAGTTTCGCAATACCAGCGCAGGATTGACGCTCTGCATCAGTTGCTGACGTTCACTATCGGCAACTCCGTCTTGTTGCAAGCGCGCCCGATAACGCGTAAACCAGTCATCAAACGCCTCGCGGTCAATAAACTCATCGCGCAGCGGTGAAGCCGCACTGTGCTGCTCGGTCAGGCTTAACATGCGGAATGTGCGAGTATAATCACTGCGCTCTTGCGCCATCAGACTGAACAATTCATTCAGTAGCGCATTATCCTCTTTTTGCTCCGTCATAAAGCCCAGCTTCTGCCGCATACGTTTTCCATAATGCGTCAACAAAACCTGTTGATAGCTTTCCAGTGCCTCGTTTAACGCGTCGACAGTGATAAACGGCGACAATGTCTGCGCCAGACGCTGTAAATTCCACAACGCAACGGCAGGTTGATTATCAAAGCTGTAACGTCCCTGATGATCAGAGTGATTACAAATAAAGCCCGGTTCATAATCATCGAGGAAAGCAAATGGACCATAATCCAGCGTCAGCCCGAGAATCGACATGTTATCCGTGTTCATCACCCCGTGAGCAAAACCGACTGTCTGCCAGCTGGCGATTAACGAAGCCGTACGTGCGACAATATCGGTAAACCAGAGGCGGTATTTATCCTCTTCATCCTGAAGATGCGGCCAGTAATAGCGAATGGCGAAGTCAGCCAGCTGGCGAACTTTTTCCGGTTCCCGACGATAGTAAAAGTGTTCAAAGTGGCCAAATCGCAAATGACTCTGCGCTACGCGCATCAGCATCGCTCCTGATTCGACCGTCTCCCGGTAAACCGGCGTATCGCTGGTAACAATGCTTAAGGCGCGTGTCGTCGGAATGCCAAGGTGATGCATTGCCTCACTGGCAAGACTTTCGCGAATTGTTGAACGTAAAACCGCACGTCCGTCGCCCATCCGCGAATAAGGCGTCAGCCCCGCACCTTTCAGATGCCAGTCCATGGTGGTGCCGTCGGCAAACTGTTGCTCGCCGAGTAAAATACCGCGCCCGTCGCCAAGCTGCCCCGCCCAGACACCAAACTGGTGGCCACTGTAGACCTGGGCCAGTGGCGACATGCCTGGCAGTAAAGTTTCGCCGCCCCAGACACCCGCGCCACTTTCAAACAGCGACGATGGAACACCCAGCGTATTAGCCAGTTCGGCGTTATACCAAATCAACCGGGCATTATTTAAAGGCGTAGGGGAAAGCGATGTATATGTTGCCGGCAATTCATCACGCCAGCGGGTAATAAAAGACAGGGTCATAGATCCTCCTGTTTGATAGTGTAGACGGTTACTCTCGTCTTAAACACCAGCAAACAAGAGGGTTATCGCTGGACCAGCGTTGTTATCTGGCTTACGGGAACTGCGGGCCACAAGCATCCCTGAAAAGCATGGAAACCAAACGGCACCATCTGCGCCAACATCTCCGGTGTATTAATACCAGCAGCAATAATACAATTGCAACAAGGTGAAATTTGCGCATGGAGCGCACGAATAAAAGGCGCGAAAGATTTATGGACTATTTGTTGCTGAATAAAACCTTTATCCAGCATGACGCGAGTGAAAAGCCCATCAAAAACAGCCTTCATTGTACTGTTGCCCGCACCCAAATTTCCCAAAACCAATGGAAAAATTTGCGATAAGTGCAAAAGTTCATAATTATCTTTTCCCTCATTAAGATGAGGA
Source organism: Escherichia sp. E14S1 (assembly GCF_004211995.1). Taxonomy (NCBI): domain Bacteria; kingdom Pseudomonadati; phylum Pseudomonadota; class Gammaproteobacteria; order Enterobacterales; family Enterobacteriaceae; genus Escherichia; species Escherichia sp. E14S1. The sequence goes on from NZ_RHJQ01000012.1 coordinate 86,944, forward strand.
TAATTTTCATTAATCATCAATTCAGCAAAGGGAATTTTTAATAGTTTGCTTGCGTAATTATCCCTATCTAATAATAACTTTGCTACTTGTGGCGTTAAATTAATCCAGGCAAAGAGTTTATGTTGAATGAAAAAATGTTGGCATGATTTTAGTAATTCCAACTTTTCGGCAAATAATTGCCAATGCTGCTCCTCTGAAAGTTGTGCAATAACCCGTGTCGTCGGGATGCGAACCGTACCGTCGTCACTGGAGAAATGGGTTATTAACTCAACCCCAACAAGATTTTGTTGGCTGTCTCTTATCGGTAGAAAATAGTAATCAGAATGATAAAGATTCTCCAGTAGGCCCTTCATGGTAACAGCCCCTCTCTTCGGATTTTTTTCAACATCCAGATAAAAAGTTTGAGGCCATAAGGCATAACAAATACAGAGGGAATAACTTTCATTTGTTCCATGTTAACCACTTTTTCAGGGGTCCTTTTTTTAGATTATCCTGAGTATAAACGAATATTCCATTTGCGGTATTTTTGTCTGCAAAATACTACTGTATTCAGGAGTTAACAGACGGTGCGGTATCAGCACCGTCCATTTATTGAGATACTAGATTCGTCTCGCCTGCCAGAAATTTTTCTGCCAGTAGACATTATCGAGGGAAGAACGCATCACCCCCTTGCTGGTAGAGGCGTGAATGAATTGATTGTTGGTATCGTAAATACCCACGTGTAAACCATTTTGCCCGGAACCTGTTTTGAAAAAGACCAGATCGCCTGGCAGCAATTCTTCTTTATCAATTTGGGTACCGATAGCGGCCTGTTGTTTTGTTTCGCGTGGCAACTGTAAGTCGAAACGGTCACGCATCGTCACAACCACGAAACCAGAACAGTCCACTCCACGTCGAGTCATGCCGCCATAACGATACGGCGTACCATGCCAGCTCTGTAGTTGATCGTTCAAACCGGCAATGACAGTAATGGAGTCAGAAAGCCTGGCGTTTGGCGGCGGCGCTTTATGATGGCTACACCCGGCCAGAAACAGTGCTGTAATTAAAATTAGGCAGAAACGCATTCCGTACGAATCCTCTGTTTTTTATTCTTGCATTAATTTAGCGTCGAAATTACCCGTTTTTCAAGATGCTAATGAAATCAGGTGGTCGAAATCAGCATTCGGTGACCTTCAATGTCCAGACGACGGAAGCTCATGCCATAAGCCTGGGCCAGATTCGGCGGCGTTAGTACTTCATCTCTCCGCCCACTGGCAAGCAGTTTTCCTTGTTTAAGTAACCACGCCCGATGCGCGTGACGCAATGTGTGGTTAAGATCGTGACTGCTCATCACAATCGCCACGCCTTGCTGACAGAGCGCGCTCAAAATTTTATCTAACGCGCTTTGCTGGGCAACATCAAGGCTGTTCATGGGTTCATCAAGGAGAAGCAATTGACCTGCCGGATTCGCTTGCGGCGTGATTTGTAGCACCACAGCAGCAAGACGGACACGTTGCCATTCACCACCGGATAGTTGATTGGTGCTTCGACCGAGTTTGTCATCAAGGGCCAACGCCCCTGCGACATCATTTAGCAGATCGGTTCGCGTTTTATCGTGCTGGTGCATGGTCAGGTAATGCCAGACCGGCATAGCAAACGGCGGTGTCTGTTGTTGTGCAAGATAGGCGCGATGCAGGGCGAGTTTTGTTGCGGGCCAGGTATCCAGTGGTTTACCTGCAAACTGAATGCTTCCCTGACCACTGGTCATCCCCGCCATTCGCGCCAGCAAGGTGCTCTTGCCCGCGCCGTTCGGACCCACCAGATGCAGGATCTCCCCTGCCCGGACCTCGCCAGAAAGCGGCCCCAGGCGGGTTGATTCCGCTACATCCTGTAACTGCATCACAATAGACATTATTTTGCCAACGCCAGTTTAATGCTTTCCATTACAATAGGATCTTCCGGCGTCATATCCGGGGAAAAACGCTGGATGACCTTTCCGTCTCTACCCACCAGAAACTTTTCAAAATTCCACAAAATATCATCAGGGTACAGTGGCGCACGGCCTTTGCTGGCCATTCGCGCGTAGAAACCGCTCTCTTCCGGTGCCACCGCCGTCGGCGCTGCGGCAATCAATTTTTGATATAGCGGATGACGACCTTCGCCATTGACCTCAATTTTACTGAACATTGGGAACGTCACGCCCCAGGTGGTGGTGCAATAAGTTTTAATTTCTTCATCACTACCTGGTTCTTGTTCAAGGAACTGGTTGCACGGAAATCCCAGCACGACGAAACCACGATCGGCCCAGGCTTTCTGGATGTTCTCCAACTGTTCATATTGCGGCGTTAAGCCACACTTTGAAGCGACATTGACAATCAGCAGCACATTACCGGCATATTTCTCCAGCGTGGTCACTTCCCCGTCAATCGTCTTCACTACGGTGGTCAGAATGGGATCTTGCATCGTGTCTCCTGGAAAAGGTCAGTAAAAAATCTTAGCTTTTAATCATAGACCGTCTTTATGCGGCTAACGTCCTGCTTTTAACAATAACCAGATAAACACCGGCGCCCCCAGGGTGGCGGTGACCACACCAATCGGTAACTCTGCGGAAGCCAGCGCCAGTCGAGCAACAATATCGGCAAGCAGCAACGCAGTAGCACCTGCCAGCGCGCAGCCGGGAAGTAATACCCGGTGATCGGTTAATCCGCACAGCCGCAGAATATGCGGGATAACCAGGCCAATAAACCCAATAGCGCCAGCCAACGCCACACTGACACCGACCATCCAACCGGTAGCCGCGACCAGCACATTGCGCCAGAGCCACAGTGGTAACCCCAGTTGTCGCGCCGAAATTTCACCCAGAGCTAACATATTCATTGGGCGGGACTGACAGCAAATCCACAACAACACCGGAATCAAGGCCACCATCAGCCAACTTTGCCGCCAGTCTACACCCCCAAAGCCGCCCATCATCCAGTACATCAGTTGGCGTAAATCAACAGACGTGGAAAAGTAGATGGCCCACGTCATTAACGCGCTACAGATGATACCCAGCGCAACACCAGCCAGCAGTAATCGGCTGGTTGAAAGATGACGGCGGGCAAAACGCAAGAGAATTAAGGTGATAATAAGCGCGCCAGCAATCGCACACAGCCCCAGCGCCCAGTTCGGTAACTGCCCTTGTCCGAGCAATACAGCGGCGATAAGCCCCACTCCAGCGCCGTTAGAGACGCCAAGCAGCCCCGGCTCCGCAAGAGGGTTTTCAAACAGCGCCTGCATGACCGCGCCTGATAACGCCAGCGCCGCGCCAACCAGCAATACAGCCAAGGTACGTGGCAGGCGAATTTGCCAGACGAACAGTTCGCCACGAGGAGTGAACCAGTCGGCAGGTGAAATCCATTGTTCACCAGCGCAAAGGCTTAAGAGAAGCGCCAGCAGCATCAAAACTGACAGGCATAATAACCAGCGAATATTTTGTCGCTGTTGTTGGCGGGCAAGTGTCAGCATGGTATCCGTTCTGCTGAAGTGTCATTCCGTTGATTTTACGGTGACTCTTCGACAGTGAAAAGAAAAAAGGCCGCAGAGCGGCCTTTTTAGTTAGATCAGATTACTCGTCTTTGGGTGTGGCGTTTTCGACCCGGCTTTTTAACTTCTGCCCGGGTCTGAAGGTCACCACGCGCCGTGCTGTAATGGGAATATCCTCGCCCGTTTTCGGGTTACGTCCCGGGCGTTGATTCTTATCACGCAGATCGAAGTTACCAAAACCAGAGAGTTTCACCTGCTCGCCGTTTTCCAGAGCGCGACGGATCTCTTCGAAAAACAGTTCAACCAGTTCTTTGGCATCCCGCTTGCTAAGCCCAAGCTTATCAAACAGATATTCTGACATTTCAGCTTTTGTAAGCGCCATAGGTTCAATCCCTCAATGATGCCTGGAATCGCTCTTTTAATGCCTCTACACATTTGGCGACGGTAGCGGCAATCTCCTCTTCTTCGAGTGTACGGCTGGTATCTTGCAGGATCAGGCTTATGGCGAGGCTCTTATACCCCTCCGCAACACCCTTACCGCGGTACACGTCAAACAAGTTTACGCCAACTACCTGATTTACGCCAACTTTCTTACATTCGGATAAAATATCCGCTGCGGGAACGTTTTCTGCAACCACAACCGCGATGTCACGACGGTTCGCCGGGAAGCGCGAAATCTCGCGCGCTTGAGGCACCACACGGTCTGCGAGCTTGTTCCACTCCAGTTCAAACACCAGAGTGCGACCGTTAAGATCCAGTTTACGTTCCAGTTCAGGATGAACAACCCCAACAAAACCAATACGTTCACCTTTCAGATAAATCGCTGCGGATTGTCCCGGATGCAGTGCCGGATTCGCTTCTGCACGGAACTCAACATCAGCCAGTTTACCGGTCAGGTCGAGAACGGATTCAAGATCGCCTTTCAAATCATAGAAATCAACAGTCTCTTTTGCCAGGTTCCAGTGCTCTTCGTAACGGTTACCGCAAATCACACCGGCTAACATCAGATCCTGACGAATGCCCAATGGCGCCTGCGTATCTGGCTCGAAGCGCAGACCGCTTTCAAAAATGCGCACACGGTTTTGCTGACGGTTCTGGTTGTACACTACAGTTGCCAGCAGACCGGTCCACAGAGAAAGACGCATTGCCGACATTTCAACGGAAATCGGGCTTGGCAGCAGTAAGGCTTCAACGCCCGGGTGGATCATCTGCTGCACTTTCGGATCAACGAAGCTATAGGTGATCACTTCCTGATAGCCTTTGTCGTTGAGCAGCGTTTTCACGCGCTTGAGTGACAAATCGGCTTCACGGTGAGTCCCCATAATCAGGCTCGCCTGCACCGGTTCATCCGGGATGTTGTTGTAGCCGTAAACACGCGCCACTTCTTCGACCAGATCTTCTTCAATCTCCATGTCGAAACGCCAGCTCGGTGCAACAGCCTGCCACTCGTCCTTGCCTTCGGTCACTTCACAGCCGAGACGACGCAGAATGTCAGTCACCTGTGCATCGGCAATATGATGGCCGATCAGACGATCCAATTTGCTACGACGCAGAGTGATGGTCGCACGCTTCGGCAACGTTGCTTCGTTAGTGATATCGATAACCGGGCCAGCTTCACCGCCGCAGATATCGATCAGCAGACGGGTCGCACGTTCCATTGCTTTGTGCTGCAGTGCCGGATCAACACCACGCTCATAACGGTGAGAAGCATCAGTATGCAGGCCATGACGACGAGCACGACCGGTGATAGACAGCGGGCTGAAGAACGCGCATTCCAGCAGGACGTTTTGCGTTTCGTCATTCACTCCAGAGTGTTCGCCACCGAAGATACCGCCCATCGCCAGCGCCTTGTTGTGGTCGGCGATGACCAGGGTGTCAGCGTTCAGCTTCGCTTCGGTACCGTCGAGCAGTACCAGCGTTTCGCCCTCTTTCGCCATCCGCACCACAATGCCGCCTTCAATGCGATCTTTGTCGAAAGCGTGCATCGGCTGACCCAGTTCGAGCAGCACGTAGTTGGTGACGTCAACCACTGCATCGATAGAACGAATCCCGCAACGACGCAGTTTTTCTTTCATCCACAGCGGAGTTGGCGCTTTAACGTTAATGCCTTTTACTACGCGGCCAAGATAACGCGGGCAGGCTTCCGGCGATTCTACCGCAATCGGCAGCGTGTCATCGATGGTTGCACCAACCGGGACAATTTCCGGTTCAACCAGCGGAAGCTGGTTCAGCACGGCAACATCACGCGCTACGCCGATAATGCCTAAGCAGTCGGCACGGTTTGGCGTCACACTGATTTCGATGGTGTTGTCATCAAGTTTCAGGTATTCACGGATGTCGGTGCCAATTGGCGCATCCGCAGGCAGTTCGATAATACCGTTATGATCGTCAGAAATACCCAGCTCAGAGAAGGAGCACAGCATCCCTTCAGACGGTTCACCGCGCAGTTTCGCGGCTTTAATTTTGAAATCGCCCGGCAGTACAGCACCAATAGTTGCTACCGCCACACGCAGGCCCTGACGACAGTTTGGCGCGCCGCAGACGATGTCCAGCAGGCGATCGCCACCGACATTGACTTTGGTCACTCGCAGTTTGTCAGCATTCGGATGCTGCGCACATTCAACCACTTCACCAACGACCACGCCGTGGAAGCTACCGGCAACCGGTTCTACACCGTCAACTTCCAGGCCCGCCATCGTGATTTGATTCGCCAGCGCATCACTATCGATCGCCGGGTTCACCCATTCGCGTAACCACAGTTCACTGAATTTCATAATCTATTCCTGCCTTATTTAAACTGTTTGAGGAAACGCAGATCGTTTTCGAAGAATGAACGCAGGTCGGTGACGCCGTAACGCAACATGGTCAGACGCTCCATCCCCATACCGAAGGCGAAACCGGAGTAAACTTCCGGATCGATGCCAACATTACGCAGCACGTTCGGATGCACCATCCCGCAGCCCAGTACTTCCAGCCATTTACCGTTTTTACCCATGACGTCCACTTCTGCAGAAGGTTCGGTGAACGGGAAGTAGGAAGGACGGAAGCGAATCTGCAAATCTTCTTCAAAGAAGTTACGCAGGAAGTCGTGCAGCGTGCCTTTCAGGTTGGTAAAGCTGATGTTGGTATCAACAATCAGACCTTCCATCTGATGGAACATCGGCGTGTGAGTCTGGTCGTAGTCGTTACGGTAAACGCGGCCAGGCGCGATAATACGAATCGGCGGCTGCTGGGCTTTCATGGTGCGGATCTGTACGCCAGAGGTCTGGGTACGCAGCAGGCGGGTAGCGTCAAACCAGAAAGTGTCGTGGTCAGCGCGCGCCGGGTGGTGACCAGGAATGTTCAGAGCATCGAAGTTATGATAATCGTCTTCGATTTCCGGCCCGGTTGCCACGGTAAAGCCAAGCTCACCGAAGAAACTTTCGATACGGTCGATAGTGCGGGTAACCGGGTGCAGGCCACCGTTTTCGATACGACGACCAGGGAGGGAAACATCGATAGTTTCCGCAGCCAGACGCGCATTCAGCGCTGCGCTTTCCAGTTCAGCTTTACGCGCATTCAGCGCCTGCTGAACTTGCTCTTTCGCTTCGTTGATAACCGCACCAGCTGCCGGACGCTCTTCTGGCGGCAGCTCACGCAGGGTCGTCATCTGAAGGGTTAAGTGCCCTTTTTTACCCAAATATTCGACGCGCACATTGTCTAACGCGGCAACATCTGACGCCTGGCTAATGGCCGCCTTCGCACTGGCAACCAGTTCTGCGAGATGTGACATGGTTTTCCTCATTGTGTCAGTGGTGACACTGGTTCGTTGGACTTAGAGCCTATCCCATCAGGCTATTTTACTTGCCATTTTGGTCCCGGGCAGTGCTCGAAATCCTCACGTACTTAAGTACGCTCCGGTTTCTCCGCGCTGGCCGTGTCCAGACTGGCTGCGACAATTACGCCTGATGAGACAGGCTTTTTATTTTTCAAAACGCGCATACAAAAAAAGCCTCCACTGGGAGGCTTTCAGGCGCTGTTTTCCGTTTCTCTTCTCACGCGCTAGCCTCCTGGAGTCAGGTGCTAAAGTAAAAAAAGAAGCGGAAAATAGCAGCATTCATTGCTTGCGTTACCTTTTGGTACTTTTCAAAAGACCTTTATTGAAAAGGCTACAGCGATAAAAGTCAATGTTTTGATGGCGTTGAAACGAAAAGAGGGAGACTAGCTCCCTCTTTCAACTGGCTTATGCCAGAGCTGCTTTCGCTTTTTCAACCAGAGCGGTGAACGCTACTTTGTCGAATACTGCGATATCAGCAAGGATCTTACGGTCGATTTCAACAGAGGCTTTTTTCAGGCCATTGATGAATTTGCTGTAAGAAATACCGTTCTGACGTGCTGCTGCGTTGATACGCGCAATCCACAGTTGACGGAACTGACGCTTACGTTGACGACGGTCACGGTAAGCATACTGACCAGCTTTGATAACAGCCTGGAAGGCAACGCGGTATACGCGAGAACGCGCACCGTAGTAGCCTTTAGCTTGTTTCAAAATTTTCTTGTGACGTGCGCGTGCAATAACACCACGTTTTACGCGAGCCATATGTGCTCTCCTGTATCTATATTCTAATTAAAAAGTTAAAAAACGTTAACGGCTTATGCGTACGGCAGGCACGCGATTACCAAGCCCAGATCGCCTTTGGAAACCATGGCTTTCGGACGCAGGTGACGTTTACGTTTGGTCGCTTTTTTGGTCAGAATGTGACGCAGGTTAGCGTGCTTGTGCTTAAAACCACCTTTACCGGTTTTTTTGAAGCGCTTAGCAGCACCGCGTACGGTCTTAATTTTTGGCATTTTAATAACTTCCACTTCGCATTGTTGATAAACAGAAACAAAGGCGAATCACCCTGTGAGCCGAGGCCCACAGGAATGATTACTTGATGGCCTTACTGTTTCTTCTTAGGAGCGAGCACCATGATCATCTGGCGGCCTTCGATCTTCGTTGGGAAGGATTCGACCACTGCCAGTTCTTGCAAATCGTCTTTCACGCGATTAAGCACTTCCATACCGATTTGCTGGTGCGCCATCTCACGACCGCGGAAACGCAGCGTGATTTTGGCTTTATCACCCTCTTCGAGAAAGCGAATCAGGCTGCGGAGTTTTACCTGATAGTCGCCTTCATCTGTACCAGGACGGAATTTAATTTCCTTAACCTGGATAACTTTTTGCTTTTTCTTCTGTTCCTTAGAAGACTTGCTCTTTTCATAGAGGAATTTGCCGTAATCCATTATACGACAAACCGGCGGCTCGGCGTTAGGGCTGATCTCGACTAAGTCTACTCCGGCTTCTTCAGCTTTCTCCAGAGCTTCTCTCAGACTCACAATACCAAGCTGCTCGCCTTCCAAACCTGTTAAGCGAACTTCCTGGGCGCGAATTTCGCCATTGATACGGTTAGGACGCGCCGTTTGAACTCGTTTTCCGCCTTTAATACCTTATTCCTCCAATTGTTTAAGACTGCGGCTGCGAATCTCTTGTTGCAGCTTCTCGATCACTTCATTTACGTCCATGCTTCCCAGGTCTTTACCACGGCGGGTGCGAACGGCAACTTTGCCAGATTCCACCTCTTTATCACCACAGACCAGCATATATGGGACGCGACGCAAAGTGTGCTCGCGGATTTTAAAGCCAATCTTCTCATTTCTCAAGTCTGCTTTAACACGAATGCCCGCATTTGATAGTTTTTGCGTCAATTCGTTAACGTATTCAGACTGTGAATCCGTAATGTTCATGATAACAACCTGAACCGGCGCAAGCCAGGTCGGGAAGAAACCAGCGAACTCTTCGGTCAGGATACCGATGAAACGTTCCATCGACCCAAGAATTGCACGGTGAATCATTACCGGAACCTTACGCTCGTTGTCTTCGCCTACATAGGAAGCGCTCAGACGAGACGGTAAGGAGAAGTCCAGCTGTACTGTACCGCACTGCCATGCACGATCGAGGCAGTCATACAGGGTAAATTCAATTTTCGGACCGTAGAACGCGCCTTCACCCAGTTGATACTCAAACGGGATGTTGTTTTCTTCCAGCGCAACTGCCAGGTCCGCCTCAGCACGATCCCACATTTCGTCACTGCCAATACGTTTTTCAGGACGAGTGGAAAGCTTGACCACGATCTTCTCGAAGCCAAAAGTGCTGTACATATCATAGACTAAACGGATACATCCGTTAACTTCATCGCGAATTTGTTCTTCAGTACAGAAGATATGCGCGTCATCCTGGGTAAAACCACGCACGCGCATCAGGCCGTGCAGGGATCCTGACGGCTCGTTACGGTGGCAGCTACCGAACTCGGCCATACGCAGCGGCAGATCGCGATACGACTTCAGCCCCTGGTTAAAGATTTGTACGTGACCCGGACAGTTCATCGGCTTAATGCAGTATTCACGGTTCTCAGAAGAGGTGGTGAACATTGCATCTTTATAGTTTTCCCAGTGACCGGTTTTTTCCCACAGGACGCGGTCCATCATAAACGGACCTTTAACTTCCTGATACTGGTACTCTTTCAGTTTAGAGCGAACGAACACTTCCAGTTCACGGAAGATGGTCCAGCCGTCATTGTGCCAGAACACCATACCCGGCGCTTCTTCCTGCATATGGTACAGGTCGAGCTGTTTACCGATTTTACGGTGGTCGCGTTTAGCGGCTTCTTCCAGACGCTGCAGATACGCGTTGAGGGCTTTTTTATCTGCCCACGCAGTACCATAAATACGTTGCAACATTTTGTTGTTGCTGTCGCCGCGCCAGTAGGCCCCTGCCGTTTTCATCAGTTTGAAATGGTGGCAGAAACGCATATTCGGTACGTGCGGACCGCGGCACATATCGACATATTCTTCGTGGAAATAGAGGCCAGGCTGGTCATCATGGGCGATGTTTTCGTCCAGGATGGAGACTTTATAGCTCTCGCCGCGTTTAACGAACGTTTCACGCGCTTCGTGCCAGCTGACTTTCTTCTTAATGACGTCGTAGTTTTTCTCAGCAAGCTCATGCATCCGCTTCTCGAGTGCTTCGACATCTTCCTGGGTTAACGTGCGGTCAAGATCAACGTCGTAATAGAAACCGTTGTCAATAACCGGGCCGATTGCCATTTTGGTATGCGGCCAAAGTTGTTTAATTGCGTGCCCTAACAGGTGCGCGCAGGAGTGACGAATGATCTCCAGACCTTCTTCGTCTTTAGCGGTAATGATCGCCAGTTTAGCGTCGTTTTCAATCAAATCGCACGCATCTACCAGTTCGCCATTAACGCGCCCTGCGATACAGGCTTTCGCCAGACCTGGACCAATGTCCAGCGCAACATCCATGGGGCTTACAGCGTGGTCGTAATGGCGTTGGCTGCCATCAGGAAGAGTAATAACAGGCATGTTATATCCTTATTTGCAGTGGTGACCCACACGAAAGATCACATACAAAGATTCATATGAAATTTATCAAAAAGGTTTGGGCTGATTCCCGCTTCACTCTGCGAAATATGTCACAGCATGCTGATTGGCGATGCCAGACCTACACCCACTTTCTGATAATACCGCTTGGCAGTTTACACGGTAATTGTTATCGGGCAAAGCGACAATCATCATGTTTGATATGATATAAATCAATACAGGCAACACCTGACCCTTTTGTTACACTCGATTATTGAAGACTGGAAATCCCCTGGAAAAACGCATGCCGACAAAACGTTTCAACAAAAAACACTGGAAGATGGTGGTCGTCCTGCTGTCTATTTGCGGCGCGATGCTGTTGCTGCGCTGGGCAGCGATGATTTGGGGCTGAACGGTGAGGCGCTATCAACAAACAATGCAGCCAGACCGCAGAACACGGCCCGGCACATTATTACATCCTGTAGCCCAGCGATAACGTGGTGCGGCGATCGGTATGTTCCGGCGCAGACTCAGGCGGTTCAGAGTTCCATGTAACGTTGTAGGCCACCTTCAGACCAAAATGTTCATTGATGGCAACATTTAATGCACTTTCCGAGTTCAGCGTAGTGTCTTCAGCACCAAAAACCGATACACCCTGGGTAAATTTAGCGTTGTCGGTCAACTGCCACGCATAGGCTCCGGAGGCATACCCCAGCGGCTGCGTTTCACTGGCATTATCGGTATATTTGTCGTAACGCACGCCAGGACCGAATTCAAAGCGGAAGCTGTGTACCGGGCCATTTAAAAACTGGCGACCATAACCCGCAGTCAATACATCTCGTTCCCGATAGCCGTTATAACGGTCTGTCAGCCAACTTGCCTGACCAAACAGATAGTCATAATCAGTTAAATTAAAACGGCTACGCCCACCAACTGCATATTTTTCCGAAGAACGCTCATCATTAGAAGAAGTATTGCTGGCATTTCCCCACAGCGACCAGGCAGTCGTCTGCCCATACCAAGTCATAGTGGTATCAGCCGTCAGTGAGGAACTTTTCGTGTTGCCTGATTGTGCAAGGTAACCTGCATTCAGATTACCTTCGAAAGGTTTTTTTGCGCTGGCAGGATCGTCCATGACAGTAAAAACGGAATCATCGGCAGTTGCAGTCAGAGACGCAAACATACCCCCCGCCAACATAACGATGGCAGGAACTGTCTTCAAAAGCTTCATTTATTAAAAGTCCGTACAACAAAAAAAGAGACCATCGCGGTCCCGGAAACTTTCTTAAGGATCAAAGAGTAGCGTCCCTGGAAAGGTGACAAATTATAAAAAGGAGTGAAAAACTTAGCAATGACTTCTTATTTCATTTTTTGAATAAGCGCGTTGCGAAAACAGATATTTATTTATATATCTTTACCTTATTAATTTTATATAAATATCTAATAAATCATATTGTTAATTCCTTCACTTTCCACTGATTCAGTGCCAGACTGAAATCAGCCTATAGGAGGAAATGATGGTACGTATCTATACGTTGACACTTGCGCCCTCTCTCGATAGCGCAACAATTACCCCGCAAATTTACCCCGAAGGAAAACTGCGCTGTACTGCCCCCGTGTTTGAACCAGGTGGTGGCGGTATTAATGTCGCTCGCGCTATTGCTCATCTGGGCGGGAGCGCGACGGCTATATTCCCGGCCGGCGGCGCGACCGGCGAACATCTCGTCGCTCTGCTGGCCGATGAAAATGTCCCTGTTGCCACTGTCGAAGCGAAGGACTGGACCCGCCAGAATCTGCATGTACATGTGGAATCCAGCGGTGAGCAGTATCGCTTTGTCATGCCCGGCGCAGCTTTAAGCGAAGATGAATTTCGTCAACTTGAAGAACAAGTTCTGGAAATCGAGTCAGGGGCTATTCTGGTTATTAGTGGAAGCCTGCCACCAGGCGTGAAACTGGAAAAGTTAACGCAGCTTATTTCTGCTGCGCAAAAACAAGGAATACGCTGCATCGTCGACAGTTCCGGCGAAGCCTTAAGCGCAGCACTGGCGATTGGCAATATCGAGTTAGTTAAACCTAACCAAAAAGAACTCAGCGCACTGGTAGGTCGCGAACTCACTCAACCCGATGATGTGCGTAAAGCCGCGCAGGAAATTGTTAATAGTGGTAAGGCCAAACGGGTCGTCGTTTCCCTTGGTCCACAAGGAGCGTTGGGGGTAGATAGCGAAAACTGCATTCAGGTTGTGCCACCGCCGCTAAAAAGCCAAAGTACAGTCGGTGCTGGCGACAGCATGGTTGGGGCTATGACGCTGAAGCTGGCAGAAAATGCCTCGCTTGATGAAATGGTTCGTTTTGGCGTGGCTGCCGGTAGTGCCGCAACACTCAATCAAGGAACACGCCTGTGCTCCCATGACGATACACAAAAAATTTACGCTTACCTTTCCCGCTAATCGAGACATTCCCCCCTCGGTTGGGGGAATCACCACAAACCTGTCGGCAATGCGTTTCTGCGACTATGCTAAAAAATCACGTGATAACAAAGAGGTGAATTATGGCTGGTGGCGATCTTGTCCGTTATGTCATTACCGTCATGTTGCATGAAGATACATTAACTGAAATTAATGAGTTAAATAACTTTCTGACACGCGATGGCTTTTCACTGACCATGACAGACGATGATGGGAATATCCATGAACTCGGGACGAATACCTTTGGACTTATCAGTATGCAAAACGAAGATGAGATAAGAGAACTCGTTGCCGGACTCGCCCAGAGTGCTACAGGCAAAGACCCCGAGATAAGGATCACCACCTGGGAGGAATGGAATAGCAACAAATAAAGATTTTTGGGCAATAATCAGTCTGTGGTGTGCGTTAGCTCGTGTTTTTACACCTTATTCTTGCGCTAACCTTATGATCTGGCAGACAGCATGGGAGAGACATCATGTGGCAGGTAATCAGTCGTCTTTTGAGCGAGCAGTTAGGTGAAGGCGAAATCGAACTGCGTAATGAACTGCCTGGCGGGGAAGTCCATGCCGCATGGCATTTGCGCTATGCAGGACGTGACTTTTTCGTCAAATGTGATGAAAGAGAATTGCTTCCCGGTTTTACCGCCGAAGCCGACCAACTGGAGTTATTGTCTCGCAGTAAAACCGTCACCGTACCCCGGGTGTGGGCAGTTGGCGCTGACCGTGACTACAGTTTTCTAGTGATGGATTATCTCCCTCCTCGGCCGTTGGATGCACATAACGCCTTTATTTTAGGGCAGCAAATTGCGCATCTACATCAATGGAGCGACCAGCCACAATTTGGCCTCGATTTCGATAACGCCCTTTCTACTACCCCTCAACCCAATACCTGGCAACGCCGTTGGTCAACGTTTTTTGCTGAACAACGGATTGGTTGGCAACTGGAGCTGGCAGCAGAAAAAGGGATCGCCTTCGGCAATATCGACGCCATCGTCGAGCATATCCAGCAGCGCCTGGCCTCACATCAGCCGCAACCATCACTGTTACACGGCGATCTATGGTCAGGGAATTGTGCGCTAGGTCCGAATGGTCCGTATATTTTCGACCCTGCTTGTTACTGGGGCGACAGAGAGTGCGATCTGGCGATGTTGCCGCTACATACCGAACAGCCTCCGCAAATCTATGATGGTTATCAATCAGTGTCACCGCTACCGACCGATTTCCTCGAACGCCAACCGATTTACCAGCTTTACACTTTGCTAAACCGTGCAAGGTTGTTTGGTGGTCAACATCTGGTTATTGCTCAACAATCATTGGATAGATTGTTAGCCGCGTGACGGGAGTCGATGATAATGGCCGCACCGCGCGGCCTTTGTATTAAATGAAACCGAGCAGAGAAAAGAACACGTATCCCGCAGCAATACAAATGACCGGCAGGATATAGAGTGAAAAAAACTGCGTGAAGATAGTATGGCGTGGAACGACAATGCGCGACTCGATCTGTTCACGCGTTAACCCCTCTTCCCCTTTAGCCTTCTCCAGAATGAGTTGATCTTCAACGCCTTCGCGCAAGAAGCGCACCTGACGACTCATGCGTGCTCCAGAGTCTTGCAACGCCAGACCGACAAAAATCAGGATAAAGATCACCCAGAACATAACGTTCACACCACCATTAAAATTGGGCGTCGGCGAGTTATACCAGAACAGATTCAAAAAAGGCGTATTCGCTTGCATCATATCGATCATGACATGGGCAAAGTCGAGCATTACCGCATTAATGCCTTCCTGGGTTTCTTGCCGGATATTCATAAACTTCAGCAAGGAAATCAACGTGGAAACAAGTGTTGGTATAAAAATCACCCAACCGAAAATCCTTTTCAAAATAGCAATGCGTCCAGCTTGTTGATACGTCATGAGTTCTCCTTGATTAAGACGCGTCGATTCACTTAGTTTACCTGTAGATATCTGTTTTCGCCCATTCTTTAAAGGCGATATGATAGGCGCTTAATCATAAGCACTGCTTAATACCTTACACATAATGCTCTAAAGGAGAGGTTGTAATGTCAACCCCACGACAGATTCTTGCTGCAATTTTTGATATGGATGGATTACTTATCGATTCCGAACCATTATGGGATCGGGCCGAACTGGATGTGATGGCAAGCCTGGGGGTGGACATCTCCCGTCGTAATGAGCTACCGGACACCTTAGGTTTACGCATCGATATGGTGGTTGATCTGTGGTATGCCCGGCAACCGTGGAATGGACCGAGTCGTCAGGAAGTGGTCGATCGGGTAATTGCCCGTGCCATTTCGCTGGTTGAAGAGACGCGTCCATTACTGCCTGGCGTGCGTGAAGCCGTTGCTTTATGTAAAGCGCAGGGCTTATTGGTCGGCCTGGCCTCAGCGTCACCGCTGCATATGCTTGAAAAAGTGCTGGCCATGTTTGACCTACGTGACAGTTTCGATGCCCTCGCCTCCGCCGAAAAATTGCCTTATAGCAAGCCACATCCGCAGGTTTATCTCGACTGCGCAGCAAAACTGGGCGTTGACCCAATCGCCTGCGTGGCGCTGGAAGACTCTGTTAATGGCATGATCGCCTCGAAGGCAGCACGAATGCGCTCCATCGTCGTTCCAGCACCAGAAGCGCAAAATGATCCACGTTTTGTGTTGGCGAATGTAAAACTTTCATCCTTGACAGAACTCACCACGAAAGACCTCCTCGGCTAATAAAAAGGGGCGTGGTGACACGGCCCCTGGTTGCTTATCTGAAATCACGTTCAACTGATGATTTTATCATCATATTATGATGAAGAGTTACACCGTCACCACTTCCGCGCACTGTATAAAAACCCTATACTGTACGTATCGACAGTTTAGTGAGTTTTATCATGACGGCGGAAGGTCACCTCCTCTTTTCTATTGCTTGTGCGGTGTTTGCTAAAAATGCCGAGCTTACACCCGTGCTGGCACAGGGTGACTGGTGGCATATTGTCCCTTCTGCAATATTAACTTGTCTGTTACCGGATATTGACCATCCAAAGTCGTTTCTTGGGCAGCGATTAAAGTGGATATCAAAACCCATTGCCCGCGCTTTTGGTCACCGTGGCTTCACCCACAGTCTGCTGGCGGTGTTTGCTCTACTGGCGACCTTTTATCTGAAAGTTCCGGAAAGCTGGTTTATTCCAGCTGATGCTCTGCAAGGTATGGTTCTCGGTTATTTGAGTCATATCCTTGCTGATATGCTGACCCCTGCTGGCGTTCCCCTACTCTGGCCGTGCCGATGGCGTTTCCGTCTACCAATTCTGGTTCCACAAAAAGGCAACCAGTTAGAACGTTTTCTCTGCATGGCGTTGTTTGTCTGGTCAGTGTGGATGCCCCATTCACTGCCCGAAAACAGTGCCGTGCGTTGGTCATCGCAAATGATTAATACCTTGCAGCTCGAGTTTCATCGCCTTATTAAGCATCAGGTTGAATACTAAAAAAACAAAAATCGCTTTTCTGGAATAAGCCATTCCATTTGAATATAAGAGCCAGCTCACAGTTCTGTTAATCTTGCTTCAACACTATGGCTACTGCGTAGCGATAGAAATAATAAGATCAGGAGAACGGGGATGAACTTTCCATTAATTGCGAACATCATAGTGTTCGTTGTGCTGCTGTTTGCGCTGGCCCAAACCCGCCACAAACAGTGGAGTCTGGCCAAAAAAGTGCTGGTAGGTCTGGTGATGGGTGTGGTTTTTGGCCTTGCCCTGCATACCATTTATGGTTCTGACAGCCAGGTACTTAAAGATTCTGTTCAGTGGTTTAACATTGTCGGTAACGGCTATGTTCAGCTACTGCAAATGATCGTCATGCCGCTGGTATTTGCCTCCATTTTAAGTGCGGTTGCCCGTCTGCATAACGCGTCTCAACTAGGCAAAATCAGTTTTCTGACTATTGGTACGCTACTGTTTACCACGCTGATTGCGGCGCTGGTCGGTGTACTGGTCACTAATCTGTTTGGTCTGACAGCTGAGGGGCTGGTTCAGGGTGGCGCTGAAACTGCGCGTCTGAACGCTATCGAAAGCAACTATGTCGGTAAAGTCTCTGACCTGAGCGTTCCGCAGCTTGTCTTGTCCTTTATCCCGAAAAACCCGTTTGCCGATCTGACCGGTGCCAATCCGACGTCAATTATCAGCGTGGTAATTTTTGCGGCTTTCCTGGGCGTTGCAGCACTGAAACTGCTGAAAGATGATGCGCCGAAAGGTGAACGAGTCTTAACCGCTATCGATACGCTGCAAAGCTGGGTGATGAAACTGGTTCGCCTGGTCATGCAACTGACGCCATACGGCGTTCTGGCACTGATGACCAAAGTCGTTGCTGGCTCCAACCTGCAAGACATCATTAAACTGGGTAGCTTCGTTGTCGCGTCCTACCTCGGTCTTATCATTATGTTTGCAGTGCATGGCATTCTGCTGGGTATTAATGGCGTAAGCCCACTGAAATACTTCCGTAAAGTCTGGCCAGTGCTGACGTTTGCCTTCACCAGTCGCTCCAGTGCTGCGTCTATTCCGCTGAATGTAGAAGCACAAACGCGTCGTCTGGGTGTTCCTGAATCCATCGCCAGTTTCGCCGCATCTTTCGGCGCGACCATTGGTCAAAACGGCTGTGCCGGGCTGTATCCGGCAATGCTGGCAGTGATGGTTGCGCCTACGGTTGGCATTAATCCGCTGGACCCAATGTGGATTGCGACACTCGTTGGTATCGTCACTGTGAGTTCAGCAGGTGTTGCAGGCGTTGGTGGCGGTGCAACATTCGCCGCACTGATTGTACTCCCTGCAATGGGCTTGCCGGTAACGCTGGTGGCATTGTTAATTTCCGTTGAACCACTTATCGATATGGGCCGTACGGCACTGAACGTCAGCGGTTCTATGACCGCAGGTACACTGACCAGCCAGTGGCTGAAGCAGACCGATAAATCCATTCTGGATAGCGAAGATGACGCCGAACTGGCTCACCGTTAACCCTGGCTTATAACGCAAAACGCCTGTCATCCCGACAGGCGTTTTTTTACTCTTCGACCTCATTCTCTTGTCGAATCTGATTCGCCCAGCGCTGGGCCGCCTCCGGCACACTAAACGCCGGTGAGCGCAAGAATGACTCCCCCACCAGAACAAACGCTACATATTTGCCACGTAATATCCAGACATCACGAAACGAATCCATTTTAATCGCATGCTCCGGCGGCGCAGGTTCCGTGCGCGGGACATAGCTAATAATCGGGCGGTTTTGCTGACGTAGCGGTTTCTTCATTACTGGCTTCACTAAACGCATATTAAAAATCAGAAAAAATGTAGTTTAGCCGATTTAGCCCACGTCCGTCCTGCTTTGCGTACATCTTCAAATACTTTCGCCGACACCACCTCCAGAGCGAGACATCCCCGATGGTCTATAGTTAGAGGGTTTTTTGACCAAAAAAGCGGCCCTTTCAGCAATGAAATAAGGAGACGAGTTCAATGTCGCAACATAACGAAAAGACCCCACATCAGCACCAGTCCCCCCTGCACGACTCGAACGAAGCGAAACCAGGAATGGACTCACTGGCACCTGAGGACGGCTCTCATCGCCCAGCGGCTGAACCGACCCCGCCAGGCACGCAGCCGACCGCGCCAGGCAGTCTGAAAGCCCCTGATACGCGTAATGAAAAACTCAATTCCCTGCAAGATGTACGTAAAGGTAGTGAAAATTATGCGCTGACCACCAATCAGGGCGTGCGCATCGCTGACGATCAAAACTCACTGCGTGCCGGTAGCCGTGGTCCAACGCTGCTGGAAGATTTTATTCTGCGCGAGAAGATCACTCACTTTGACCATGAGCGTATCCCGGAGCGTATTGTTCATGCGCGAGGATCTGCGGCTCATGGTTATTTCCAGCCGTATAAAAACTTAAGCGATATTACCAAAGCCGACTTCCTGTCTGACCCGAACAAAATCACCCCAGTATTTGTCCGTTTCTCTACCGTTCAGGGTGGTGCTGGCTCGGCAGATACCGTGCGTGATATCCGCGGTTTTGCCACCAAATTCTATACTGAAGAGGGTATTTTTGACCTTGTCGGCAACAACACGCCGATCTTCTTTATTCAGGATGCGCATAAATTCCCCGATTTTGTTCATGCGGTAAAACCGGAACCGCACTGGGCGATCCCACAGGGAGGTAGCGCCCACGACACATTCTGGGATTATGTTTCCCTGCAACCGGAAACGCTGCATAACGTGATATGGGCGATGTCGGATCGCGGGATCCCGCGCAGCTACCGTACGATGGAAGGTTTCGGCATCCACACTTTCCGCCTGATTAACGCCGAAGGGAAAGCGACGTTTGTGCGTTTCCACTGGAAACCACTGGCAGGTAAAGCCTCGCTGGTATGGGATGAAGCGCAGAAACTCACCGGACGTGACCCGGACTTCCACCGCCGTGAGCTGTGGGAAGCCATTGAAGCAGGCGATTTCCCGGAATACGAACTGGGCTTCCAGTTAATCCCGGAAGAAGACGAATTCAAGTTTGATTTCGACCTTCTTGATCCAACCAAACTTATTCCGGAAGAACTGGTGCCAGTACAGCGCGTCGGCAAAATGGTGCTTAACCGCAACCCGGATAACTTCTTTGCCGAAAACGAACAGGTAGCTTTCCATCCAGGGCATATTGTCCCCGGTCTGGATTTCACCAACGACCCGTTATTGCAGGGGCGTTTGTTCTCTTATACCGATACACAAATTAGTCGTCTTGGTGGGCCCAATTTCCATGAAATTCCGATTAACCGCCCGACCTGCCCTTACCATAATTTCCAGCGTGACGGCATGCACCGCATGGGAATCGACACCAATCCGGCAAACTACGAACCGAACTCGATCAACGACAACTGGCCGCGCGAAACACCGCCGGGGCCGAAACGCGGCGGATTTGAATCATACCAGGAACGTGTAGAAGGCAACAAAGTCCGCGAGCGTAGCCCATCGTTTGGTGAATATTATTCCCATCCGCGTCTGTTCTGGCTAAGCCAGACGCCGTTTGAACAGCGCCACATTATCGACGCTTTCAGCTTTGAATTGAGCAAAGTTGCTCGTCCGTATATTCGTGAACGCGTCGTTGATCAACTGGCACATATCGATCTCACTCTGGCGCAGGCTGTGGCTGAAAATCTCGGTATCGAACTGACTGATGAACAACTGAATATTACCCCACCACCAGACATCAACGGTCTGAAAAATGCCCCAACATTAAGCCTGTATGCCATTCCTGACGGTGATGTCAAAGGCCGTGTGGTAGCGATTTTGCTTAATGATGAAGTGAGATCGGCAGACCTGCTGGCCATTCTCAAGGCGCTGAAAGCCAAAGGCGTTCATGCCAAACTGCTTTATTCACGGATGGGCGAAGTGACCACCGATGACGGCACAGTATTGCCAATTGCTGCTACCTTTGCCGGAGCGCCTTCGCTGACGGTGGATGCGGTCATTGTCCCTTGCGGTAATATTGCGGATATCGCAGACAACGGCGATGCGAACTATTACCTGATGGAAGCCTACAAACACCTTAAACCGATTGCGCTGGCGGGAGAGGCCCGCAAGTTCAAAGCGACAATTAAGGTGGATGACAAAAGTGAAGAAGGGGTTGTGGAAGCCGACAGCGCCGACGGTAGTTTTATGGATGAACTGTTAACGCTAATGGCGGCGCACCGCGTCTGGTCACGTATGCCTAAGATTGACAAAATTCCGGCGTAAATATGGGTGGCGCAATTGCGCCACCTTTGCCTGATGCGCTGCGCTTATCAGGCTTACCGGATGCTCATAATGCTTTGAAATTTCAATATATTGCATGCCGAACAAGGTGTTTACGCCGCATCCGGCAAAACAGCCTTACCTACACATCCAGATAACTACCCAACCGATAACCACGCTCGGCAATGGCATACTTCAACGACGCCGACGTTAACACATCCAGTTCAGCTAACCGTGGGAAACAGTAAGCACTCTGGCGAATTGTATTATCGACAAACGCAGGATGGCACATCACTTCCAGTGAGCGTTCACCGCGATGACTGGAATCATCCAACACTTGCAGGAACAGTGATTCACTGATCTCTTCACCATAGAATGCACTACTGAAGCCCTGTGAACTGCGCAGATTAGCGGGTAAATCACCGTCGTTAAATACTGGCTGGCGATCAATACGCAACGCAATCCCCTCTTCAGCCGCAAACTTCGCCACAATCGGGAAAATCTGCGGGAACATATGCACATGATGATGACTATCAAGATGTGTTGGCTTGCGGCCAAACAATTCAATGAATCGCAGATACTGGCTGGCGAGTTCCTGGGAAATTTCTTCCAGTGGTAAGGCATCATCTTCTGCCAGCTGCCAGATCCATTTCCCCAACACACCTTGCCGGGTCAGCCCAGGCATCTCAGTCAGCGGCTTACCCAGTGTAAGGACAAAGTGCATCCCAACTGCCAGACTCGGCTCATCACGACTTAACCGCACCGCATGGTCGATAGCTTCCCCATTCACCAGCGCCGTCGTTGAGGTGACAATACCATTACGACAGGCCTCGATAATGCCGTAGTTCTGGCCTTTACTTAAGCCAAAGTCATCGGCATTAACAATCAGTAAGCGTTCCATAATCAGCCTCAGTTAATGTGCTTTTTTGAGTTCTGCAATGCAGTCAGCAAAGTTTGGCAACCACTTCTCATGCGCCAGAATCATCTCTCTTGCCAGCAGTTCCGCGTCACGATCGGAATGCACCAGCGGGCTAAGGTTGAGCGCCAGTAACACATCGTTAAATTCACCGCTAAGGGCTGCGTGACTGGCGGCAATCTCAAAACCTTTGATGGTATGAATCAAGCCCATCACTTTGTCATCGAAGTGTGTAATGCGTGGATGTGGCGTCGCGCCATCGCGCCCCAGTGTACAGGTCATTTCTACCGCCCAGTCTGCCGGAATATTATCAATATGCCCATGATGCGGGATATTAACGTAATGTTCCGCTTGCTTGTCGTTGTAGATAGCATTAATCACTTCACACGCCGCATCTGAGTAATATGCCCCGCCGCGCTGTTCCAGTTCTTTCGGCTTAACTTTCAGGTCCGGGTTTTTATACAGGTCAAAGAGTTGTTTCTCGACTTTCTGTACCACCTGTGCACGTGCGCCGCCTTTATAATACTCACCCATTTCAATCGCCAGCATCTCTTTTTGCTTGAAGTAATAAAGCAGATACGAGCACGGCAACAGATTCAGTGAGCGAATTAAGCCTTCGCTAAACGGCAGATCGAAAATATTTTTTACGCCAGACGCTTTTAACTGCCCGGATGCCACACCATCAAGCAATTCGGCAAAGCGAGACTTGCCATTTACCAGAACATCTTTAATAAACACCATGTGGTTCAGCCCGAACAGATCGATAGATAAATCATCGTTCTCATTCAATGCTAAAACATCGCTGATAAACATCTTCATGCCAATCGGAATATTACACACGCCGATAAAGCGTTTAAATCCGGTATGACGATAAACGGCTTCGGTGACCATTCCCGCTGGGTTCGTAAAGTTAATCACCCAGGCATTGGGGCAGAGTTCTTCAACATCTTTGACTATGTCAAAAATCACCGGAATAGTACGCAGACCTTTAAACAGGCCACCTGCACCGTTGGTTTCCTGGCCGAGATAACCATGACTTAACGGAATACGTTCATCGAGTTCGCGTGCTGGTAATTGACCTACGCGCAGCTGGGTGGTGACGAAATCGGCATCTTTCAATGCTTCGCGGCGACCAAGCGTTTTATAAAGCTTCATTGGTACACCAGCGTTATCAATCATCCGCTGGCAGAGATCGAAAATAATATCCAGCTTCGCTTTACCCTCTTCGATGTCCACCAGCCATAATTCACTCACCGGCAATTCGTGATAACGTTTAATAAACCCTTCCAGTAATTCCGGGGTATAGCTGCTCCCGCCACCAATAGTGACGACTTTTAATTTCTGGCTCATAATTTCTCCCTTCATTAGGAAATACTGATATTCGTCGTGCCTGCCGCTAAGTCAGGAATAACCCGGAAACACCAGGTTATACAGAGCAAGCATGTAAATTTAGTGTTCTGATACAATGGCTACTGATTAAATTCAGTCAATTTTTTACGATAGCTATTGGGTGTAAACGAGGTCAATTTCTTAAACGTTTTAATAAACAGACTGGGGCTACTATAACCGGCTTCAAATGCAATATCTGTTACCGAATAGTTGGTCATTTCCAGTTGTTTTTTGGCAAAATTAATGCGAATTTCATTAATAATTTGCATTGGCGTTTTGCCATAATATCGCTGGGTCGCACGCGTCAAATATTCCTGCGATTTCGCCGACAGTATCACCATATTTTCCAACGCATTTTCACTAAACTGCTCTTTATCATGCATCTTTTCAACCGTGCTTTTCAGCCACTGAGGCACATCATCAATTACCTGTTCTTCACGGTAATGACGTAAGCGGTTGATAACATAAAAAGTCACTGTCTCAACAAACTCTTCCAGCCCGGTTTCACGGAAATTCAGTGAAGAGATGACCGTTTCCACATAGGTGAGAAAAGCGCTATTGGTCCGGTATACCTGTGATGCGACAAAGCAATAAGGCAACAACGGCAGATAATGCTGCTCAAAAAAACGTTTGCTGATCCCAACATTTAATATACGCGTGGCGCCAAACTCATAAAAACTTTGATGGTGCGAGCCCAACGGAATAAAGACAAAATCGCCCCGCTCCAGCAACACGCGTTTACCGTTTATCTCCTGGTAATAACGACCAGTTAACACCAGGGTGAATTCATAATAGTCGTGTTGATGCAGCCCACTGATACTCTCAGTTTTGTTGTAGATAAACACATGGAAGTTTTTGCCATTAAACAGTTGTTGTTCACGGGCTGTGGCAATTTCCGGCGCGTTAATCACTGACTGCATCATCAACTCCTTATGCCTTCAATTTTTCATGAAGCTCAATTAATTCGCTAATTAGTTCACGTGCAAGCATTGAGGTCATTAAATGATCCTGAGCGTGGACCAGCACCAGACTCACTTTCATCTTACCTTCGCCCGCATCGCCTTCAATCAGTTTCGTCTGTACCAGATGCGCTTCATTCAACGCCATTCGTGACTGATCCATCATCGCTTTTGCTGCCGCAAAATCGCCCTGCTTTGCCTGTTTCAGCGCCGCATACGCCAGACTGCGCGCCTGCCCGGAGTTGATGATAAGCCCCATCACCACTTCTTCCAGTTCTTCGGCTTCGGTTTGCGTATCCGGGATATTGTCGAGATCCATCATACTCAGTTCCTCACTTTCCTTACCCGGCACAGCGTTACCTGTGCCGATATCGATTAAAATTTCAGCGCGTTAGCAATATCTTCTTCACTCTCTTCTTTATCAATCACGTTTTGTGCTTTGTTAGCCACCACAACAAATGGCAGATAAATCAGCGTGGCGATACCGAGGTTGAAGAGTGCGACCAGTAAGGCGGCGACGCTACCGTTGGTGTTAAAGAAGGCTCCCAGACCGGTTGGCATGGTCCACGGCGCAATGTTGGTCACTGGTGGAATAATGCCCATGTAATATGCCGCCAGGGTAATTGCCGCCAGAATCGGTTGTACCAGCACAAACGGGATAAACATCACCGGGTTCATAATAATCGGCAGACCAAACAGAATCGGTTCGTTAATCTGGAAGATGCCGGACGGCAGAGCCAGTTTTGCCACCTGACGATAATCAGCACGGCGAGAAGCAATAAAGATAGCCAAAATCAGGCCCAGGGTCGCGCCACTACCACCGAGGAAAATAAAGGAGTCCAGCATCGGCTTGGCCCAGATATGGAAGGTCTTACCGGCAGCTAATGCCGCTTCGACGGAACCATATTGCTGGTAGGTCGCAATGTTTTCCAACGCCCACGGCGTCATGATGCCGTTGTCCAGTGCAGTCAGCGCCAGCGCGCCGTGAATACCGAAGAACCACAGCAGTGGAACAAAAATCACATACGCCCAGCCGACCACACTGCCCAACGATGCCAGCGGCGTCGAGATAGTATCCATAATGATCTGATGGAAGTTTGTGCCCCAGGTCGTCAGCGCCCAGGCAATAATCCCCATCACGGAAAGAATAATAAAGCCGGGAATCAATGCAGAGAAAGAACGCGATACCGACGCAGGTACGCTATCGGGCAGTCTAATTACCCAGTTGCGGCGGACAATAAAGGTAAACATTTCTGCCACCACCAGGCCGATAATAATCCCGGAGATGATATTCGCGCCGCCTAACCAATTAGCGCCGACGGCATAAGCCTCGCCGACGCTATAAGGCGTGACGGTCATAAACGCCGCAACGGATAACAATCCCGCTGCCAGCGCATCGACTTTACGCTCTTCTGCCAGCGCCATGCCGATAAAGAACGGTGCCATTAAAGACATAATCCCCAATGTTCCGTTATAAACATTTCCGCCAATACCTTTCAGACCATTGAGTGTTTCAATGGTCGAGGCGTCGAGGCGAATACCTAAGGAATAAAAAAACGACCCCTCCCCAAAGCTAAGGAAAACGTTATTAATTAATACAAACATCGCCCCTGCGAGGGTTAACGGCATTAAGCGAATAAAACCGTTTTTGATTGCATTAACGTGCGGCTGCTTTCCTATTTTAACTGCAAAAGGGAGGAGTACCTTTTCAAGCGATGCAATAACATTACTCATAGAAAAATACCCTTAAAAACCGCAAATTAAATATTGCGGTATAGATTTATGAAATAACTCTTTGACGGGAAAATTTAAAAATTAATTTGCTGCGGCTTTTTTAATTGCTGCAACTGCAGCCTTAAGCACGCCTAAACCATCGACTTTGCCATATAACAGCGAGTCAATTACTTCCACCGGTTTATTGGGTAACAAACGCTGAATTTCGGGCAACATATAAGCAATCTGTGGCCCTAATAAAACGACATCGGCATTCAGCCCTTTTTCACCAGCCAGCGTTTCTGGAAATGCTTCAATAATGACCGGAACTTCATATTTTTCTGCCTGAGCGCGCATTTTTGATACCAGTAAAGAGGTAGACATGCCCGCAGAACAAAACAGATAAATGTGTTTCTTTTCCATAAAACTGCCCTCATCAACGATTATCTGTCAGCCAGACACTCCGCAAGCCTTCACCTGCTTCCATGCTCTGGGTAACTTGCGAAACCAACATGACTTTTTTTGGTGGCTGAAAAGAGTATACGGTATTGACCTGAGCAATAGTATTTCTTTGACTATACAAATTGTCTCTCCTTGACCTGCTGTTATGACCACCTTCACATTTCGGTTAAATAATTCGCGTCAACAAATAAGAACACGCGCATAAAAAAACCGGCACAATGACCGGTTTTCGTTGTGACTCAAGCTTTCAGATGAAGGAATTACTTCGCAGCCTGCGGATCAGTGTCGTATTCGGCACAGGTCTGATAGCCGGTATTGATCACATGCCCGGTATCATCTAACGCGACAAAATAGGTTTCTGCTTTACCATCACGTTGACCCAGAATGTAGGTCTGGCAAGTACCACGAGCATGGATCATGCTCACTTCAGACGAAGGTTTACCCGCAATTTGTGCAACCTGCGCCCGGCTCATGCCTTTTTTGACGTCTTTCACCACAGGCTGTACAAACTGGTCTTTGGTACGATCATACGCCGTACAACCTGCCAGCATGGTTAATACCGCCGCTGCACCCAGAATTCCTGCCATATTCTTGTTCATATTCCGTCCTCTTGTTTATCAGCGTGTTAGATAAGCCTGGAATACATCGGGGGCTTTTTCAAGCCTGAGAGCGAAACGGTTTCGCTTTCAGAGGATTCCTGTATGACGTTTTAACCACCATTCAACCTGCTGTCGCTTGTCGTTTCTGTAGCAACGGGTTAGCTTTAAGGAAGTTTTATTTTTCTGTCTGGAGGGGTTCAATGACATTGCAGCAACAAATAATAAAGGCGCTGGGCGCAAAACCGCAGATTAATGCTGAAGAGGAAATTCGTCGTAGCGTCGATTTTCTGAAAAGCTATCTACAAACCTACCCGTTCATTAAATCACTGGTACTCGGCATTAGCGGTGGTCAGGACTCTACCCTTGCCGGTAAGTTGTGTCAGATGGCAATTAATGAACTGCGCCAGGAAACCGGTAATGAATCACTGCAATTTATCGCCGTGCGCCTGCCCTACGGTGTTCAGGCCGACGAACAAGATTGCCAGGACGCCATTGCCTTTATTCAGCCGGATCGCGTATTAACCGTCAATATCAAGGGCGCGGTACTCGCCAGTGAACAGGCATTGCGGGAAGCGGGTATCGAACTGAGCGATTTTGTGCGTGGCAATGAAAAAGCACGTGAGCGGATGAAAGCGCAATACAGCATTGCGGGTATGACTAATGGCGTCGTAGTTGGCACCGATCATGCGGCAGAAGCCATTACTGGATTCTTCACTAAATATGGTGATGGTGGCACAGACATTAACCCTCTGTATCGTCTGAACAAACGTCAGGGTAAACAGTTACTGGCGGCGTTAGGTTGCCCTGAGCATCTCTATAAGAAGGCCCCAACAGCCGACCTGGAAGATGACCGCCCGTCACTGCCAGATGAAGTCGCGCTCGGCGTAACGTATGAAAATATCGATGACTATCTGGAAGGGAAAAATGTCCCGGAACAGGTCGCCAGAACGATTGAGAACTGGTATCTGAAAACCGAGCATAAACGCCGCCCACCCATTACGGTTTTCGATGATTTCTGGAAAAAATAAACAGTGCTGCCTCCCCGCCTGAGATTGTCGACACCAAATACTTTATTCATGCCGGATGTGGCGTAACCGCCTTATCCGGCCTGCAAAACTTTGCAAATTCAATACATTGCAGGAATCGAGTAGGCCTGATAAGCGTAGCGCATCTGGCAGTTTAAATTTGTCATCGGCCTTGCCTCTTTTTTAATCGCCACCCACCCGCTATACTGGATAAATGACCAGCACTCGGAGTAAACAGTGGTACGGCGTTTAACTTCCCCGCGGCTCGAATTTGAAGCGGCGGCAATTTATGAATATCCCGAACATTTACGTTCATTTCTTACTGACTTACCCACCCGACCCGGTGTGTATCTGTTTCATGGCGAAAGTAACACTATGCCGCTCTATATCGGCAAAAGCGTTAACATCCGCAGCCGCGTCCTTTCCCATTTACGTACCCCGGATGAAGCGGCCATGCTGCGACAATCCCGACGCATTAGCTGGATATGTACCGCGGGCGAAATCGGCGCTCTGCTCCTTGAAGCGCGTCTAATCAAAGAGCAACAGCCTTTGTTTAATAAACGGTTGCGCCGCAATCGTCAGCTCTGCGCCCTGCAACTGAATGAAAAACGCGTAGATGTGGTGTACGCCAAAGACGTGGATTTTTCTACTGCGCCAAACCTGTTTGGCCTGTTTGCCAATCGCCGCTCGGCATTACAGGCATTACAGACAATCGCCGATGAACAAAAGCTCTGTTATGGCCTGCTCGGGCTGGAACCGTTAAGCCGCGGTCGTGCTTGCTTTCGGTCGGCGCTAAAACGTTGCGCCGGAGCGTGCTGCGGAAAAGAGAGCCATGAAGATCATGCTCAACGTCTGCTCCAGTCGCTGGAACGTTTGCGGGTGATCTGCTGGCCGTGGCAAGGTGCGGTTGCGTTGAAAGAACAGCACCCGGAAATGACCCAATACCATATTATTCATAACTGGCTGTGGCTGGGGGCAGTTAATTCGCTGGAAGAGGCGGCAACGTTGATCCGTACGCCTGCCGGATTCGATCACGATGGTTATAAAATTCTTTGTAAACCACTACTTTCCGGTCGCTATGAAATTACTGAACTTGATCCGGTGAATGGCCTGCAAGCCAGTTAATTTCACTGAACAGCAGTTTGCCTTGCGGTTGCAAAAGCCGCAGGGTGTGTTTGCCATCGTACCAGCACGCGCCCTGGTCGGTGGTTAACAATTTTTCGCCCAGTTGCCATGCCCCGCTAATCACAAACACCACCCCGCCGCGTGAGCCAAAAGTGGTGAACGTGCGATCGGCAATTCTGACTTTCGCCTTACAGGCATCCATGCGCGTCATAATGTTGAAATCCATCGACATCTGCCCTTCCGTCAGTTTCGCTTTTACCACCTGGTCCGCCGCAAAAGCAAAAGGCTGTAACGGCTTTAAGGTATGGCTAAAACGGTCTGCGCTTTCAAGAAGCATCTCACCGCCTTCCAGCAGAGTCACACTTCTTTCCATCCCAGGAAATAAAGAAAATTCACCATTGGCCGCAATGGACGCAATGCTGGCACGCCAGTAAAAATCACGTTTCGCAGGGGGAAAACTACAGATCTCACGAGTTTCACCGGCAGCGTTTCGCCACAGGTTCACCGACATTTTACGCATATCAAAGTATTCCATACTCGCTCCGGGCATGCTCTTTTCATTGTTATCGCTCAGGCAACCGTGGATTGTTATCGGCAACTCGTATGATTTACCTTAACGTTTTCGCAAAAATGACAGGCACAGGCGCATAAAAGAAAACCGCCGATCCTGTCCACCGCCTTACTGCAAGGTAGTGGACAAGACCGGCGGTCTTAAGTTTTTTGGCTGAAAGATTATTCAGCAGTTGCAGGCATTTTACCTTTTCCCGCTGGGCGTTCTGTCAGACGCTTCTCAAAATTAGCATTAAATTGCTTTTTCTGCTCCGGCGTCAGGATGTTGTAAATCTTGTTCTGGGTTTCCATATGCGCCAGCATGTTAGCTTTGCGCTGTTCTTCCATTTTAGCAATCTGCGCTTCAGCTTTTGCTTTGTCGAAAGTATCGCTGGCGATGATGTCATGCATTGCGCGGCGTTCTTCCAGCGGCGGACGTTTCATCTGGTCACGCTGGCCTTTCATAATTTCACGAATCTGCTGTTTCTGCGCGTCGGTCAGGTTCAGGTCTTTGAACATCATGTCCTGATGCGGACCGAACTTGCCTTTATGGTGCATCATCGGCTTCGCGTCAGCCGGTGCTGCGGTAGTGGTGTCAGCGGCGTGGGCCAGGTTAGCCGCGCCAAGAGCCAGGGTAGAGGCAACAAACAGTGCAGTTAATTTACGCATATTCTATATCCTTCCTTTCAGTTATTTGTTACGGCTTTCTTAAGTAACGTGCCGTGTTGACGAGATTAACTTTACTGAGTTTAGCGTCAATTAATCAGAGCAACGGTAAATCAATGAAAGTATAAAAAACATTTTTTCGCCAATTATGGAGAAAAAAAGAAAAATTGAAGGAAAGTGATGAATAAATATTACAAGACAATGATTTTGCAGAAATTATGAAGGACTATACCTGATAAATGGCGATAAATAAAGCAAACATCCAGGATTAATCCGTATTATTCCGAAAGTCGTTATTAAATACCCGCAGAAACCTTTCTGCGGGCAAGTGCTAGGTTATTTTTTCCAGCATTAATCCCGCGCGTAATCCCAACGCCACCAATGGATTGGGGAATAGCACATATTCAATATCATGAGTCACGGTAAAACGTTCCTCATCATCCTGCGCCAATAACGTTCCTTTCTTAAACGGCGTGAAATTCAGCGTCTCGCTCGCCATATGCAACTCGAAGGCAGCAGTGTGACGGGTAATCTGCGAAACCACCCGGTAACGCTGGGGCAGTTTTCTCTCTATACCGACACTTGCCCCTGCTAACAGCGCAGCAATTGCATTGGTGGTTGGCGCAAACTGACGAAGATCGTTTTGCCCAAACGGCAGTGCTTTGCCTAGCTCCAGCGTACACGCCAGTGCGCCAAAATGTTGGCAGCTGAAATGGGTAAACGTGCCGCCGGGCGCCTGATGAAATACCAACGCCTCTAGCCCTGCCGCGCCCAGCCATGTCAGAAAACTTTCGTCCCAGGGAATTTCTCGTTGCGGTAAAACACCAAACCGCTGGTGGTACGAGCCGCGGATGGCTGTATGCAGATCAAGATGCCAGCGAAATGACTCCTTCCCCTGCTGATAAAAATCTTCCAGGCACTGTTCCAGCTCGCGGGCGCGGCAGGTTTCGCTGCTTTCGGCAAATTGCTGCCAGCGTCCGCCAAACATCCGGTTCATATCGCTATGGCAATAGCGCTTTCCTTGCTTGAGCGCAGGGGGATTTCCGAGGATTGCCAACAAGCGCCAGCTTAACTTAATTTCACCGTGATAAATTGCGCCAAGTAAGGCGTCCAGCATTTCTACAGGCGCCGTTTCATTACCGTGGATCCCCGCCGAAATTACCAACGCGCCTTGCGGTGGGATTAATGGCGTCAGTTCCAGCACGCCATCCCCCAGCCAGCGCCAGCGAATACCGTTGATTTCTCTCTCGGTGATGACAGGTTTTTTACCCTCTAATGTCAGAGTGAGAAAATTATCCATTCTCCCCTCCCTCACGCTGGAACGGATAAACCGAACCGAGATTCAATAATTGAGTCAACGCATCCAGTGCTTCCCGCCCTTCGCGCAGCAATTGCGGGTCGGCCAGATCGGCAGCACTCAGACGATCGCGGTAGTAACGATCCACCCAGTCATTGAGCGCATTAAACAGCGTATCGTTCATCATCACCGCCGGATTCACCGCCTGACGTTCTTCATCCGTCAACACAACGCGCAAACGCAGGCACGCAGGGCCTCCGCCGTTCGCCATGCTTTCGCGCAAATCAAAAACTTTTAGTGAGCTTATCGGGTTATCCGCAGCAAGGAGTTCATTGAGATAACGCCATACTCCGGCGTGTTCCCGACACTCCTGTGGCAGCACCAGCATCATCGAACCATCATCGCGACTCAACAACTGGCTGTTAAACAGATAGGTCGAGACAGCATCCGGAACGGAAACCTGCGACGTCGGTACTTCTATCGCCATAAAGCCGTTGACCCGCGAACGCAGGTTTGCCAGTAATTGCGCCTGGCGAGCGAACGCCTGTTGATGGCAAAACAGCACCTGACGGTTACTCACGGCAATCACGTCATTATGAAAAACGCCCTGGTCGATAACGTCCGGGTTTTGCTGGGCGAAAATCACCTGCTGCGGATTAACCTGATTCAGCCTGGCTACCGCCTCGCTGGCTTCGCGGGTCTGCCGCGCCGGATATCGGGAAGGCCGCGTACCGTTACCCTCTTCTCGCCCGTAAACAAAAATCTGCATGCCCGGTTCGCCGTAATGACCGCCGAGGCGATTGTGGTTTGCCGCCCCTTCGTCACCGAGCATCGCCACCTGTGGCAACGCCGAATGGATGGTGAATTTCTCTTTATCGTTAAAAATGGCGTTTAACAGCGATTCGGTGACGGGGGCTTCCAGCGAACGGTGAAATTTATTGTTCAGGTTGGCGACCGTGAAATGTACTTTGCCATCCAGCGTATCGGCGGATGGCGCTACCGTGGCCGCATTAGCTACCCACATTGGCGATGCTGAACTGACGCTGGAAAGCCAGTGTGGTGCCTGGCGGGCAACCTTTTCCAGTACCTGCTCATCGCTGCCGCTGAATCCCAACTGACGCAGCACCGGAATAAACGGACGCTCGTGCGGCGGGATCACCGCCTGGGGAAATCCCGCATCGGCAAGGGCTTTCATTTTCAGTAAGCCTTGCTTCGCCGCCAGTCGTGGATTCGATACCTGAAAACGATGACTGGTGGAGGCTTCATTACCAAACGACAGGCCAGCGTAATGGTGCGTCAGCCCCACCAATCCATCGAAATTGACTTCCCAGGCATTCATCGCGCCACCTCATCAGAAAAATCAAGCCCGGGGTTAAGCGTTGCGGGCAACGTTAACGAGTCCGACTCCAGGCTCGCCATCGGCCAGGCACAATAATCCGCCGCATACCAGGCGCTGGGGCGATGGTTGCCGGAAGCGCCAATGCCGCCGAATGGTGCTGTACTGGCGGCTCCGGTAAGCGGTTTGTTCCAGTTAACAATTCCTGCCCGCGCTTCCAGTAATAGCTGCTCGAACTTTTCCCGTTTTGGGGAAACCAGCCCACAAGAGAGGCCAAAGCGGGTGTTATTCGCCATCTTTATCGCCCCATCAAAAGTGTCATAACGCCATACGCGAAGTAGCGGCCCAAACACTTCTTCATCCTGCACGCCTGAAACACCCGTCATTTCAACGATCCCCGGCGTCAGCAGCGATGTTCCCGCTTGTAGCAAACGTGGCGCAAGCAGCGTTTGCCCGCCCAATGCTTCCAGTTCCTGCCAGGCAGTAACAACCTGCTGTGCGGCCTGTTCAGAAATCAGCCCACCAATAAACGGCTGCGATTCGTCATCCCATTTCCCCGGCGTTAACCGCTGGCTGACGGCAACAAGGCGAGCAAGAAACGCATCGCCCTGCGCCCCGCTTTTCACCAATAAACGGCGGGCGCAGGTGCAGCGTTGCCCGGCAGTGACAAATGCCGACTGGATAGTCAGATGGACAGCGGCGTCGATATCCACCACGTCATCAATAATCAGCGGGTTATTGCCGCCCATTTCGAGGGCGAGAATTTTTTCCGGCTGACCGGAAAGCTGGCGATGTAACTGGTAGCCGGTATTGGCGCTGCCGGTAAACAGCAAGCCGTCGAGATCCTCCAGCGCACTGAGCGCCTGACCGGTTTCGCGCCCACCTTGCACTAGGTTCAGCACGCCCGACGGCAAGCCTGCCTGCTGCCATAAACGCATGACTGCCTCGCCGCTCCAGGGGGTTAGTTCGCTGGGTTTAAAGATTATCGTGTTACCTGCCAGCAGCGCCGGAACGATATGCCCGTTAGGCAGATGCCCGGGGAAATTGTACGGTCCAAACACCGCCAGCACGCCATGTGGACGATGCCGCAAGCTCGCCGCTCCATCCGGCATTTCACTACGCTGCTCTCCCGTGCGAGCGTGATACGCCTTGATTGATATCGCGATCTTATTGATCATCGCCGTCACTTCGGTTGCCGCTTCCCAACGCGGTTTGCCGGTTTCTCTGGCAATAATCGCCGTTAATTCGGCTTTGTTGCTTTCCAGCAGTACAGCAAATCGTTCAACTCTTACCTGACGATCGCCAAAAGAGAGCCGCGCCCAACGCGGAAACGCTGCACGAGCAGCCCGACAAGCCTGCTCAACCTGAGCAGCATCGGCATCATTGCCCTGCCATAACACCTCGCCCGATACCGGATTACGCTTCACGCGCTGTGCGCCCTGGCCCGTCACCCAGTCACCGTTGATCCATAAAGTCATGCTGTTTTCTCCTCTGCACACAGGCGCACCAGACGAACGCGATCCCCGGCGTGGCATTTGAGGGCATCCAGTTGTGCGGCGGTTAAAATCAAACGTTCGGTCGCCGGATCGGCTCGCACCAGCAACACGCGGAAATGGTGATAATTTTCATTGGCGACCAGGCAAGCCGGAAAATCGCCCTGTGCAGGTTGTCCTTCCGCTACTTCCACCAGCCGACTTTTGCGGATAGCGCGAACGCGGTCAATGTCACACTCCAGCGTCGGCCCGCCGTCGAAAATGTCGATATAGTTGCGGTAGCGAAAGCCCTCTTTTTCCAGCACCGCCCGCGCGGGCGCAGTTTGCGGATGAACCTGACCGATGACGTCCTGGGCTTCCTGGGATAAAAAGTCCGTATAGATCGGATGTTTCGGCATCAGTTCTGCAATAAATGCCTTTTGCCCGGTGCCGCAGAGAAAATCGGCGCGGCTAAAATCCATCGAAAAGAAGCGTTTACCGAGGCTTTGCCAGAACGGTGAATAGCCGTGTTCGTCAATCACCCCGCGCATTTCCGCGACAACTTTGTCATTAAACTTGTCGCGAAAAGCCGCCATAAACATAAAACGCGATTTCGACAGCAAATAGCCGTTGCCCTCTTTGCGCCAGTCTGGGTCGAGAAACAGCGTGCACAGCTCGCTGCTGCCGGTGTGATCGTTACTGAGAAACAGCGTCGGCAACGCGTTATAAACATTCAGCTCTTTTGAGGCGTGGACCAGCGTGCCGACGCGATAGTTGTACCAGGGATCGTTCAGCCCAACTGCCACCTCTATGGCGCAAATTCCCGCCACAGTACCTGTTTCACTTTCTTCCAGCACAAACACATAGCCCTGCTCGCTTTTGGGCAGTTCGCCCTGCCAGGTTTTGATTGCCCTTTCGATACGTGCCGAAAGCGTGGCTTCATTGGCAGGAAGCGACGTCAGGCCGCCGCCCGTTTTGCTGGCAAGCTGCATCAGCGCTGAGACATCTGAGCGCTCAACGGGACGGATGACCATCATGATGAACCTCGGCTAACAAAGTGTTCGCAGGCCGCAGCAAAACGATCCAGGCCGGTCGTCACTTCTTCTTCGCTGACATTCAGTGCAGGCGCAAAACGCACCACGTTGCCACCCGCAATCAGTACCATCACGCCCGCTTTCGCCGCTTCCTGAGAGATCTGTTTCGCTTGCCCGGCGTAATCGGCATTCAGCACACAGCCAATCAGCAGACCTAAGCCGCGAATTTCACTGAACAAACCGCAGCGGTGATTAATGGTATGAAGACGCTCAACAAACCAGTCGTGACGCTGTTTAACCCCGTTAAGCATTTCTGGCGTGTTGATGAGATCCAGCACTTTGCCTGCCACCGCCGAGGCCAGCGGATTGCCGCCATAGGTGGTGCCGTGGGTGCCAACGGTCATCACGCTGGCGCATTCTTCGGTTGCCAACAGAGCGCCAACGGGGAAACCGCCGCCCAGCGCTTTGGCGGTGGTTAACAGATCGGGCGTCACGCCGTAGTGCATATAGGCATACAGTTCCCCGGTGCGCCCGACGCCCGTTTGTACTTCATCAAAAATCAGCAAAGCATTGTGGCGGTCACACAATTCACGCAGACCTTGTAAAAACGCGTTGCTGGCGGGTACCACACCGCCTTCCCCCTGGATGGGCTCGACAATCACCGCACAGGTAGAGTCGTCAATCAGCGCGCTGGCAGAGTTAATATCGTTATATGCAGCATGACGAATATCCGGTGGCAGTGGCGCAAAATCCTGTGAATAGGCTGGCTGCCCACCTGCGCTGACGGTAAACAGCGTGCGCCCGTGAAACGCATTTTTAAACGCCACGATGCCGCTCTTATGGCTGCCGTAGCGGTCGTGGGCGAATTTACGCGCCAGTTTTAGCGCCGCTTCGTTGGCTTCCGCGCCGGAGTTACAAAAGAAGACGCGATCGGCAAACGTGGCGTCGATTAATTTTTTCGCCAGTCGCAGTACCGGCTCGTTAGTGTAACCGTTGCCGGTATGCCAGAACTTACTCGCCTGTTCGTTCAGCGCCTCGCGCAGTTCCGGATGCGCATGACCCAATGCGTTTACCGCAATGCCACCCGCGAAGTCGATATACTCTTTCCCCTGCTGATCCCACAAGCGCGAACCTTCGCCACGTACCGGTATAAACGGTGCCGGAGCGTAAACAGGTATCATCCATTCATCAAAGTTTTCACGCGTAATTGGCTGAGACATAGCGACCTCTACAGTAAATAATTCGTTATTTATATGTTAATAATAAGTAATGTTTACGCTGTAAATGTAGATTGCAGGGTTCATGCCAGCCAGGGGGAAAAGTGCATAAATGACGGTCACTAACTGGAAATCAATGTGTTACAACCGAACGATATGCACCTTAAGTGCATATAAAGTGAATATGTTTGCCATGTGGATGAATAAATAGAATAAAAAACGCAATGTTATGCAGAAGTAAAATATAATTCTGGAATTGTGATCATTGGCGAAATTTACTGGAAATTACTGCGCCATTCTGACGCAACCCGCACCAAAAGCGGGCATTTTCTGCGCCATCGTTGACATCATTAACAACCATCGATCAAATCACTTAACAACAGGCAGTAAGTCAGACGAATTTCTGCTAACATCCACGCACTCATTATCAGAATAAATGGCAGCGACTATGAAATTTGTCTCTTTTAATATCAACGGCCTGCGCGCCAGACCACACCAGCTTGAAGCTATCGTCGACAAGCACCAGCCTGATGTGATTGGCCTGCAGGAGACAAAAGTTCATGATGATATGTTTCCGCTCGAAGATGTGGCAAAGCTCGGCTACAACGTGTTTTATCACGGGCAGAAAGGCCATTACGGCGTGGCGCTGTTGACCAAAGAGACGCCGATTGCCGTGCGTCGTGGCTTCCCAGGCGACGGCGAAGAGGCACAACGGCGGATTATTATGGCGGAAATCCCCTCACCGCTAGGCAATGTCACCGTGATCAACGGCTACTTCCCGCAGGGCGAAAGCCGCGACCATCCCATAAAATTCCCGGCTAAAGCACAGTTTTACCAGAACCTGCAAAACTACCTGGAAACCGAACTCAAACGTGATAATCCGGTGCTGATTATGGGCGATATGAATATCAGCCCCACCGACCTGGATATCGGCATTGGCGAAGAGAACCGCAAACGCTGGCTGCGTACGGGTAAATGTTCTTTCCTGCCGGAAGAACGCGAATGGATGGAGAGACTGATGAGCTGGGGGCTAGTGGATACGTTCCGCCATGCGAATCCGCAAACAGCAGATCGTTTCTCATGGTTTGATTACCGCTCAAAAGGTTTTGACGATAACCGTGGTCTGCGTATCGACCTGCTGCTTGCCAGCCAGCCACTGGCCGAATGCTGCGTAGAAACCGGCATCGATTATGAAATCCGCAGTATGGAAAAACCGTCAGATCACGCACCTGTCTGGGCCACCTTCCGCCGCTAATTTCTCCGTTCTCCTGGCTCGCACTGGGTCAGGAGAATTAACCTTGAGAAAAATCAACAAACTGTCAGTAATGATTTGTTGCCCGCCGTCCTTTGTTATACCGTCACTACGTTTTTTAGTTGTCTGACCACTTCTCTATTATCAAGTTTGATATAGGAAACTCCACGATGAACGCTGAGCGTAAATTTCTTTTTGCCTGTCTGTTTTTTGCGCTGGTCATTTACGCTATCCACGCTTTCGGTTTATTCGATCTGCTCACCGATTTACCCCACTTACAGATACTCATTCGCCAGAGCGGATTGTTCGGTTATAGCCTCTATATTCTGTTATTCATCATCGCCACCCTCTTTCTGCTACCGGGTAGCGTACTGGTGATCGCCGGTGGAATAGTTTTTGGTCCGCTAACAGGAACGCTACTTTCGTTAATTGCCGCCACGCTGGCCTCATCGTGCTCATTCCTGTTGGCGCGCTTTCTGGGGCGTGATTTACTGTTGAAATACGTCGGTCATTGCCACACTTTTCAGGCTATTGAAAAAGGCATTACGCGTAACGGTATCGATTTTCTTATTCTGACCCGCTTAATCCCGCTATTTCCATACAATATTCAAAATTACGCTTACGGATTAACCGCCATCGCCTTCTGGCCTTATACCCTTATTTCGGCATTAACCACTCTGCCTGGAATAGTGATTTATACCGTGATGGCCAGCGATCTTGCCAGTGAAGGCATTACGCTGCGCTTTATTTTACAACTCTGTCTGGCGGGCCTGGCGCTGTTTATTCTCGTCCAGCTCGCCAAACTCTACGCCCGACACAAACATGTGGATCTGTCTGCTTCGCGCCGCAGCCCACTTACTCACACAAAAAATGAAGGATAGAACGATGTTGCAACATTATTCAGTGTCATGGAAAAAAGGACTGGCTGCGCTGTGTTTACTGGCCGTTGCGGGGCTTAGTGGCTGTGATCAAAAAGAGAATACGGCGGCAAAAGTGGAATACGACGGGCTTTCGGACAGCCAGCCGCTGCGTGTCGATGCAAATAACCATACGGTAACCATGCTGGTACAAATTAATGGGCGTTTCCTCACCGACGATACCCGCCACGGTATTGTGTTTAAAGATGGCTCCAACGGACATAAATCGCTGTTTATAGGTTATGCCACGCCGAAAGCATTTTATGAAGCCCTGAAAGAGGCAGGTGGTATGCCGGGCGAAAACATGACGATGGATAATAAAGAAACGACTCATGTCACAGGCAGCAAACTGGATATTTCAGTTAACTGGCAAGGGGCGGCAAAAGCGTATTCCTTCGATGACGTGATTGTTGACAGTAATGGCAAGAAACTGGACATGCGCTTTGGCGGTAATTTAACGGCAGCTGAAGAGAAAAAAACGGGCTGCCTGGTATGTCTGGATAGTTGCCCGGTCGGTATTGTCAGCAATGCGACATACACTTATGGTGCGGTGGAAAAACGCGGCGAAGTGAAATTTACCGGCAATGCGCAGGTATTACCGCCAGATAACACGCTGGCAACGGTGACCTTTAAAATCGCTGAATAAACCTGGATAAAGGATGATGAAAATGCAATCGCGTAAAATCTGGTACTACCGCATAACCCTCATCATCCTGTTGTTCGCGATGCTGCTGGCATGGGCGCTGCTTCCCGGCGTCCATGAGTTTATCAATCGCAGCGTTGCGGCGTTTGCCGCCGTGGACCAACAGGGTATAGAACGCTTTATTCAGTCTTACGGCGCACTAGCGGCAGTTGTCTCGTTCTTGTTGATGATTTTACAGGCCATTGCTGCACCGCTACCTGCGTTTTTGATCACCTTTGCCAATGCGTCGCTGTTTGGTGCGTTCTGGGGCGGCTTGCTGTCGTGGACCAGTTCGATGGTAGGCGCGGCGCTGTGCTTTTTTATCGCCAGAGTAATGGGCCGTGAAGTGGTGGAAAAATTAACCGGTAAAACCGTGCTTGACAGTATGGACGGCTTTTTCACTCGCTACGGCAAACACACCATCCTGGTATGTCGGTTATTGCCTTTTGTCCCTTTTGATCCAATCAGCTATGCTGCCGGTTTGACTTCAATACGTTTTCGCTCGTTTTTTATCGCCACCGGGCTTGGTCAGTTACCGGCAACCATTGTCTATTCTTGGGCGGGCAGCATGTTAACAGGCGGTACTTTCTGGTTTGTCACCGGACTGTTTATTCTGTTTGCTCTGACCGTGGTGATTTTTATGGCGAAAAAAATATGGCTTGAGCGCCAGAAGAGGAATGCCTGATGGGGTTACCACCGCTTAGCAAAATCCCTTTAATTTTACGTCCACAGGCGTGGCTGCATCGTCGCCATTACGGCGAGGTGCTAAGCCCCATCCGCTGGTGGGGGCGGATCCCGTTTATCTTTTATCTGGTGTCGATGTTTGTTGGCTGGCTGGAGCGCAAACGCTCACCGCTCGATCCAGTAGTGCGATCGCTTGTCAGCGCGCGTATCGCGCAAATGTGTCTGTGTGAGTTTTGCGTGGATATCACCAGTATGAAAGTCGCCGAGCGTACCGGCAGCACCGATAAATTGCTGGCGGTAGCTGACTGGCGACAAAGCCCGCTCTTCAGCGACGAAGAACGGCTGGCGCTGGAATACGCCGAAGCGGCAAGCGTTACGCCGCCAACGGTCGATGATGCCCTGCGCACCCGACTGACTACACATTTTGACGCCCAGGCGCTCACCGAGCTGACGGCATTGATCGGCTTGCAAAATCTGTCAGCCCGTTTTAATTCTGCCATGGACATTCCCGCTCAGGGGCTGTGCCGTATTCCTGACAAACGTTCTTAAGGAGAGATGATGCGCCATTGTGTATGGTTGCTGGGGTTGTTATCGCTGTTTTCTTTGGCAACACATGCCAGTGACTGGCAGGAAATTAAAAATGAGGCCAAAGGGCAAACCGTCTGGTTTAACGCCTGGGGCGGCGACACCGCGATTAACCGCTATCTCGACTGGGTTAGCGGCGAGATGAAAACCCATTACGCTATAAACCTGAAGATTGTTCGTCTGGCGGATGCCGCAGACGCGGTGAAGCGCATTCAGACAGAAGCCACTGCTGGACGTAAAACGGGCGGCTCGGTGGATCTGCTCTGGGTGAATGGCGAAAACTTCCGCACCTTAAAAGAGGCTAATTTACTGCAAACTGACTGGGCGGAAACGCTACCCAACTGGCGCTATGTCGACACACAGCTGCCGGTGCGAGAAGATTTTTCTGTGCCGACACAAGGTGCGGAATCGCCCTGGGGAGCCGCACAGCTGACATTTATCGCCCGACGCGATCAGACACCACAGCCACCGAAAACGCCACAATCCTTGCTGGAATTTGCCAAAGCCACCCCTGGTACGGTTACCTATCCGCGCCCACCGGACTTTACCGGCACCGCGTTTCTTGAACAGCTGCTGATTATGCTGACGCCCGATCCCGCTGCATTAAAAAAAGCGCCGGACGATGCCACTTTCGCCCGCGTCACTGCGCCATTGTGGCAATATCTTGATGCACTGCATCCGTATTTGTGGCGCGAAGGAAAGGATTTCCCGCCTTCGCCCGCGCGGATGGATGCTCTGCTGAAAGCCGGCACATTGCGCCTGTCGCTGACCTTTAACCCCGCACATGCGCAGCAAAAAATATCCAGCGGCGATTTACCCACCAGCAGTTACAGCTTTGGCTTTAGCGAGGGAATGATTGGCAACGTGCATTTCGTCACCATTCCAGCCAACGCAACTGCCAGTGCTGCGGCAAAAGTCGTCGCCAACTTCCTGTTGTCACCTGAAGCACAACTGCGTAAAGCGGATCCCGCTGTCTGGGGCGATCCTTCGGTTCTCGATCCTCAAAAACTACCTGCCGGGCAGCGTGAAACATTGCAATCAAGAATGCCGCAGAATCTGCCGCCGGTACTGGCGGAACCGCATGCTGGTTGGGTAAATGCGCTGGAACAAGAATGGCTACGCCGTTACGGTACGCATTAGTTTTTTTGCTGTGGGTGGTGATGGCGGTGATTTACGCACCGCTGGTTCCGTCGGCTTTCACGCTGATAACACCTGCCATGTCGCTGACGCACTGGCAGATGTTATTTGCCGATCCGCAGCTACCACAGGCATTACTGGCAACGCTGGTGTCGACAACCATCGCGGCGGTCGGCGCTTTGTTTATTGCCCTGCTGGTGATAGTAGCGCTATGGCCTGGGCCGAAATGGCAGCGTATGTGCGCCCGTCTGCCGTGGCTACTCGCCATCCCCCACGTGGCTTTTGCCACCAGCGCCCTGCTGCTGTTTGCTGACGGCAGCCTGGTTTATCAGTTTTTCCCTTTTCTCATTCCGCCGATGGACAAATTGGGTATCGGTCTGGGCCTCACCCTTGCGGTGAAAGAAAGCGCATTTCTGCTGTGGATCTTATCGGCAGCACTGAGTGAAAAACGCCTGGTGCAGCAAGTTATTGTACTGGATTCGCTGGGCTACAGCCGCTGGCAATGTCTGAAC
Source organism: Escherichia sp. E14S1 (assembly GCF_004211995.1). Classification (NCBI taxonomy): domain Bacteria; kingdom Pseudomonadati; phylum Pseudomonadota; class Gammaproteobacteria; order Enterobacterales; family Enterobacteriaceae; genus Escherichia; species Escherichia sp. E14S1. The sequence goes on from NZ_RHJQ01000012.1 coordinate 129,590, forward strand.
TGGTTGTTGTTGCCCTCCGTCGCGCCTGCGCTGGCAATGGCGATGCTGGCGATTGTCGCCTGGTCGCTTTCGGTCGTGGATGTAGCGATTATTCTTGGGCCTGGTAATCCACCGACGCTGGCGGTAATTAGCTGGCAGTGGTTAACCCAGGGCGGCATTGACCAACAAACAAAAGGCGCGCTTGCCAGCCTGCTGTTGATGCTGTTACTCACCGCCTACGTTTTGCTTGGTTATCTGCTATGGCGCGCCTGGCGATGCACGCTCCCCCGGGAAGATGGCATTCGCATGCCATCCACGCCTTTATTGCCAGGGAAGATGCTGGCGAAGTTGTTACCCTTAACTGGCGTGCTGTGTGTGATTCTGCTGGCGATCCTCGCGGATCAATCAACGATCAATCACGAGGCGCTGCTCAATAGCCTGACAATGGGACTGGTGGCGACACTCATCGCTTTGGTTCTGTTGCTGCTGTGGCTGGAATGGGGGCCACAACGTCGCCAGTTGTGGCTATGGTTGCCCATATTATTACCCGCCTTGCCACTGGTGGCAGGCCAGTACACGCTGGTGCTATGGCTCAACCTGGATGGTAGCTGGACGGCGGTGGTGTGGGGGCATCTGCTGTGGGTAATTCCGTGGATGCTGTTTATCCTGCAACCCGCCTGGCAGCGCATTGATTCACGGTTAATTTTGATTGCGCAAACACTGGGCTGGTCGCGTGTCAAAATCTTCTTTTACGTGAAATGTCCGCTGATGTTACGCCCTGCGCTGATTGCCTTCGCTGTCGGATTTTCAGTCAGTATTGCGCAGTATATGCCAACGCTGTGGCTGGGAGCCGGACGTTTCTCGACGCTCACCACCGAAGCGGTGGCACTAAGCAGCGGCGGCAGCAACGGTATTCTCGCCGCCCAGGCTTTATGGCAACTGCTATTGCCGCTTATTATTTTTGCCCTGACCGCATTAGTCGCAAAATGGGTAGGTTATGTCAGACAAGGACTCCGCTAATGCTCTGCGTGAAAAATGTTTCGCTACGTTTACCAGAAAGCCGCTTGCTGACAAACGTTAACTTTACAGTCAATAAAGGTGACATTGTCACGTTAATGGGTCCCTCAGGCTGCGGTAAATCTACGCTGTTTTCATGGATGATTGGTGCGCTGGCCGGGCAATTTTCTTGTACAGGTGAGCTATGGCTCAATGATCAACGTATCGATACCCTGCCCACCGCCCGGCGTCAGATTGGCATTCTTTTCCAGGATGCACTGTTATTTGACCAGTTCAGCGTCGGACAAAATTTACTGCTGGCGCTACCGTCGACGCTCAAGGGGACTGACAGGCGCAATGCCGTGAAAGACGCGCTTGAGCGAGCGGGGCTGGCTGAAACTTATCACCAGGATCCTGCGACATTATCAGGCGGTCAGCGAGCGCGGGTGGCCCTGCTGCGCGCCCTTCTCGCACAGCCAAAGGCATTATTGCTTGATGAACCGTTCAGCCGTCTTGACGTAGCTCTGCGCGATAATTTTCGTCAGTGGGTATTCAATGAAGTTCGCGAGCTGGCGATCCCCGTCGTTCAGGTAACCCACGATCTTCAGGATGTTCCTGCCGATAGTCCCGTTATGGATATGACGCAGTGGTCAGAAAATTACAACAAACTGCGATAACGCAAAGTTTTTCCCGATGTGTCAGTTCAGAATGGCGCACTCAAAACTACAATGTCGGGATTTTCGATGAAACGTGTTTCTCAAATGACCGCGCTGGCAATGGCTTTAGGGCTGGCTTGCGCTTCTTCGTGGGCCGCTGAACTGGCGAAGCCTCTTACACTTGACCAGCTTCAACAACAAAATGGCAAAGCGATTGATACTCGCCCCAGCGCGTTTTATAACGGCTGGCCACAAACCCTAAATGGCCCTTCCGGTCATGAACCTGCCGCCTTAAACCTTTCTGCAAGCTGGCTCGACAAAATGAGCACTGAGCAGCTCAACGAGTGGATCAAGCTACATAACCTGAAAACGGATGCCCCGGTGGCGCTGTACGGTAATGACAAAGATGTCGATGCCGTCAAAACGCGACTACAAAAAGCAGGCTTTACGCATATCTCTATCTTGAGTGATGCACTGAGCGAACCTTCCCGACTGCAAAAACTGCCTCACTTTGAACAGCTGGTATATCCGCAGTGGCTGCATGACCTGCAACAAGGTAAAGAAGTTACGGCGAAACCTGCGGGTGACTGGAAAGTGATCGAAGCGGCCTGGGGCGCACCTAAGCTTTACCTTATCAGCCATATTCCCGGCGCTGACTACATCGATACCAACGAAGTGGAAAGCGAACCACTGTGGAATAAAGTCTCTGACGAACAGCTTAAAGCAATGCTGGCGAAGCACGGCATTCGTCATGACACCACGGTCATTCTGTACGGGCGTGATGTTTACGCCGCAGCGCGCGTGGCGCAAATTATGCTCTACGCTGGCGTGAAAGATGTCCGCCTTCTGGACGGCGGTTGGCAAACCTGGTCCGACGCAGGTCTGCCCGTTGAGCGCGGTACGCCACCGAAAGTGAAAACGGAACCGGATTTCGGCGTGAAGATCCCGGCACAACCGCAACTGATGATCGATATGGAACAGGCGCGCGGTCTGCTACATCGCCAGGATGCATCGCTGGTGAGCATTCGTTCGTGGCCAGAATTTATCGGTACGACCAGCGGTTACAGCTACATTAAACCAAAAGGTGAAATAGCCGGGGCACGTTGGGGACACGCAGGCAGCGACTCGACCCATATGGAAGATTTCCATAACCCGGATGGCACCATGCGCAGCGCCGATGATATTGCCGCTATGTGGGAAGCGTGGAATATCAAACCAGATCAGCAAGTTTCATTCTACTGCGGCACCGGCTGGCGCGCGTCTGAAACCTTTATGTACGCACGCGCCATGGGCTGGAATAACGTCTCCGTTTATGACGGTGGCTGGTACGAATGGAGCAGCGATCCGAAAAACCCGGTAGCAACCGGTGAACGCGGCCCGGACAGTAGCCAATAACACGGCAATTACTGACGCTGAAGCGACTTCAGCGTCAGATATCCACTCCAAATCCGCGTAAATGTTGTCATCCAACAAAGCGCGCCAAATATCCATGCAAACCACGGGAAATATTCCGGAAAGAGACAACTTAAAACAAATAGCAAAATCGTCTCGCTGCCTTCTGTTAACCCGCCCAGATAGTAAAACGATTTGTGCGCATAACCGGGATTATCAATCTGATGTTTCGCCGCCAATGCAGCAAATGCGAGAAAACTGCTGCCCGTGCCGATAAACGCAAACAGCAGCCAGCCGCCCGCCAGCGCATTTTGTTCCGGTGCGGCGAGAATAAACCCGAACGGTACCAGCGCGTAAAAAAGAAAATCCAACGAAATATCGAGAAAGCCCCCCGCGTCGGTTAACCCTCTGCGCCGCGCCAGCGCACCGTCCAGACCATCAAGCAACCTGTTCAGTAAAATGGCAATCAGCGCCGCCAGATACCAGTCCAGTGCCAGAAACGGCAGTGCCAGCACGCCGATGGCAAATCCCACTAACGTTAAACCATCAGGTGTAATGCCAGGTTTATCCAGAACCCGCACGCACTGATGCAACAAAGGCTTAATTCGGGGATGAAGATGGCGGTCTAACACGGGTACTCCTTAAGAAATAAAACCCTTCAGCTCGGGCAACACTACGGATATTATGGCATTTTTCCTGTATTCGACCGTGTGTAATTTATGGAAATGATTGATGTTGTTGCCGCCATTATCGAACGGGATGGCAAAATTTTAATCGCGCAACGCCCTGCGCATAGCGATCAAGCGGGATTATGGGAATTTGCTGGTGGTAAAGTCGAACCAGGGGAAAGCCAGCCGCAGGCGCTGATACGCGAGCTGCGTGAAGAGCTCGGTATCGATGCTATCATCGGGAAATATGTAGCCAGCCACCAGCGGGAAGTTTCAGGGCGTATTATCAATCTTCATGCCTGGCACGTACCCGACTTCCACAGGACGTTACAGGCACATGAGCATCAGGCTTTGGTCTGGTGCTCACCTGAAGAGGCGATGCAATATCCGCTGGCCCCTGCTGACATTCCACTATTAAATGCTTTTATGGCTTTACGCGCCGCCAGACCAGCGGATTAGTGCTAATGGTTTTATCATCCCGCTGGCATTGCAGCAGTATTCCCTCTGCTTTAATCACTGCCCCTTCGGAATAGTTTTGATCCTGATAAACGCAGCACTGGTTACAGGGCTGCGCTGACTGCCCACCAGAACTAAACACTTCCGGCGGCACATTTACCTGCACATCCGGACGATAATGCTGATTAGCCAGCGCAAAAAACGGGAATACCAACGCTACGGCGAGCAATGCTCGATTCACAAGAAACTCCTTATATTTCGTTGTCTCTGCTACTGATAACGGTAACCTGGCGGGAAAACTTTAGCGTCTGGTTGCCGGATGCGACGTGAATGCCTTATCCACCAAATGTCCCCATTTTGGTAGGCCGAAGAAGATGTATCCGGCATTAGGCGGCGTTTATAAATTCCTCACATTATTAATTTGCTTTCCGGTGCCATTTTTTACTTGCTTACCGTCACATTCTTGATGGTATAGTCGAAAACTGCAAAACAAACAACATACGCACAATCGTCTTAATATATAAGGGTTTTATATCTATGGATCAGACATATTCTCTGGAGTCATTCCTCAACCATGTACAAAAGCGCGACCCGAATCAAACCGAGTTCGCGCAGGCCGTTCGTGAAGTAATGACTACTCTCTGGCCTTTTCTTGAACAAAATCCCCAATATCGCCAGATGTCATTACTGGAGCGCCTGGTTGAACCGGAGCGCGTGATCCAGTTTCGCGTGGTATGGGTTGACGATCGCAACCAGGTGCAGGTCAACCGCGCATGGCGCGTGCAGTTCAGCTCCGCCATCGGCCCGTACAAAGGCGGTATGCGTTTCCACCCGTCAGTTAACCTCTCCATTCTTAAATTCCTTGGCTTCGAGCAAACCTTCAAAAATGCCCTGACTACCCTGCCGATGGGCGGTGGTAAAGGCGGCAGCGATTTCGACCCGAAAGGGAAAAGCGAAGGCGAAGTGATGCGTTTTTGCCAGGCACTGATGACTGAACTGTATCGCCACCTGGGCGCGGATACCGACGTTCCGGCAGGTGATATCGGCGTTGGTGGTCGTGAAGTGGGCTTTATGGCAGGGATGATGAAAAAGCTGTCTAACAATACCGCCTGCGTCTTCACCGGTAAGGGTCTTTCTTTTGGCGGCAGTCTTATTCGCCCGGAAGCCACCGGTTACGGTCTGGTTTATTTCACAGAAGCGATGCTGAAACGCCACGGTATGGGTTTTGAAGGAATGCGCGTTTCCGTTTCTGGCTCCGGCAACGTTGCACAGTATGCTATCGAAAAAGCGATGGAATTTGGCGCTCGCGTGGTCACGGCATCAGACTCCAGCGGCACAGTGGTTGATGAAAGTGGATTCACAAAAGAGAAACTGGCGCGTCTTATCGAAATCAAAGCCAGCCGCGATGGTCGCGTTGCCGATTACGCCAAAGAGTTTGGTCTGGTCTATCTCGAAGGCCAACAGCCGTGGTCTGTGCCGGTTGATATCGCCCTGCCTTGCGCCACCCAGAACGAACTGGATGTAGACGCTGCGCATCAGCTTATTGCCAATGGTGTTAAAGCCGTCGCCGAAGGGGCAAATATGCCAACCACCATCGAAGCGACTGAACTGTTCCAGCAGGCAGACGTACTGTTTGCTCCGGGTAAAGCGGCTAATGCTGGCGGTGTAGCAACATCGGGCCTGGAAATGGCGCAAAACGCTGCGCGTCTGGGCTGGAAAGCCGAGAAAGTCGACGCCCGTTTGCATCACATTATGCTGGATATCCACCACGCTTGTGTTGAACACGGCGGTGAAGGTGAGCAAACCAACTACGTACAGGGCGCGAACATTGCCGGTTTTGTGAAGGTTGCCGATGCGATGCTGGCGCAAGGTGTGATTTAAATCATTAGCGCCGCATCAGGCATCTGCCGGATGCGGCGTGAACGCCTTATCCGGCCTACGAAAGGTACTGTATCAGTGAGTTGGGATTCAGGCATCCGACCTTTATGTTATCACTCCACTGCCCGCTTCATCTGCTGGCGGACTTTTTTTCGCACTACGTTTACGCGGAGCAGCCTTTTTCTTATCAGCACTGCCACCACTGCCCGGAGCCACTATGCCGCGAAACTGCCGCACCGGCGTACGTTTGGCTTGATCAATTAGCTGATATAGCGTCCCCACCAGCGGCTGCATAAAGTCCTGGTAGCGACACTGCTTTTCGCTGATTTGCGTCAGCACCGATTCCCAGTGTGCGGTCATGTCCGGTCGCGTAGCCATTTCTGGCAGCGAATGGAATAACGCTTTTCCGGCGTCGGTGGAGTGGATATAGCGCCCTTTTTTGCTCAGGAAACCACGCTTGAACAACAGTTCAATAATCCCGGCACGCGTTGCTTCTGTCCCCAGACCATCGGTCGCACGAAGGATCTTTTTCAGATCTTTGTCCTGCACAAAGCGCGCGATCCCGGTCATCGCCGAAAGCAGTGTTGCATCGGTAAAATGGCGTGGAGGCTGGGTTTGCCGCTCTACCACTTCACCTTTTTCACACAGCAACTCATCGCCTTTCGCGACTACAGGCAGTGGTGTGCCGTCGTTTTCTTCATCGCGCTCTTTGCTGCCTAACAGCGTGCGCCAGCCTGCTTCGGCAAGAAAACGGGCTTTAGCGACAAATTTGCCTTTGGCTATTTCCAGTTCGATAACACACTTGCGGAACACCGCATCCGGGCAGAACTGCATCAGGTATTGACGAGCAATCAGGTTATAGACCTTCGATTCGTTCTCCGTCAGGTTGATGGCAGAACTACGCGCGGTCGGGATAATGGCGTGGTGAGCATCGACCTTTTTGTCATCCCAGCAGCGGTTGCGTAAATTCGGGTCAACCACCGGCTGCGGCAATAGCCCCGGTGCATGAACGCTGATGGCATTCATCACCGCGTGGCGTCCGGCAAAATGTTCTTCTGGCAAATAACGACAATCGGAACGCGGATAAGTGATTAGCTTGTGCGTTTCGTATAGCTTCTGGCAGATATCAAGCACGTTCTGCGCACTCAGACCAAAGCGTTTTGCCGCTTCAATCTGCAACGCCGAAAGCGAAAACGGCAGCGGCGCGGATTCTGATTCCCGTTTATCGTTATAGCTGGTGACAATAGCCGGTTGACCGCTGATGCGGTTAACCACATGCTCCGCCAGCGGGCGATGCAATAAGCGCCCTTCTTCATCCTGGTACGGCTCGCACGCTTCACTCGGCTGCCAGATGGCAGTAAATCGTTCATCGGCAGGCGTCACGATGTGCGCTTTGACTTCAAAGAAATCTTTTGCCACGAAGTTTTCTATTTCTTCATCGCGCCGCACCACCAGCCCAAGAACGGGAGTCTGTACGCGCCCAACAGAAAGCACACCCTGATAGCCAGCATTGCGACCGAGAATGGTATACGCGCGGGTCATATTGATACCGTATAGCCAATCGGCACGCGCTCGCGCCAGTGCAGAAACGCATAGCGGTACAAACTCGCTATTGGAGCGAAGACGATCGATCGCCCGCTCAACCGCCTGCGGGTTCAGGTCGTTGATCAAGCAACGCTGAACTTGCTGGCGCTTTTCCGGTGCCAGTTGCAGGTAGTCCAGCACTTCATCCACCAGCAATTGCCCTTCACGATCCGGGTCACCGGCATGAACAATTTCGCTGGCTTCATGCAGAAAGCGTTTAATGACGTTAAGTTGTTTGGTTACGGAGGGGCGCGGTTGCAGTTGCCACTTTTCCGGGACAATCGGCAAATCCGCCAGATTCCAGCGCGCATAGCGGCTGTCGTAGACGTCTGGCTGCGCCTGCTCAAGCAGGTGACCGATACACCAGGTCACCACCTGACCATTGCCGCACTCGATAAAGCCATCGCCTTTACGGTGCGGTTTGGGCAGGACATCAGCAATAGCGCGTGCCAGACTCGGTTTTTCGGCTATAAACAACCGCATTGAATTAACGGATCTCAACCATGGCACGACCGCCACGCGCAGGCACCAGCTCGCCAATCGCCGTCAGTTCAATGCCAAACTCGGCTGCGGTAGCTTTGACTTCATTTTCAGCTTCCGGCATAACCGCCAGCAGCAAGCCACCTGAAGTTTGCGGATCGCACAACAGATCGCGCACTTCACGCGGCATTTCGCCCATCAAATGTCCGTAGCTGGCAAAGTTGCGTTCGGTGCCGCCCGGCACAGCGCCCAGCTTAATGTACTCTTCCACGCCCGACAGTTTCGGGATCGCTTCATAGTCGACGCGAGCCTGCACGCCTGCCCCCTGGCACATTTCGCTCAAATGGCCCAGCAGACCAAAACCGGTGACGTCGGTCATCGCTTTTACGCCTTCAATGTTGGCAAATGACGCACCTGCGATATTCATCCGGCACATCACTTCCGTCGCCAGCCCCTGATGCTCTGGTTTGAGCAGTGATTTTTTCTCAGCCGTGGTGAGAACGCCAATCCCCAGAGGTTTCGTCAGGAACAGTTTGCATCCGGCTTGTGCGGTACTATTTTTCTTCACTCGCTCGGTCGGTACGATCCCCGTAACCGCCAGACCAAAAATCGGCTCCGGCGCATCAATGGAGTGACCACCTGCCAGCGCAATCCCCGCCTGACGGCACGCATAGCGGCCACCTTCGGTCACTTCGCGGGCAATTTCCGGGGAAAGTTTGTTAATCGGCCAGCCAAGGATCGCAATGGCCATAATCGGTTTGCCGCCCATCGCGAAGATATCGCTGATGGCGTTAGTCGCCGCAATGCGGCCAAAATCGAAAGGATTATCAACGATCGGCATAAAGAAATCGGTGGTGCTGATGACACTGGTGCCATTACCAAGATCATATACTGCCGCATCGTCGCGGGTTTCGTTACCCACGAGCAAATTCGGATCAACAAACTTCGCCTGCTCGCTGTGCAGAATGGTTTCCAACACTTTTGGGGAAATTTTACAGCCGCAACCTGCTCCGTGGCTGTATTGGGTCAAACGAATCGAGTTCTCGCTCATGGACATCTCCTGTCAATGCAATCCGGGTATGGTAACCTTCATTCCGTGAAGTGATAAGTGAGAGTGTCTGAATTCCTGCGCCTTTGCTCATAATCCAGACAGTTTTGCGAAAATTATCAAAAATAAGTCACAAACGGCGTCGGATCCGGAACGTTAATCGACGTTGACGCTTTCAATTGCGGCGTGCCGAGATAGAGAAAGCCGACAATTTTATCCTGCTCCCGACAACCGAACGCCTCGCGCACCACCGGACTTTCGGTTAACCCGCCACTACGCCAGATGCCGCCAAAGCCCTGGGCAACCGCCGCCATTTGCATCGCCATAACCGCGCAACCTGCTGACATCTCCTGCTCCCAACGCGGGACTTTATGATTTTCTTCACATTTCGCCACCACGGTGATGATGAGCGGCGCACGGAACGGGGCATTACGGGCTTTGTCGATAGCTTTATCATCACTACCCGCAGCAATTGCACCCTGTTGCAGCACGATACTGAAACGTTCGCGGCCTTCCCCTTCAATCACAAAAAAATGCCACGGTTGCATGGACTTATGGTCCGGTGCACGCATTCCGGCACGCAGGATATTTTGCAGTTGTTCGCCAGTCGGCGCAGGTTCAGCCAGACGTGAGGCGCTTCGGCGGTTGATCAATAGTTCGAGTGCATCCATTTGATTAACTCCTGTCATGATGTTTATTCACAAAATTAACACGAGAGTGGATTTTGTTACAGCACAGTCCGCGATTCCTGCTGACAAGTGCCGGTTGGGTCATTACGATAACCACATCTATTGCACCTGCAACAGGTGTGACCTTTAGTCTGGGAGAATACATGCGAACCCTTTGGCGATTTATTGCCGGATTTTTTAAATGGACGTGGCGTCTGCTCAATTTTGTCCGTGAAATGGTACTTAACCTGTTCTTTATTTTCCTCGTGCTGGTTGGCGTGGGGATCTGGATGCAGGTCAGTAGTAGCGATACCAAAGAAACCGCCGGTCGTGGCGCATTACTGCTCGATATTTCAGGCGTGATCGTCGATAAGCCCGACAGTTCGCAGCGGTTTAGTAAGTTAAGCCGCCAGCTACTTGGCGCCAGTTCCGATCGTCTGCAGGAAAATTCGCTGTTTGATATCGTGAACACGATTCGCCAGGCTAAAGATGACCGGAATATCACCGGTATCGTGATGGATCTGAAAAACTTTGCGGGCGGCGATCAACCTTCCATGCAATATATTGGTAAGGCTCTGAAAGAGTTTCGTGACAGCGGTAAACCGGTTTATGCCATTGGTGAGAACTATAGCCAGGGGCAATATTACCTCGCCAGTTTCGCCAACAAAATTTGGCTGTCCCCGCAAGGCGTGGTTGATCTGCACGGTTTTGCCACCAACGGTCTGTACTACAAATCGTTGCTGGATAAGCTGAAAGTTTCCACCCATGTGTTCCGCGTGGGTACGTATAAATCTGCCGTTGAACCGTTTATTCGTGATGATATGTCCCCGGCGGCTCGCGAAGCCGATAGCCGTTGGATTGGCGAACTGTGGCAAAACTATCTCAACACCGTTGCCGCTAACCGCCAGATCTCTGCCCAGCAGGTATTCCCTGGGGCGCAAGGGCTACTTGCTGGCTTAACCGAAACGGGCGGCGATACTGCGAAGTACGCGCTGGACAACAAACTGGTCGACGCGCTGGCAACGAATGCCGAAATTGAAAAAGCCCTGACCAAAGAGTTTGGCTGGAGCAAGGCTGATAAAAATTATCGCGCCATCAGTTATTACGATTACGCACTGAAAACTCCGGCAGATACCGGCGACAGCATCGGTGTCGTCTTCGCTAATGGCGCGATTATGGATGGCGAAGAAACTCAGGGGAATGTTGGCGGCGATACGACTGCGGCACAAATCCGTGACGCTCGCCTTGATCCGAAAGTGAAAGCGATCGTTCTGCGCGTAAACAGCCCTGGCGGAAGCGTAACGGCTTCTGAAGTGATTCGCTCTGAACTGGCAGCTGCCAGAGCCGCTGGCAAGCCTGTGGTTGTGTCAATGGGCGGTATGGCAGCATCCGGTGGTTACTGGATCTCCACGCCGGCCAATTACATTGTGGCTAACCCGAGCACCCTGACCGGTTCTATCGGGATCTTCGGCGTGATCACCACTGTAGAAAACAGCCTTGATTCGATTGGTGTACATACCGATGGCGTGTCTACATCACCATTGGCAGATGTTTCCATCACTAAATCACTGCCGCCAGAAGTGCAGCAGATGATGCAATTGAGCATTGAGAACGGCTATAAACGCTTTATCACGCTGGTTGCTGATTCGCGTAATTCGACGCCAGAGCAGATTGATAAAATCGCCCAGGGCCATGTCTGGACCGGTCAGGATGCAAAAGCGAATGGGCTGGTCGATAGTCTCGGTGATTTCGATGATGCGGTTGCCAAAGCGGCTGAACTGGCAAAACTGAAACAATGGCATCTGGAATATTACGTCGATGAACCGACCTTCTTCGACAAGGTGATGGACAACATGTCAGGTTCAGTACGGACAATGCTGCCAGATACGCTCCAGGCCATGCTGCCTGCGCCGCTGGCCTCGGTCGCTTCAACCGTTAAAAGCGAAAGCGACAAGCTGGCGGCCTTTAACGATCCGCAAAACCGTTACGCGTTTTGCCTGACCTGCGCCAACGTGCGTTAATTCCTGCAAATATGTGGCCGATATGTTGTCGGCCACACTCCTGAACCGGACTGTCTTTCACTCCCTCTCTCCACTACATTCCCTTGCTCATTTAGCATCTGTCATGGAGTCATCAGTGAATAAGGCACCCTCTTTAATTGCCGCTATTGTCCTCGGACTGGGGATCAGCGCCTGTGGTTATTTTGTTGGCGATGGTGTTAAACATCTAAAAACCAACAACCGTTATGTGAACGTGCGGGGGCTTTCAGAAAAAGAAGTTCGCGCAGATACGGCTGAATTAACAATTGCTATCAACTTTAAGGGTAATGTTCCTGGCGAACTGTTCCCGAAACTTGAAGATGCGCAGAAAAAGATTGTTGCCGAATTCCACGCTCAGGGGATTAACGACAAAGAGATCAACGTGGGTCAATGGACAAGTAAGCGAACGGATGCCTTTTACCTCAAAGATGATCCGACGATGCCACGCTATAACGCTGACGGGTCTGTTACGATAAAAACGCATAACGTTGCTGCTGTCGAAAAAGTCGTCGCGAAACTAAACGACCTGCAAATCGCCACAGATGGCGCGATCGCTGATAGCAAAATCGCCTATCGCTTTAATGGTATTGGCGCAGTTCGCGCGGAGATGATTGCTGCCGCAACGAAAGACGCACGTAACGCAGCATTACAGTTTGCGACGGATTCAGGTAGTCAGGTGGGGTCCATTAGCGATGCGTCACAAGGCGTGTTCCAGATTTTCGCCAGTGGCAGTGACGAAGATGATCCCTCGGCGATTAACAAAACGGTGCGTGTAGTCACGACCGTAACCTATGCGTTGCAGGATTAACCATTTTTCTCCGGCGGAACGCTAATCCCTTTGTTCCGCCGGGCTTTTCTCATATCCACAGAGTATCCAGGTGCGCTTGCTGCCCCTCACGTATATACTTTTGCTCTTTCGGTATCATTCATATCAATATCATGCAAAAGAAATCAATTTACGTTGCCTACACGGGCGGGACCATCGGGATGCAGCGTTCCGAGCAGGGATATATTCCGGTGTCGGGCCATCTACAACGCCAGCTGGCGCTGATGCCAGAGTTCCATCGCCCGGAGATGCCGGATTTCACCATTCATGAATACACGCCGCTGATGGATTCTTCTGATATGACGCCAGAGGACTGGCAGCATATTGCTGAAGATATTAAAGCGCACTATGACGAGTACGATGGTTTTGTCATTCTGCACGGCACCGACACGATGGCGTATACCGCCTCTGCGCTGTCGTTCATGCTGGAGAACCTCGGAAAACCGGTTATTGTGACAGGGTCACAAATCCCATTAGCCGAGTTACGCTCTGACGGACAAATCAATTTGCTGAATGCGTTGTACGTTGCGGCGAACTATCCCATCAACGAAGTCACACTCTTTTTTAATAATCGCCTGTATCGCGGCAACCGCACCACCAAAGCCCATGCCGATGGTTTTGATGCCTTCGCGTCACCAAACCTTCCACCGTTACTGGAAGCGGGTATTCATATTCGCCGTTTAAATACACCGCCCGCCCCACACGGCACTGGTGAGCTGATCGTTCATCCGATTACACCACAGCCGATCGGCGTAGTGACGATTTATCCAGGGATTTCTGCTGACGTCGTACGTAACTTCCTGCGTCAACCGGTTAAGGCGTTGATTCTGCGCTCTTATGGCGTGGGTAATGCGCCGCAAAACAAAGCATTCCTGCAAGAATTACAAGAAGCCAGCGATCGCGGAATTGTGGTGGTTAACCTGACACAATGCATGTCCGGTAAAGTCAATATGGGCGGTTATGCCACCGGTAACGCCCTCGCCCATGCCGGTGTTATTGGCGGTGCGGATATGACCGTAGAAGCCACGCTAACCAAACTGCACTACCTGCTCAGCCAGGGACTGGATACCGAAACCATTCGCAAGGCCATGAGCCAAAACCTGCGCGGCGAACTGACGCCGGATGATTAAGGAGACTGTAATGCCCCAACGCGCTCTGTTACTGGTCGATTTACAAAATGATTTCTGCGCTGGCGGTGCGCTGGCTGTTGCCGAAGGCGATAGCACGGTTGATGTTGCTAATGCCCTGATAAGTTGGTGCAAAGCACGCGGTGAAGCGGTCGTCGCCAGTCAGGACTGGCATCCGGCCAATCACGGCAGCTTCGCCAGCCAGCAAGGTGTAGAGCCTTATACACAGGGTCAGCTTGATGGCCTACCGCAAACCTTCTGGCCCGATCACTGTGTGCAACACAGCGAAGGTGCAGCGTTGCACCCTCTGCTGGCGCAAAAGTCGATTGATGCCGTGTTTCACAAAGGCGAAAATCCTTTAGTCGACAGTTACAGTGCCTTTTTTGATAACGGGCGGCGGCAGAAAACCGAGCTCGATGGCTGGTTGCGCGACCATGAAATCAATGAACTGATCATTATGGGGCTGGCTACGGACTATTGCGTGAAGTTTACCGTCCTGGACGCGTTACAGTTACGTTATAAGGTGAACGTGATTACCGATGGCTGTCGCGGTGTGAATATCCAGCCACAGGACAGTGCGCACGCGTTTATGGAGATGTCAGCCGCTGGGGCAACATTGTACACGCTGGCAGACTGGGAAGAGACGCAGGGATAAAATTAGTCAGATCCATCTCTGGCCTACAATTCCTTAATTACATCGTAGGCCAGATAAACACGCCAGCGTTGCATCTGACAATTGACACAATCAGCGAAAATTCAATTCACACCAGAAATTCGTTCCAGCGACACCTTCCGCGTTTCGATGCCAAAAATGGAGAGGACCAGCGCACATAACACCAACATGACACCAAGCACCATAAAGACCGTTATCGAACCATAATGCGTTAATAACGCCGCGACGCCATACGGAGTGAAGACCGCGACGATTCGTCCTACTGCATTAACAAATCCCGAGCCGCGCAGGCGTAAATGGGTTGGCCAAAGTTCCGGGATATACACCGCCGACGCGAAACAAACATACATATAAAGAAAGAAGATCATCACCAGGCCATAGCCTAAAATAGCCCATTCTGTAGTTTGTATTGAATATATATATCCCAACACAGCAATAATTATAAGCAAAGACGAGCCAAATAATCGGCGAGGAAAGTGATCAATAACTAACGCAGCAATGAATATTCCAACCGGAGCACCAATCATAATAACAGCGGTCATTAATATCGATTTATCAACATCAATACCAGAATTAACAAATATGGTAGGTATCCATACGGTGATAGTATAAAGCGAAATATTCATTGCAATTAAAACCGTAATCGCGACTAACGTGCGCCGCAACATCTCGCCTTTAAATAGCAACCAAAAAGTACCACTGATTTCATGACTCCGACTTTCGCTTTGCCTCAAAGCAAGTGGTGGTAGATGAATACCCTTCTCTTTTTCGATTTGCTGCTCTACTTCACGAAGTTGCCTTTCTGCTCCCGGTAATTGTCCAATACCCGCCAGCCAACGAGGCGACTCAATAAAATATTTACCAGAGAGTAACCATGCTAATATTATCCCAATACCGCCCAGCAGAAACATTATGCGCCAACTGAAGAAAGCGATAACGACAACGCCAATCGCCGCTGACAACATGGGCGACCAGTTGCCGACAAATGAGAGTCGCGCGGACCATTTTCCACGAACCAGAGCGGGAATAAACTCAGTAAATGAAGCATAGCCAACCATAATCAGCGACCCCATTCCTGTCCCCATCAGGAAGCGAAAGAAGATGAGCCAGTACATATCAGGGACGAAAGAAGCGCCTGTCGCCGCAATACCGACAATCAGAAGGTTCATGCGGAATGCCCGGCGCCGTCCACAGTAATCACCAATGAATCCACCAGCAAGCGAACCGATGAAATAACCAAACATCAATGCCGACGTAAAAGCAGCATTGAGGAAATTATTTGACCATCCATTGCTTACCAGCTTTGCTAAAACAACATTGCCTGAATAACTTAAAAACCCCGTTAATAACAGACTAAAGCTGATTATGCCAAATATACGATAATGAAACCGGGCCAAAGGCAAGCGGTCCAGTCTTGCGCCAATTTGATCATATTGTTCCATTTGGTGCCTCGAATTTTGCTAAAAAAGGTAGCAATTGCGGCAAACTCACTTGCCGCATTTTTATCATCATTTTATTTCACGGGCGCTGGAACAAATAACATTGACAACGTGTGTTTAAGCTACCACACAAGCTGGATATTATTGTCTTTGCAAAACTCTTCCCATTCTGCACCCGGTGATTTATCAGTTATTATGTAATTAATATGACTAAAGTCAGCTAACTGAACAAAAGCTTTGCGATCAAACTTGGAGTGATCGACTAATAACGCAACTTCTGTCGCCTGGCGGATCATTGTCTTTTTGATCTCCGCTTCAGCTTCGTTCGAGTCCAGTGCGCCGCTGTTAATATCAAGACCTTTACAACTCATTACCATAATATCGACGTGATAACGACTGATGATCTCTTTAGTAATTCGTCCTTGCAGAGAAAGCGTGTTTTTGTTCAGTTCCCCACCGGTTGAAACAACTTTAATTTCTGACTGAGCCAGAACATGAATAGCTTCTGCCGAGTTGGTTAGTAGTGTCAGGTCATTACGGTCTTGCAACAGTTTGAGCAATTCCATAACGGTACTACTGGAATCGGCCGCCATGGTGGTTTTATTGTCGATAAACGGCAGCGCCTTGCGAGCAATAAGCTGCTTCTCTTCATAAAACGACGAAGCTCGCTTATAGAAATGGATATTTTCCGTCAGCATCGCTGTATTTAAAACAGCGCCACCATAAGTTCTGGTCAAAAAGCCTTCATCTTCCAGCTTCTCAAGATCGCGGCGAATAGTTTCTTCGGTTACCTGAAAAATCGAGCTCAAATTCGAAACCGTTACTTTTTTATCGTTGGCAACCATCTGTTTAATTGCCTGAATCCTGTCTTTTGCCGCCACGATTACACCCCTGTCTCTTTTTACATCACATTAGCGCGATTATCGCATAAGCGATGTTTACTTTCAAAATAACCTGTTTGAATCACAGATTTTCATCACAGTTTTCACAGAAACAGAGGTGGATCGTGTGGGGTAGTTAACGCTCCAGGGCCTCTGCCATTTCCCTCATCAATGTTGCGTCTGCATCCGATAAGTTGATATTCAGGGCAGCCACATTTTCACGTACCTGTTCAGGCGCAGTTGCTCCGCTAAGAATGGAGATTAAATCGCTCTGTTTTAATATCCACGCCAGCGCCAGAGTAGGAATTGTGCACTGATAACGCGCACAAAGTGGCCGCCACTGTTCAAGCATATCAATCACTTTGAGCATGTTTTCACGCTGGAACCAAACTTTATTTGCCCGTGCGCCGCCTGGAATATAATCGTGAGTGATGGTACCTGTCAGCAGCCCCTGCTCTAACGGTGAATAGACCTGAACCACAATGCCGTTATCCCGACATAGCGGCAGCAGTTCGTTTTCCATTGCCCGATCGAGGATGCTATATTTCGCCTGAATAATATCCAGCTCACCATATCGCAGATATTCGCGTATATGATCAGCTTCGACATTAGCAGCGCCTATCGAACGAATCTTCCCCTCAGCCTTCAGCTCATTAAGTACTGCTACGGTTTCTGCAATCGGCGTAAAACAAGGCGGCACCGACTGCCAGTGCGTCATGTAAATATCGATGTAGTCAATGCCGAGACGTTGCAAGCTGGCATCGACTTCTTCGCGGATAGATTCAGGAGAGAGGTTTTTGTACAACTGACGATCGCCGACTTTGTTGAATAAACTGCCTTCTCGTTCCCAGACAATACCGCATTTCGTTTCGACGACAATTTGTTCGCGGGGCAATTGTTTTAACGCCTGACCGACAATAACTTCACTATTGCCAAAGTTATATCCGGGCGCAGTATCAATCAGGTTAATGCCGCAACGATGAGCTTCAATAATCGTATCAATACAAATTTGCCGATCGAGATCGCCATTCCATGCAGGACCACCGCCAATGGCCCATGTCCCCAACCCCATCCGTGAAAGCGTTATATCCGTTGTACCTAAAGGTATCATTTTCATTTGCCTTCATTACCCTTCATATTCTTCCAGCAATTGTTCGACCAGCTTTCTGTTTTTCACACCGGTGGTGGCACCAACACTCAGTACCGATATAGCTGCCGTTGCATTGGCAAAGCGCGCGCATTCACGCAGCTCTTTACCTTCCAGCAGTGCCGCAATAAAACCAGAAGCAAAGTTATCGCCCGCGCCAATGGTGTCGATGGCCGTAATTCCCGCTACTGCTGGTACCGTCATCGTCATTTCACCACGCTTGATAAAGCAGCCGTTTTTACCCGTCTTAATTACTACCGTTTTTACACCACACTCAAGAAAGCAGTCAGCAATTTCATCCAACGTCTCTTTTCCGGTGAGTAATTTTGCCTCGGCAAAATTTGGAAACAGATAATCGACATAACTCAATGCTTCGCGAATATCATCCAGTGTTTCATTCAGACGAGGCTTGATCATATCGGCACAAATGATCATCTGCCGGGCTTTCGCTTGCGTAAAAATTTCAGTTAGCGCTTTACCATCCAATAGTGGACTGTTGAATATACTTGCTAGCGATAATAACTTTGCCTGAGAAAACCGTACAAAGTCGACATCATTAATATTCAATTTCCACAAACTGCCGTTGCGATTAGTGACAAATGTCCGCTCGCCATCCTCCGTTACAAGTCCAACGTTAATAGAGGTATCTACGCTGACGTCCTGTTTCAGGCTTTGAATATCAATATTCTCTTTGCAACAATGGTCGAGAATAAATTGTCCTGCGGCATCTTTACCAATGCGGCTCATTAATGCCGTGCGATGCCCCAGGCGAGAAATAATCGTTGCTTCATTGATTGCGTCGCCTCCCGTGGTCATTGCTATTCTTTCAAGCGGATAAGAATCTACGTCAAAAATTTTTTTACTGACCGGCTGTAATGGAATATCAACGATAGCGCCACCTATACATATAACTTCAAGATTGTCCATTACATTATTCCGCCTTGCCGTCTGAACCAAATAATTTGATTTTTTCTAATGCCCTTTCTTTAACGGCTTTACGGACTTCTCGCTCCAGGTGCAAGAAAGGCTGATCCTGATTTTCTTTCACTGCCACCATTGCGGCCTGGCACAGTTCAGTATGAATATTGATTTTCGCTATACCCAATGAAATCGCGGTTTTAATATCAGCATCACTGATCCCCGATGCGCCATGTAAAACCAGCGGAACAGAAACGGCATCGCGCACGCGTTTGACGACCTCAAAGTTCAATTGTGGCTCTGACGTATAAACCCCATGCTGGTTGCCAATGGCGACAGCCAATGAGTCACAGCCCGTGCGTTCAACAAATTCTGCTGCCTGGTCAGGATCGGTATAGTGATAGCCCGCCAGCGCTTCCTCATAAACGGTTTCATTACCGACATGTCCTAATTCCGCCTCTACCGGAATACCCAGCGGATGGAAGAAATCAACAGCCTCTTTGGTTAAACGAATATTTTCTTCGAAATCAAACGCGGATGCATCGCGCATTAAGGAGTTCATTCCATGAGTCCAGGCGTTATGGATAATTTCCATACTCCGGCCATGATCCCAGTGGGTAATTACCGGTACCGTTGCTTTTTGTGCTATTGATACCATCATATGCGAGAAATCTTCGAATGAGGTATTTCCGACAAATCCCGTACCAAAAGAAATAATAACCGGTGATTTTGCTTCTTCTGCTGCGTCGATAACCCCCATTAACATTTCAGCATTCCATACATTAAAATGGGCAATAGCATAATGTTTATTGGTAGCATCATTTTCCCAAAATCTGATATCTGCTAGCATATTCCGTTCTCCCGTAGTAATTAATCGCTAAGTTTAATAACGCTTTTAATAATGTCGCATTTGTTGTTAACCGACTCTTCAAATGCCTGTTGTACATCCTGGTAATCGTAAATATGCGTTACCATCGATTTCACATCGAATCGCCCTGATGAAATAGCTTCAATCGTGACCGGATAACGGTTGGCATAGCGGAAAACCGTCTGGATGGTGACTTCCCGATTGATTTTGAGAAAGTTGATGGCCGAATCGCCGGGTACTGTGCCGACAATCATAATTTTTCCACCGCGCATCACCAGATAGGGAGCTTGTTTTACCGTTACTGCAGAACCCGCAGTTTCAAAAACAATATCTGCGCCCATGTCTTCGGTAAATTGCTGACTGCACGCAATAGTGTCTTGTTTAGCGCCATTGATGACCATTGCCGCGCCAAACTGTTCCGCCATTGCCAGACGTTTTTCCAGCACATCAACGACGGCAATTTCTGTTGCTCCCAGACATTTGCACGCTTGCAACGTCATCAACCCAATACAACCTGCTCCCAGAATAATTATCTTCTTACCCGGTTTAACATCTGCCAGCATGGCGGCGTGCATCCCGACCGCCGCAGGCTCCACCAGCGCCCCTTCCATCGTGTCCATATTGTCGGGCAGTTTGTAAGTAAAGCTCTCCGGATGACACAGATAGTGCGTTAATGCGCCGCGGTAGTTGGGTTGTGTCGCCATAAAATCAACGTCCGGGCAGATGTTATATTTGCCTTCCAGACAGTAACGACAGTGACCGCAAGGAACGCCAGGTTCAATATTTACCCGATCCCCCGGTTTAAATTTGCGCACGCGGCTTCCCACAGCCACAACCGTCCCGGCGCATTCATGACCCAGGCCAATTTCTTGATTTGGGTCTTTAGGCGGAATAAACGGGCCTGATTCAAAACCATGTACATCTGAACCACAAATACCGACATATTCTACTTTAATCAAAACTTCATCTTCTTTAGGCACAGGTATTTCCGCTGAAATAATTTTCATTGTGCCCGGTACCTGCAATATTGCTTTTGAATTTTTCATTTTGAATCCACCAGTATTATTTATTGGCTACTGCATCAATACTTAAACTTTCAACGGAGACACCTTTGGTTTCAATTCCAATGGTGGCGATAGCAATTGCGACAATAATCGAAACCGCCCCCAGAAGAATAAAGACACCCGTTACGCCATAACTACTGAGCAGCACTGCAACGGCATAAGGTGCGGCAATACCACTGATTCGCCCTACCGCATTCGCCAGACCGGAGCCACGGAGTTTGGCCTCTGTCGGCCAGATCTCAGGGACATACACTGCTGAGGCATAGCAAACGTACATATAGACGAAAGTAATCAGGAAGAAACCAATCAACGTTATGAGCAACATACTGGTTTGCAGTGAATAGATATACCCGAGCACCGCAATCAGAATTAATAGCCCAACACCCATTGTTTTGCGCGGAATTTTATCCATCACCAACATAGCAATAAAAATGCCAAACGGCGCGCCAAACATACTCATAGTATTTAAGACAATGGAGTCTTTTAAATTAATTCCCTGGGTCATGAATATCGTTGGCAACCAGTTAATTAACGTGTACTGCACAACGTTCATGGCAATAAGTACACAAGAACCTAAAATAACGCGTCTTAGTAATACTCCCGTCAGTAAGGCAGAATACGGCACCGCTTGTGGCGCTTTACCGTCATCAGTAATAACCACTGGCGGTAAGGGTTTACCCGTCTGGCGTATGACGCCTTCTTCTATACTCCGCATGACTTTCTCGGCTTCCTGATACCGTCCGCGCGATTCCAGCCAGCGCGGGGATTCAGGAAAGTAGCGCCAGGCCAGCGCCGTAGCGATAAGCGACAATATTGCAGGAATAAGCAGTTGTACCCGCCAGTTCCACTCTGCGCTAATCAACGGCGTGAGTCCCATCGCTATCAATGAACAGAGCGGATATGACCAGTTGCCAATAAAGGAAACCCGACTGGACCACGTTCCACGATTTCTACCGGGCATATATTCGGTGAAACCAGCAAACAGTGTAACCAATAAAGCTCCCAACCCAACGCCCATCACAAAACGGCAGGCAATAAGGAAATCCATATTCGGTGAGAAAGCACCGACAACCATCGAGGCAATATGAATGGCCTCATAGAGGATGAACGCGTTTCTGCGACCGGTTTTGTCACCGATGATGCCGCCCACCAGCGCACCGAGAAACATTCCGGCGGTCGTGATTGCCGAGAATGTGGCGGTGGCGGAATTATCTGTCCAGCCCAACTCTTTCAGCTGCGCGAGGATCAAGCCACCAACGGCATTACTCCAGCAGACAAGCAAGCCAAATGCGACGATGGCAAACATTGACGAATGCCAGCGGCAATCCGGTAAGCGATCCAGCCGTGCACCACAATGCGGTTTTGTTATCTGTTCCATGCGATAACGTTCCTTCAGGAGAGTAGTTATTCATCAAAGTCGTAAGTCATGATCACTTTGATTGCGGTTTTATCGACCATCGCATCAAACCCTTCGCACCATTGCGAAAGGCCAATACGATGCGTGATCATCGGTTTGACGTTGATAGCACCGCTGGCTAATAGTCGGATAGCGTTACGCCAGGAGGTGGAGTCATAGGCCATATGTCCAATGATGCTTTTGTTCCAGGCGGTAATGTCATTAATCGAGAAATCAAGAGGTTTGAAGCCCATTCCAACGCGTACCACTTCCCCATTCGGGCGGAGCATTTCGATGGCTTGTTTCAATGCGATATTGGCACCGGAGCATTCAATCACCAGTCCCAAATTGTCTTTGCCACAAATTTGCTGGCAGCGCGCCACCACATCTTCGGTAGAACCATTTACTACTGCCGTTGCCCCCAGTTCTTTTGCAACCGGGAAGCGGACCGCCACATCTTCTTGCAGACCAACGACGACGATATTTACCGCCCCCATAATCCGCGCCATTTGTACGGAGAACAGCCCGAGTGGGCCAGTGCCGATGACGACCACATCCTGACCAGGAAGGAATTTCGATTGCTGCGCGATGGATTTGTAGGCATTACAAATAGGGTCAAGTACGGCGGCGTCCTCATAATCAACACCATCAGGGATTTCCCACAACGCATGACGATGAATTTTGAGAATTTCACCAGGAACCAGACAATATTTGGAAAAACCACCGCCCCAGGTATTGTTATCCAGACCAAGGTTTACTTTTTCTGTACAACACAGAAAATCACCTTGTTCACAGGCCGGACAAACGCCGCAAACGTGACCGCTGTTATCCGACACGACGCGTTGCCCCACTTTCCAGTCTTTGACTTTTTCACCAACCTGCGCAATACAACCTGCAAACTCATGGCCGCGGATAGAGTTAAACTCATCAGAACCGCTATCAACGTTGTAGTGTTTCATGTCTGCGCCACAGATAGCTGCGGCTTTAATTTCAATCACCACATCTTCCGGGCCACAAACGGGCCGTGGGACATCAATCATCTTGTAGCCGCCAAAGGCCTTGCCAAACCGAGCCAGTGCTTTCATTGCGTCATCCTTTGTGTTTTGTTTTGCTTAGATGACCATCATACTTACCCACATAATTTTTGAGGTCAACATTAAATCTTTAAAACACAGATGTTGATCTGCGATTTAAAACTTAGATCACAAATACGCAGAAAACCTGAGAATGGGTTACAGATTGATGGAAGGCGGTACGCAAAAGAGGGAAATTCAGCAGTGATCCCTACTTAACGAAAGTAAGGATGCAGGGATGAAAAATTCAGGGGGGTTAATACAGACGTGAAGCTCCGGAAAGGTTTAAAGCTACAAACGAAATCGACGAGGGATTGGACAATTAATTTCAGGCAATCCCCTTTATTAATTACCTGTAAAGGGGATAACTCCATCACTTAAACATAGCAATCGGCTTCGCCGTAATACCAAAATCTTCTTTCAGTTGCTGCTTGCTCTTCATCACCATCTGACCGTTGGTGTCGATGGTCATATGCTGCGCGTCGGTATTGTTTCGGGCTTGCCACAGCATAACCAGTTGCAGGCAGTTCTCTTTTTGTTGTTCGGTCAGCGCAACACCATCTGGCCATTTTCCCAGTTCAACAGCGGTCGATAAACGCTGATAAACCTCAGGCGTCATGCTGTTGATCATTTCATCAAGATTCATGATTTTTCCGCTCCTGTGGAATAAGTTGCTGAATCGTTTTTTCAACCGTTGATTTCTTCGCCATTTTCACCATCAGTGAAACGTAAAGAGGCTGAGTTAACACAATAACGTTCGCCTGCGGGCTGCGGCCCATCAGGAAAGACATGTCCAAGATGGGCATCACAGTTACCGCAACGAATCTCGATGCGCTGCATTCCATGTGACAAGTCTTTGATATAACGAATTGAATCTTCACTCACCGGTTCGTAAAAGCTCGGCCAGCCACAACCTGAATCATATTTAGACTGGGAGTGAAACAGAGGGGCATCGCAGATCAAACAGTGGTAAAGGCCGTCACGCTTATTGTGCAGTAAACGGCCAGTAAATGGCGGCTCGGTCCCGTGATTCTGTGTCACGTAAAACTGCATCTCGGACAATTTGTTTTTCAGTTCGTCTGCCGAAGGTTTGTTAGCCATTTGCTCACATCTCACTTTAATCACGCTCACATTACGCGACCAATTCTAACAAAACATTAACACCAACTGGCAAAAATTTGTCCTAAACTTGATCTCAGCGAAATGGCAGCGCCTAAATCGTGATGAAAATCACATTTTTATCATAATTGCCCTTTAAAATTCTCGGCGCCGCCCTCATGTGGTTTCAGGCACAAAGGAAGAGTGGGGCAAGTCAGTCGCGTAATGCTTAGGCAGAGGATTGATTTGTCGCAATGATTGACACGATTCCGCTTGACGCTGCGTAAGGTTTTTGTAATTTTACAGGCAACCTTTTATTCACTAACAAATAGCTGGTGGAATATATGACTATCAAAGTAGGTATCAACGGTTTTGGCCGTATCGGTCGCATTGTTTTCCGTGCTGCTCAGAAACGTTCTGACATCGAGATCGTTGCAATCAACGACCTGTTAGACGCTGATTACATGGCATACATGCTGAAATATGACTCCACTCACGGTCGTTTCGACGGCACCGTTGAAGTGAAAGACGGTCATCTGATCGTTAACGGTAAAAAAATCCGTGTTACCGCTGAACGTGATCCGGCTAACCTGAAATGGGACGAAGTTGGTGTTGACGTTGTCGCTGAAGCAACTGGTCTGTTCCTGACTGACGAAACTGCTCGTAAACACATCACCGCTGGTGCGAAAAAAGTGGTTATGACTGGTCCGTCTAAAGACAACACTCCGATGTTCGTTAAAGGCGCTAACTTCGACAAATATGCTGGCCAGGACATCGTTTCCAACGCTTCCTGCACCACCAACTGCCTGGCTCCGCTGGCTAAAGTTATCAACGATAACTTCGGCATCATCGAAGGTCTGATGACCACCGTTCACGCTACCACCGCTACTCAGAAAACCGTTGACGGCCCGTCTCACAAAGACTGGCGCGGCGGCCGTGGCGCTTCTCAGAACATCATCCCGTCCTCTACCGGTGCTGCTAAAGCTGTAGGTAAAGTACTGCCAGAACTGAATGGCAAACTGACTGGTATGGCGTTCCGCGTTCCGACTCCGAACGTATCCGTAGTTGACCTGACCGTTCGTCTGGAAAAAGCTGCAACTTACGAGCAGATCAAAGCTGCCGTTAAAGCTGCTGCTGAAGGCGAAATGAAAGGCGTTCTGGGCTACACCGAAGATGACGTAGTATCTACCGATTTCAACGGCGAAGTTTGCACTTCCGTGTTCGATGCTAAAGCAGGTATCGCTCTGAACGACAACTTCGTGAAACTGGTATCCTGGTACGACAACGAAACCGGTTACTCCAACAAAGTTCTGGACCTGATCGCTCACATCTCCAAATAAGTTGAGATGATACTGTGATCTATAAAGAGCGACTTCGGTCGCTCTTTTTTTTACCTGATGAAATGAAGTTAAAGGACTGCGTCATGATTAAGAAAATTTTTGCCCTTCCGGTCATCGAACAAATTACCCCTGTCCTCTCCCGTCGTAAACTGGATGAACTGGACCTTATTGTGGTCGATCATCCCCAGGTAAAAGCCTCTTTTGCATTACAGGGCGCTCATCTTCTCTCGTGGAAACCTGCGGCTGAGGAAGAAGTTCTGTGGTTGAGCAACAATACCCCGTTTAAAAATGGTGTAGCCATTCGCGGCGGCGTACCGGTTTGCTGGCCGTGGTTTGGTCCGGCTGCACAACAAGGTCTGCCTGCGCACGGTTTTGCCCGTAACCTGCCGTGGACGCTGAAATCACATAGTGAAGATACCGATGGCGTGGCGCTGACTTTCGAACTGACACAAAGCGAAGAGACGAAAAAATTCTGGCCGCACGACTTTACGCTATTAGCGCATTTCCGCGTGGGTAAAACCTGTGAAATCGATCTTGAATCACATGGCGAATTTGAAACCACCTCTGCCCTGCATACCTACTTTAATGTTGGCGATATTGCCGGGGTGAGCGTCAGTGGTCTGGGCGATCGCTACATTGATAAAGTGAATGATGCAAAAGAAGGTGCACTAACTGACGGGGTCCAGACATTCCCGGATCGTACCGACCGCGTGTATCTGAATGCCCAGGATTGCAGTGTGATTAATGACGAGGCGTTAAATCGTATTATCGCCGTAGGCCACCAGCATCATCTGAACGTCGTTGGCTGGAACCCAGGACCGGCGCTTTCTGTCAGCATGGGCGATATGCCGGATGATGGCTACAAAACATTTGTTTGTGTGGAAACAGCTTACGCTTCAGAAACTCAAAAAGTCACCAAAGAGAAACCTTCACATCTGGCGCAATCCATTCGCGTTGCCAAACGTTAATTTGCGTTAGTCACTGTGCCGGATGCATGCATCCGGCCTTGCAGCAAATCACACCATATCCAGCGCAGTTTTTCCTTTTGGTGCCGGGTACGCTTTTTCCAGCATCGCCAGTTCTTCCCCTGAAAGCGTCAATTCCAACACTACCGCATTTTGTTGGACATGTGCGACAGTTGCCGCTTTCGGAATCGCCATCACGCCCTGATGGCTGATCACCCACGCCAGCAGAACTTGCGCCGCAGTGACATTGTGAGCATGAGCAATTTCGTTGACCACTGCGTTTTTTAGCAAGCCATTGCGTAAGCGCCCGGCCTGCGCCAATGGACTGTATGCCATCACTGGCATATGTTGTTGCTGACACCAGGGTAGCAGATCATATTCAATACCGCGCGAACCGAGATGATAAAGCACCTGATTGGTAGCGCATTGATTTCCCCCTAGCACCTGCCAGAGTTCCTGCATGTCGGCATAATCAAGATTAGAAACGCCCCAGCGACGAATTTTGCCCTGGGCGATCAGTTTTTCCATCGCCGCAACAGTCTCTTCAAAAGCGAAACTGCCAGACCAGTGCAATAAGTAGAGATCGAGATAATCGGTATTGAGACGACGTAAACTGGCTTCGCAAGCGTTAATGGCTTTTTGCCCGCCGGCATTCCACGGATAGACTTTGGAGACGAGGAAAACCTTATCACGCAGGCCGGATAATGCTTCACCAACCACCTTTTCGGCACCGCCTTCGGCATACATTTCAGCGGTATCAATGAGAGTTAAACCAAGATCAATGCCCGCACGCAGTGCATCAACTTCGGTTTTACGCTGACTGACCTCTTCGCCCATATACCATGTTCCCTGCCCTATGGCTGGCAGTGAGACATCGCCACTAAATTGAATCGTTTTCTGTTGCATCGCTTCCTCCCAGTTTTTGCACCACCGTAATGCAAAACAGGGCATTACGCCCTGTTTTTATGCACAAAATGCCCTGGAAAGATGCATTATCAGAATTTGTAGGTGATCCCGGTAGAAATCAGGCCAGTCCAGGATTTATCCACCATCGGGCTGTCGGTAACTTCGTCAGACAGGCGGGTATAGCGCGCGGTGCCATAAACGTTCCAGTCGCCGAGGAAGTTGTAGCTGGCGCTCAGCTCCAGATACGGGCTCCAGCTGTCATTCGGGTTATAGCCACGCAGGCCGCTGCGAGCGGACTCTTTACGCGATACGCCATAATAGTATTCGTTATGGTTTTCGCTGTTCCACTGAACACCGATACCCGGGGTCAGAGTCAGACCACCATTGGTGTAACGGTATAACCAGGCAGTATCCCAGACAATGCCGTTGCTGTTATCCAGGGTATCGCCAGCCAGGGTGGTACGCAGGTAACCATACTGGGTAAAGTGAGCGTAAGACAGACCAGCCATCATGGTGCTCTTACGGTCATCCAGGTGACGCATTTGGTGATCGCCACTGTCTTTGGCTTTGAAGTAGAGCGGCGACCAGTAAGCGGTAATCGAAAGTTTATCCGTTGCATCATTCCACAGGTAGTAACCACCACCTAAGCCACGGAACCAGAAGTTATCGCCTTCGTAGTTGATTACTGGTACTGGGTAAACATCGGTATCGTAATCTTTATAAGGGTGTTCAACGACACCTACGCCTGCGCCCAGGGAAAAATTACCTTCAGCGTGTGCTACGCCTGCAGACGTTGCGATAAGCACTCCAAGTGCCAGAAGTTTGAGTTTGGTCACAATTAATTATTCCTTAAACAAATGTTTAGCGGGCGACAAAGTTTACCCGTCAATACAACGAAACCCAAACTTTTTGCGTTTTCATTTCAAAAGGTAACTGTTTAATTTTCCTGACGCTGATGACGCGGCGCTTACAGCTGAATGAATTTTGCGTTAATGGAGGCATTATTCTTTACATTAGTTATGCAATTTTTATGGATGAGTTGTTGATATGCCATTGAAATTCAGAAAGCCGTGCAGGCAAGTTTCTCAATTGCCATCTACGCTTAATTTTGAAGGTGTATCACCGGGCACGTTGTTCTCATGGTCGGCAGGATGGCATGAGAGTTGCTGTGTTTTAGCAAGAGACGTCGTTCAGTTTACCTCTTCCGGGAGCCTCTACTATTCATATGAACGGCTCTTAACCTGTGCTAAAAAACGAAAGGACGGCATACCATGAATATATTCGATCACTATCGCCAGCGATATGAAGCTGCCAAGGACGAAGAGTTCACACTGCAGGAGTTTCTTACCATTTGTCGGCAAGATCGCAGTGCTTATGCCAACGCGGCAGAGCGGCTATTGATGGCTATTGGTGAGCCTGTCATGGTCGATACAGCCCAGGAGCCCAGACTTTCTCGACTCTTTTCTAACCGGGTCATCGCACGTTATCCGGCATTTGAAGAGTTTTACGGCATGGAAGACGCGATTGAACAGATTGTCTCTTATCTGAAACACGCGGCTCAGGGGCTGGAAGAGAAGAAACAAATCCTGTATCTGCTGGGGCCTGTGGGTGGGGGTAAGTCGTCACTTGCTGAACGACTGAAATCATTAATGCAACGCGTGCCTATTTATGTATTGAGCGCCAACGGTGAGCGAAGCCCGGTTAACGATCATCCGTTCTGTCTGTTCAATCCACAGGAAGATGCGCAGATCCTTGAAAAAGAGTACGGCATTCCACGCCGCTACCTTGGCACCATTATGTCGCCGTGGGCGGCAAAACGTCTGCATGAATTTGGTGGCGACATCACTAAATTCCGCGTGGTCAAAGTGTGGCCGTCTATTCTGCAACAGATTGCCATTGCCAAAACGGAACCGGGCGATGAGAACAACCAGGATATTTCCGCGCTGGTGGGGAAAGTGGATATTCGTAAACTCGAACACCACGCCCAGAACGATCCGGATGCCTACGGCTATTCCGGTGCGCTGTGCCGCGCCAACCAGGGGATCATGGAATTTGTTGAGATGTTCAAAGCACCGATTAAAGTGCTGCATCCCCTGTTAACCGCCACTCAGGAAGGTAACTACAACGGGACGGAAGGTATCTCCGCCCTGCCGTTCAACGGGATTATTCTCGCCCACTCGAACGAATCTGAATGGGTGACTTTCCGTAATAATAAAAACAACGAAGCCTTCCTCGACCGTGTCTATATCGTGAAGGTGCCATATTGCTTGCGTATTTCCGAAGAGATCAAAATCTACGAGAAATTACTTAATCATAGTGAATTGACTCACGCGCCATGCGCGCCAGGCACGCTGGAAACATTGTCACGTTTTTCCATTCTTTCGCGCCTGAAAGAGCCAGAAAACTCCAGCATTTATTCGAAGATGCGCGTTTATGATGGCGAAAGCCTGAAAGATACCGATCCGAAAGCCAAGTCATATCAGGAATATCGTGATTACGCGGGCGTCGATGAAGGGATGAACGGTCTGTCTACGCGTTTCGCGTTTAAGATCCTCTCCCGCGTGTTCAACTTCGATCACGTGGAAGTGGCGGCTAACCCGGTTCATCTGTTCTACGTTCTTGAACAGCAGATTGAACGCGAGCAGTTCCCGCAAGAACAGGCCGAACGCTATCTGGAGTTCCTGAAAGGCTATCTGATCCCGAAATATGCCGAGTTTATCGGCAAAGAGATTCAGACGGCCTACCTTGAATCCTATTCTGAATATGGGCAGAACATTTTCGACCGTTATGTCACCTATGCGGATTTCTGGATTCAGGATCAGGAGTATCGCGACCCGGATACTGGTCAATTGTTTGATCGCGAGTCGCTGAACGCCGAGCTGGAGAAAATCGAAAAACCGGCGGGGATCAGCAATCCGAAAGATTTCCGTAACGAGATCGTCAACTTTGTACTGCGTGCCAGAGCGAATAACAGTGGGCGCAATCCGAACTGGACCAGTTACGAAAAACTGCGCACGGTCATTGAGAAGAAAATGTTCTCCAATACCGAAGAGTTGTTGCCGGTCATTTCGTTTAACGCCAAAACCTCAACCGACGAGCAGAAGAAACACGACGATTTTGTCGACCGTATGATGGAAAAAGGCTACACCCGTAAACAGGTACGTTTACTGTGCGAATGGTATTTGCGCGTACGTAAATCGTCTTAACAACAACGGCCCGGTGCGCATGCGCCGGGCCTACAACGACAGCGAACCGTGTGCCAGACAGGCGGCAACACAGGCGTAGCATACAGTTGGCAAATGCAGTACGGGGGGCATATGACCTGGTTTATTGACCGGCGTCTGAACGGCAAAAATAAAAGCATGGTGAATCGCCAGCGTTTTTTACGCCGTTATAAAGCGCAAATTAAACAGTCGATCTCCGAGGCCATTAATAAGCGTTCGGTGACCGATGTCGACAGCGGCGAGTCCGTTTCCATTCCAACGGAAGATATCAGCGAACCAATGTTTCATCAGGGGCGTGGCGGCTTGCGCCATCGCGTTCATCCGGGCAACGACCATTTCGTACAGAACGACCGTATTGAGCGGCCTCAAGGCGGCGGCGGTGGTTCTGGTAGCGGTCAGGGCCAGGCCAGCCAGGACGGTGAAGGTCAGGATGAATTCGTCTTTCAGATTTCGAAAGATGAGTATCTCGATCTGCTGTTTGAAGATTTGGCTTTACCAAATCTGAAACAAAACCAGCAACGCCAGTTGACCGAATTTAAAACGCATCGCGCGGGTTATACCGCTAACGGCGTTCCGGCCAATATTAGCGTGGTACGCTCATTGCAAAATTCGCTGGCGCGACGTACCGCGATGACCGCGGGCAAGCGGCGGGAACTGCACGCGCTGGAAGAAAATTTAGCGATAATCAGCAATACTGAACCTGCGCAACTGCTGGAAGAGGAACGCTTGCGCAAAGAAATTGCCGAACTGCGAGCTAAAATTGAACGTGTTCCTTTCATCGACACTTTCGATTTACGCTACAAAAATTATGAGAAACGGCCCGATCCCTCCAGCCAGGCAGTAATGTTCTGCCTGATGGACGTTTCTGGCTCGATGGATCAGTCCACCAAAGATATGGCCAAACGTTTTTACATTCTTCTGTATCTGTTCCTGAGCAGAACATACAAGAACGTAGAAGTCGTTTACATTCGCCATCATACCCAGGCGAAAGAAGTTGATGAACATGAGTTTTTCTACTCACAGGAAACGGGCGGCACCATTGTTTCCAGCGCACTGAAACTGATGGATGATGTGGTAAAAGAGCGTTATAACCCGGCGCAGTGGAATATCTATGCTGCGCAAGCATCGGACGGCGACAACTGGGCTGATGACTCTCCGCTGTGCCATGAGATACTGGCGAAGAAATTACTGCCAGTTGTTCGTTATTACAGCTATATCGAAATTACCCGCCGTGCGCATCAGACATTGTGGCGAGAATATGAGCACCTGCAATCTACTTTCGAAAACTTTGCGATGCAGCATATCCGCGATCAGGATGATATTTATCCGGTATTCCGTGAACTGTTTCATAAGCAAAACGCAACTACTAAAGACTAATACCATCAGCCAGGTCATTATTACCTGGCTGATTTTTAGCTTACTGTAAATTATTTAATTTACTACATACGTTAGCTTACAATTGCTTTAAATATGACAGCGCAACCTTTACACAATTTAGTTCCAGAAAACAATCATTCGGAAAAATGATTCGGTTAACACGTATTTTCCCGGGGTTATTCTTTAATTATTTTTTATTGATAGTGAAAATTGATCCTGGTCAAAACTATATATCTCGAGCATCAATAAAATCCAGCACTCACATTGCTCTCCTTTTTATGATTTCTATGTGTACACAAAAGCTAAAAGCACAAAGCTTTTTTATTTTCAGTTTGCTGCTGACATTGATTTTATTTTGTATCACCACCTTATATAACGAAAACACCAATGTAAAACTCATCCCGCAGATGAATTACCTGATGGTTGTTGTGGCTTTGTTTTTCCTTAACGCCGTCATTTTTCTATTCATGCTAATGAAATATTTCACTAACCGTGAAATTTTACCAACACTCATTTTAAGCCTTGCATTTTTAAGTGGCATTTTCTATTTAACTGAAACCATTGTCATTATTCATAAACCTATCAGTGACAGTACGCTTATTCAGGCTAAATCAAATGATGTTTCCATATTATATCTGTTTCGCCAGCTAAGTTTCATTTGCTTAACAGCGTTAGCTCTCTTCTGTTATGACCGAAAAAGTATTCTAACGAACAACAAGAAAAAAACCTGCATCCTGTTGTTGGCGCTGATACCTTTCATGTTGTTTCCCTTACTGGCACACAACCTGAGCAGTTATAATCCTGACTATTCCTTATACGTCGTAGATTACTGTCCGGATAGCAATTCTGCGAGCTGGGGAATTAACTACACAAAAATTTTGGTTTGTCTGTGGGCATTTTTGCTGTTCTTTATTATCATGCGCACACGACTAGCAAGCGAACTTTGGCCGTCAATAGCGTTATTATGTCTGGCATCGCTCTGCTGTAACTTACTTCTGCTGACTCTGGATGAATACAATTACACCATTTGGTACATCAGTCGTGGTATCGAAGTTTCCAGCAAACTGTTTGTTGTTGCTTTTCTGATTTATAACATTTTTCAGGAGCTGCAACTCTCCAGCAAACTGGCGGTTCATGATGTGTTGACCAATATTTATAATCGCCGTTACTTTTTCAACAGCGTAGAGTCATTATTGTCGCGACCTGTTGTGAAGGATTTTTGTATCATGCTGGTAGATATTAACCAGTTCAAACGCATCAATGACCAATGGGGGCATCATGTGGGTGATAAAGTGCTGGTTTCAATTGTCGATATTATCCAGCAAAGTATCCGCCCCGATGACATTTTAGCCCGTCTTGAGGGGGAAGTATTTGGCCTGCTATTTACCGAACTCAATGCTGCCCAGGCAAAAATTATTGCTGAACGTGTGCGTAAAAATGTCGAACTCCTGACCGGCTTTAGTAACAGGTATGCTGTTCCTGAACCAATGACTATCAGCATTGGCAGTGTTTTTTCCACCGGAGATACGCACAATCTTTCACTTGTCATGACAGAAGCAGATAAAGCCTTACGTGAGGCGAAAAGCGAGGGAGGCAACAAAGTGATTATTCATCGTCTTTGAGTGCAAAAATATTCACAGCCATGCTTTTTGCGTGGCTTTTGCATACAATTAATATCTAATACCACTAAATTTCTCCTCCCCAACGGCACAGAGATGAGTATAATTAGCGCCCCTGTGCCAGGCCGCAATCGAACTTTAACTGGTTTTCTCATTTCACTAACCGAAGGAGTGCCATTTATCATGAAATTGCACCATAGAATGCTCCGGCATTTTATCGCCGCAAGTGTCATTGTGCTGACATCTTCCTTCCTTATTTTTGAACTTGTCGCCAGCGACAGAGCGATGAGCGCCTACTTGCGCTATATCGTCCAGAAAGCGGATTCCTCCTTTCTCTATGATAAGTATCAAAATCAGAGTATTGCCGCACATGTCATGCGCGCACTTGCTGCTGAGCAGTCAGAGGTGTCGCCAGAACAGCGACGTGCTATCTGCGAGGCTTTTGAAACGGCCAATAATACTCATGGATTAAATCTGACGGCCCATACTTATTCTGGCTTGCGCGGGACATTACAGAGCGCATCCGATGACTGTGACACAATTGTGGAAGCAGCGGCGCTATTACCCGCATTTGATCAAGCGGTGGAAGGCAATCGCCATCAAGATGAATATGGTTCCGGTCTTGGGATGGCTGAAGAGAAATTTCACTATTATCTCGATCTCAATGACCGCTATGTCTATTTTTATGAGCCGGTCAATGTTGAATACTTCGCCATGAATAACTGGTCGTTTTTGCAATCAGGAAGCATTGGCATTAACCGTAAAGATATTGAAAAGGTGTTTACCGGTCGCACCGTGTTATCGAGCATTTACCAGGATCAGCGTACCAAACAGAATGTGATGAGCCTGCTGACGCCGGTTTATCTCGCAGGTCAACTTAAAGGGATAGTGCTGCTGGATATCAATAAAAACAACCTGCGGAATATCTTTTACACTCATGACCGCCCTCTCCTCTGGCGTTTTCTCAATGTTACGCTTACCGATGTAGATTCGGGTCGGGACATTATTATCAACCAGAGTGAAGACAATCTGTTTCAGTATGTCAGTTACGTCCATGACTTACCTGGCGGAATTCGCGTTACATTATCCATTGATATTCTTTACTTTATTACATCTTCATGGAAAAGCGTTGTCTTCTGGCTGCTGACGGCATTGATATTACTGAATATGGTGCGCATGCACTTCCGCTTGTACCAAAACGTGACTCGCGAAAATATTAGCGATGCGATGACCGGATTGTATAACCGCAAAATATTGACTCCTGAATTGCAGCAACGCTTGCAACGCCTGGTTCAGGCAGGTTCTGCAGTCATGTTCATTGCTATTGACATGGACAAGTTAAAACAAATTAACGACACACTCGGCCACCAGGAAGGTGATTTAGCGATTACTTTATTGGCACAGGCGATTAAACAGTCGATTCGTAAAAGCGATTATGCTATCCGTCTCGGCGGTGATGAATTTTGCATCATCCTGGTCGATTCGACGCCACAAATTGCTGCGCAATTGCCTGAACGTATTGAAAAACGCCTGCAACACATCGCACCGCAAAAAGAGATCGGCTTCTCTTCCGGCATTTATGCGATGAAAGAAACCGATACGATTCACGATGCTTATAAAGCGTCCGATGAACGTCTGTATGTCAATAAACAGAACAAAAACAGCAGTTCATGATAATCTTCTGTGGTTGTTTAGTTATAAATCCAGGAGCGTGAAATGACTGAAGTGGCTAAAGGAAGCGTGACGCATCAGCGCTTAATCGCTTTATTATCACAAGAAGGCGCTAACTTCCGCATCGTCACCCACGAAGCGGTGGGCAAATGTGAAGCGGTGTCAGAAATTCGCGGCACCGCTTTGGGCCAGGGCGCCAAGGCGCTGGTGTGTAAAGTCAAAGGTAATGGCGTTAATCAACATGTATTAGCGATACTTCCTGCCGATCAACAGGCCGATCTGAGCCGACTCGCCAGTCACATTGGCGGGTTACGCGCCTCGCTTGCCAGCCCGGCGGAGGTCGATGAACTCACGGGCTGCGTTTTTGGCGCCATCCCGCCTTTCAGCTTCCACCCCAAACTCAAACTGGTCGCTGACCCACTACTCTTCGAGCGATTCGATGAAATTGCCTTCAACGCAGGCATGCTGGATAAATCAGTTATTCTTAACACCGCAGATTATTTACGCATTGCGCAACCAGAGCTGGTCCATTTCCGCCGTACTGTATAACTAGCTGGCCCGTTCAAGTAGCAAAACGGACAGTACCAGCACAACCGCAATGGCAAAAAACGATGACGTGATAATCAGTGTCTCAATGAACATTTGATCGTTCATGGTTTTACCCCTGGAGATAACTGTTTTCACGTTATTGTTAGCGTACGCAAATGGCAGTTTGATGACAATTCTCCCTATTTTTTATGCAAAAAGTGTAATTAATGTCTGATTCCTGCCCTCAGCAAGCGTAAAGTACGGGGGATAATTATTTTTTGGCAAGGAAACCACGATGTTTGATGTCACTTTGTTAATCCTCCTCGGATTAGCTGCGCTGGGCTTTGTCAGCCACAACACCACTGTCGCCGTTTCAATTCTGGTGTTGATCATTGTCCGCGTCACACCGTTGAGCACCTTTTTCCCCTGGATTGAAAAACAAGGGTTGAGTATCGGGATAATTATTCTCACCATCGGTGTTATGGCCCCAATCGCCAGCGGGACGCTGCCACCGTCGACACTTGTTCACTCGTTTCTGAACTGGAAATCATTAGTCGCTATTGCCGTAGGCGTGATTGTTTCCTGGCTTGGCGGACGCGGCGTCACGTTAATGGGTAGTCAGCCACAACTGGTAGCCGGATTGCTGATGGGTACGGTTTTAGGCGTAGCGCTTTTTCGCGGTGTGCCCGTCGGCCCGCTTATTGCTGCTGGCCTGGTTTCGCTGATTATTGGTAAGCAGTAGTTTTTGCCGCAGCCGCCATAACCATAAAAGCAAAGTGCTATAGTGGCGTGGCAACGTTGCGTGAAAGGGAGAACAAACACGATGAATATTCAGTGTAAACGCGTCTATGATCCGGCTGAACAAGGCGATGGTTATCGCGTACTGGTCGATCGTCTCTGGCCGCGTGGTATCAAAAAAACAGATTTAGCACTTGATGAATGGGACAAAACCATCACGCCTTCAACGGAATTACGCAAAGCCTTTCACGGCGAAGTGATCGATTTTGAAACCTTTCGCGAACAATATCTTGCAGAACTGGCGCAGCATGAGCAAGAAGGGAAACGACTGGCGGATATTGCCCGCCAGCAGACACTAACCCTACTCTATTCGGCAAAAAATACCACGCAAAACCATGCTCTGGTGCTGGCCGATTGGCTACGCAGTTTGTAATTCTCGCCCAGCATCCGGTTGTTATTTTCTATCAGCCGGATGATCCCTGCGCCATAATGCCCATTCATCAATCGTTTCGCCGCCCGGTAATTTGCAATTGTTGCTGACCCCTTGCGCTGTTTGTACCGGAATAAGCGTACCTCCCTTTTGCTGGCAGTATACCGATGCAGGATTAGCCATTCCAACATGTGGCGGTTTAGGCGCATCGGGTTGAGAAGCAGTTGAACACCCCGCCAGGACTAACAGGCAAGGCAAAACAAAACGGATAATTTTCATATAGTGATCTCACTCGTTTATCTACACTTTAGAGTATCGCGGTATCGTTATGTTTTGCAGCACTCTTTCTTTTACATTCATTCGAAATATATTACGTCTGGTTTCATCTTTGTTGATGATGTTTTATCATGCCTGTAAAGATTAAATATTCAGCATTTTACCTACCACCACCTGGAGTTCTTTCGTGTCAGATCAGATCATTGCCCGCGTCTCGCAGTCACTCGCCTCGGAACAGTCTCTGGAAAGTCTGGTCCGGCAACTTCTGGAGATGCTAGAAATGGTTACCGACATGGAGTCGACGTATCTGACAAAAGTGGATATTGACGCGCGCCTGCAACACATTTTGTATGCCCGTAATAGCCAGAAAATGCACATCCCGGAGAATTTTACCGTTTCCTGGGATCACTCATTGTGCAAACGCGCAATTGATGAGAACTGTTTTTTCAGCGATGAAGTCCCTGACCGTTGGGGCGACTGCATTGCGGCACGCAATCTTGGGATCACGACATTTCTGAGCACGCCGATTCACTTACCGGATGGCTCATTCTACGGCACGCTTTGCGCCGCCAGCAGCGAGAAACGCCCGTGGAGCGAACGCGCGGAGCAAGTTTTGCAGTTATTCGCCGGGCTTATTACACAATACATCCAAAAAGAGGCGCTGGTTGAGCAATTGCGTGAAGCTAATGCGGCGTTGATTGCGCAATCTTATACTGACTCTTTGACGGGACTGCCGAATCGAAGGGCAATTTTTGATAATCTGACGACACTGTTTTCTCTCGCGCGGCATCTGAAACGTAAAGCCATTATTGCCTTTATCGATCTGGATAACTTCAAATTAATCAATGACCGTTTTGGTCATAATAGCGGCGATCTGTTTCTTATTCAGGTTGGCCAGCGCCTTAACACACTACATCAGAATAGCGAGATTATTGGTCGTCTCGGCGGTGATGAATTTTTGGTCGCGTCGCTGGCCGATGAAAATGCCGATATCCCGTCATTGCGTGAGCGTATTCAGCAGCAAATACGCGGTGAATATCACTTAGGTGATGTTGACTTGTTTTATCCTGGCGCCAGCCTCGGCATTATTGAAGTGGATCCTGAAACAACTGATGCCGACAGCGCCCTGCATGCCGCCGATATTGCAATGTACCAGGAGAAAAAACACAAAGAGAAAAAACCTTTTGTCGCGCATTCAGCTCTGGATTCCTGAGGCGTATTCACATCCTTTTGATTGGTGATAACATGCGAATCGGTATTATTTTCCCTGTCGTAATCTTTATTACGGCAGTCGTATTTTTAGCGTGGTTTTTTATTGGCGGCTATGCTGCCCCGGGGGCATAAAGATGAAAAAAACAACGATTATTATGATGGGTGTTGCGATTATTGTCGTCCTTGGTACCGAGTTAGGATGGTGGTAACACTGCATCTGTAAAAATAGCAAAGGCTGCGAAAAAGCAGCCTTTGTTTTATTTGAGCGTTAGCTTTTGACTTTTCTGTAGATAAACAGCACGACAAGCGCACCGATCACCGCAACCACGAAGCTGCCAAAGTTAAAGCCATCGACTTTACCAAAACCAAACAGTGTACTGATCCATCCGCCGACCACGGCGCCGACAATCCCCAACAGGATAGTCATGAAGAATCCACCACCATCTTTACCTGGCATAATCCACTTCGCCAGAATACCAGCAATAAGCCCAAAAATAATCCATGACAGAATGCCCATTTTATCCTTCCTTATCTGTTTTGTATTAGCGAGTTGGTCGCTAATAAAAAGCATAGCACAACATCAAAGAAGTAAAAATTGTGATGAGCATCACGCATATTTTTTTTGCGATGGCGCATAAAATGGCGAATTTTTCTATCAGGTAAAATTACCAGCCACAAACATCATGTTCGTTTTCTGTGTCATAAGAGCGCACCGTGTTCACAAGATCTTTTAACACTTCCGCCGCAACTTCTGGCACCAGCAATGTCATCGGTGTCTCTGTTTCGTAATCAACAGAGACACCATTACTGTTATTGGTGACGGTTACGGTATACGTTGCTTTGCCCATAATTCATCTCCCGGTATGAATGACTTTCCGTTGTTTTGCGCCTTCCATCAGGACTTCAGGGGCAACGAAGAAGTCGATGTTGAAATAAGTATCGTCAGTCATGGCTTCAATGTTGTGCCATTTTTCCGGCGGGAACACCGCAAATTGCCCCGCTTCGATAAGGATCACCTGATCAGGTTCTGTGCTGTGTTCATCAGCATAGCCGAGATATTTGACCGCCCCATGCATAACGGACAATCGAGGGTAAACCCCGGGACGAGTTCCTTTATCAAGATGACGTTCGAATATTCCGGCAGGTGCGGTTTGTTTATTCCAGAAAGGTGTTGAGCGTGTATGAATGTAATTCTGTGGGATTTGTAGCATCCTTCTCCCTCCTTCGGTAAATGCGCTGAAAACCGTTTATTCCAGCCGTTTCAGGGTACGCCTGATAATTTGCATTTTAAATACCATTTATTGGTTACTTTTTAGCACTGCGTCAACGTCCAGGCGCGGTAGCGTTCAGGAGGGAAGCCCGCGGGATCGCGGGCGGAAAGCATTAAGATTGCAGCGTCGCCAGTCGAGCGGCAAAACCGACAAACATCAAACCAATCAGAGAGTTGCCTAGTTTTGCCAGTTTCTTTTTAGTGCGAATGTACTGCGTGACAAAGGCGCCGGAAATAATCAGGAAGCTCAAATAACAGAAGCTGACTATCTCAAGTGTCATCGCCAGAATAAAGAACGAAATACCCGTATGTGGCGCATTAACGTCGATAAATTGCACGAAAAATGACACGTAGAATAAAATAGCTTTCGGGTTGGTCAGGCTCAATATTAGTGCGCGCTTGAAAATAGCGCCATATTGCGGTTCATCCGATTTGGCCTCGCTATTGTTGCCCTTCAGGGTGGCGTAAAGAATTTTACCCCCAAGATAGAGCAAATAAAACGCGCCAAGATAACGTACGATGTTGAATAATATCGGTGTGGTCTTAATCAACGTTGCCACACCTGCCCACGCCAGAAACATTAATACCGCATCACCAATAAATACGCCGCAGGCTGCAAGATAACCACCTTTCACTCCACTGCTGACGCTATTTTTAAGCACAAACAAAGTATTCGGCCCAGGCACCAGCACGATAAAAATGGCCCCAACCAGATAGGTCCAGTAATTCAGAACCCCATATTCAGCGAACACGTTAACCTCTTTAATTTTCTTTGGGAAATGCGCGATTAAAGGTGAATATGCTAACCAATCTGTAGTGGCTTAGAAAGGAGAAAATCAGGTTTTAACCTGATAATAACCCGATAATTGAATCATTAATCAGGCGTGATCCAGTGAAAAACTCGGGTAGTGTTCGGCAAAATACTGGCGTAAAAACTCTACCGTTATCCGCACCTTCGCTGATGTTGCCAGCCTGGATACATACACCGCCCAGACATTCGCGGGCTGATAATACTCCGGTAGTACCTGCACCAAATGACCACTGGCAATATTTTCGCTGACATCCCACCAGGATCGCAGCGCAATCCCCTGACCATCGAGACACCATTGATGCACTATTTCACCATGATTAGACGATAGCGGGCCGGTGACTTTAATGGCGTGGTTTCCTTCTTTATTGCGCAATTGCCAGACGCCAAATGGATGATCGCGCTCTTTTATAACCAGACAAGGTAATGCTGAAAGGTCCGTGAAATGTTTCGGCGCACCATGTTGTGCAATAAATTCCGGCGACGCGCAGAGGATACGGTAATTGGTCGCCAGTTTGCGGGCGATTAAGTTAGGTGCAATGTCATCACCAATACGAATATCGAGATCGACGCCTTCATTAACCAGGTCGACCAGTCTGTCTTCCACGTCAAAGCGTAATTCCAGTTGCGGATAAGCCTTTGCCAGCGCCGATAATGCCGGAGCTACAACTCGCCGTCCAAACCCAAAACTACTGATAACACGCAACATCCCTTGTGGCACGAGGCGCACGTCGGAGAGTTCATCCATCATCTGCCCGACATCCTGCAATATGCGCTGCGCCCACTCATAAATCCGCTCACCTTCTTCGGTGATCGTCACGCGACGAGTGGTGCGGTGTAATAACACCACGTTCAGCGTTTGTTCCAGTAAGGCGATACGCTTGCTAACGAAAGCCGGAGAAACACCCATTTCTTCTGCTACAGCAGCAAAACCAGCCCGGCGAGCCACCAGCATAAAGACGCGCAAATCGTTCAGCAGCGGTAAATTATTCATGATTCGTGTTTTATGTTTCACCAGTTGCGGGGATTAATTCCTTTTCAGTCAATTATAGGATGAGGGTATTGTCAATTTTGATGGTCAGGAAGTGAGAACCCAATGATGAAAACGTTTCGGATCGCTGCAATACCCGGGGATGGAATCGGCAAAGAAGTCCTTCCTGAAGGGATTCGTGTGTTACAGGCAGCCGCTGAACGCTGGGGCTTTGCCTTAAGCTTTGAGCAGATGGAATGGGCAAGCTGTGAATATTACAGCCATCACGGCAAAATGATGCCGGACGACTGGCATGAACAACTCAGCAGTTTCGACGCTATCTACTTTGGTGCCGTCGGCTGGCCGGATACCGTTCCGGACCATATTTCGTTATGGGGATCGCTGCTGAAATTTCGCCGTGAATTTGACCAATACGTTAACCTGCGTCCGGTCCGCCTCTTTCCAGGCGTACCTTGCCCACTGGCGGGGAAACAGCCTGGCGATATCGATTTTTACGTAGTGCGCGAGAACACGGAAGGCGAATACTCGTCTCTGGGTGGACGGCTAAACGAAGGAACGGAGCATGAGGTTGTCATCCAGGAATCGGTATTTACCCGCCGTGGCGTCGACCGTATTTTGCGTTATGCCTTTGAACTTGCACAAAGCCGCCCACGTAAGACGCTAACTTCTGCCACTAAATCGAACGGTTTAGCCATCAGCATGCCGTACTGGGATGAGCGAGTGGAAGCAATGGCTGAGAATTACCCTGGGATCCGCTGGGACAAACAGCATATTGATATTCTCTGCGCGCGTTTTGTGATGCAGCCGGAACGCTTCGATGTGGTGGTGGCGTCCAATTTGTTTGGCGATATCCTTTCCGACCTTGGCCCGGCCTGCACCGGCACCATCGGCATTGCCCCATCCGCCAACCTGAATCCGGAACGTACTTTCCCGTCGCTCTTCGAGCCTGTCCACGGTTCCGCGCCGGATATCTACGGGAAAAATATTGCTAACCCTATCGCCACGATTTGGGCCGGTGCAATGATGCTCGATTTCCTCGGCAATGGCGATGAGCGTTTCCAGCAAGCGCATAACGCTATTCTGGCAGCGATTGAAGAAGTGATTGCTCACGGGCCGAAAACACCCGATATGAAAGGCAATGCCACCACGCCACAGGTTGCCGACGCGATTTGCAAAATTATTTTGCGTTAAGGTCAAACCAGTTTATTTGAACCGCGTCACTGACGCGGTTTTTTTATTCATTCTCTTCAGTAAATAACCTGCGTCATTTCACCTTTTATTGTTTCCGTTTCGTGTTTTATGGCTTTCCGTATTCTTAATTGTTTAATTTATGTAACATGCAAATAATCAATTTGTTAAACACAACATGCAATTCATTACCCTGCACATAATTACAACTGGCAAAAGCCAGAGACGGGCTTTTATGCCCAGGAGATGACTCATGATGAGCAATGTTAAGAAAAAAGATGTGCCGCTGATAAGCATCAGCCTGGTGGCCATTCTTTTCATCGCAGCTGC
The DNA here is from genome assembly GCF_004211995.1 of Escherichia sp. E14S1. Classification (NCBI taxonomy): domain Bacteria; kingdom Pseudomonadati; phylum Pseudomonadota; class Gammaproteobacteria; order Enterobacterales; family Enterobacteriaceae; genus Escherichia; species Escherichia sp. E14S1. The sequence goes on from NZ_RHJQ01000012.1 coordinate 172,817, forward strand.
ATTAAGCCTTTTCCCACAACAATCGGCCGACGCGGCCAACGCAATATTCACTTTTGTCACGCGTACGTTAGGTTCCGCCGTACAGGTATTGGTTTTGCTGGCAATGGGACTGGTGATTTATTTAGCCACCAGTAAATACGGCAATATTCGTCTTGGCGAAGGAAAACCGGAATACAGCACGCTCTCCTGGCTGTTTATGTTTATTTGTGCCGGTTTAGGTTCTTCTACGCTTTATTGGGGGGTTGCTGAGTGGGCCTATTATTATCAAACGCCTGGTTTAAATATCGCGCCGCGTTCACAACAGGCACTCGAATTTAGCGTTCCCTACTCCTTCTTCCATTGGGGCATCAGCGCCTGGGCAACTTATACGCTGGCCTCATTAATCATGGCTTACCACTTTCATGTGCGGAAAAATAAAGGGCTGAGCCTTTCCGGCATTATTGCTGCTATTACCGGCGTTCGCCCGCAAGGTACGTGGGGAAAACTGGTCGATTTGATGTTCCTGATCGCCACTGTCGGCGCACTGACCATTTCCCTGGTCGTCACCGCCGCAACCTTTACCCGTGGGCTTTCCGCGCTGACCGGTTTACCGGATAACTTCACCGTGCAGGCATTTGTGATCCTGCTTTCCGGCGGCATTTTTTGCCTTAGCTCGTGGATTGGTATCAACAACGGTTTGCAACGTCTGAGCAAAATGGTTGGCTGGGGCGCCTTCCTGCTGCCATTGCTGGTTCTGATTGTCGGCCCAACCGAATTTATTACCAACAGCATCATCAATGCCATCGGCCTGACCACGCAAAACTTCCTGCAAATGAGCTTATTTACCGATCCGCTTGGCGATGGTTCATTTACCCGCAACTGGACCGTTTTCTACTGGCTGTGGTGGATCTCATACACCCCTGGCGTAGCAATGTTTGTCACTCGCGTTTCCCGCGGTCGTAAGATTAAAGAAGTTATCTGGGGCTTGATCCTCGGCAGCACCGTCGGTTGCTGGTTCTTCTTCGGTGTAATGGAAAGCTATGCCATTCATCAGTTTATCAATGGCGTAATCAACGTCCCACAGGTGCTGGAAACACTGGGCGGTGAAACTGCCGTTCAACAAGTTCTGATGTCGTTGCCAGCCGGTAAATTGTTCCTCGCCGCATACCTGGGCGTGATGATTATTTTCCTTGCCTCGCATATGGATGCGGTGGCCTACACCATGGCGGCGACCAGTACGCGAAATCTCCAGGAAGGTGACGATCCTGACCGTGGGCTGCGTCTTTTCTGGTGCGTGGTGATCACACTGATCCCGCTTTCAATTCTGTTCACCGGCGCGTCGCTGGAAACAATGAAAACCACCGTCGTGCTCACAGCCCTTCCCTTCCTCGTCATTTTACTGGTGAAAGTCGGCGGATTTCTTCGCTGGCTGAAACAGGATTACGCCGACATTCCGGCTCATCAAGTTGAACATTATCTCCCGCAAACACCGGTTGAAGCCCCGGAAAAAACGCCAGTGCTCCCTGCGGGAACCGTATTCAAAGGCGACAACTGAGCGCCATCATCCTAACGATAAAGGTATCCCTATGAGCAATCTGAGCCCTGACTTTGTACTACCCGAAAATTTTTGCGCTAACCCGCAGGAGGCGTGGACCATTCCTGCCCGTTTTTATACCGATCAGAGCGCCTTTGAACACGAAAAAGAAAACGTCTTCGCCAAAAGCTGGATTTGCGTCGCTCACAGTAGCGAACTGGCGAATGCGAATGATTACGTGACGCGTGAGATCATTGGCGAAAGCATTGTTCTGGTACGCGGTCGTGATAAGGTTTTGCGCGCGTTCTATAACGTGTGTCCGCACCGTGGTCATCAGTTGTTGAGCGGTGAAGGAAAAGCAAAAAATGTGATTACCTGTCCGTATCACGCATGGGCATTCAAACTCGATGGCAACCTGGCCCACGCACGTAACTGTGAAAACGTCGCTAATTTCGACAGCGACAAAGCGCAACTGGTCCCGGTGCGTCTGGAAGAATATGCCGGATTCGTCTTCATCAACATGGACCCCAACGCCACCAGCGTTGAAGATCAGTTACCCGGTCTGGGCGCGAAAGTGCTGGAAGCCTGCCCGGAAGTCCACGACCTGAAACTGGCGGCCCGCTTTACCACCCGCACGCCTGCCAACTGGAAGAACATTGTCGATAACTATCTCGAGTGCTATCACTGTGGTCCGGCGCATCCAGGTTTCTCCGACTCCGTTCAGGTTGATCGTTACTGGCACACCATGCACGGCAACTGGACACTGCAATACGGTTTCGCCAAACCGTCAGAACAGTCGTTTAAATTTGAAGAGGGTACGGATGCGGCATTCCACGGTTTCTGGCTGTGGCCGTGCACTATGCTGAACGTCACACCGATCAAAGGGATGATGACGGTCATTTATGAATTCCCGGTGGATTCTGAAACCACCCTGCAAAACTACGATATTTACTTCACCAATGAAGAGTTAACCGACGAGCAAAAATCGCTGATTGAGTGGTATCGCGATGTGTTCCGTCCGGAGGATTTACGTCTGGTTGAAAGCGTACAGAAAGGGCTGAAATCGCGTGGCTATCGTGGTCAGGGGCGCATCATGGCCGACAGTAGCGGTAGCGGGATTTCCGAACACGGTATCGCCCATTTCCATAATCTGCTGGCGCAGGTATTTAAGGACTAATGACATCGGCGGCGGTCTATTCCGCCGCCGGGCTGATTTTTGATGGAGTACAGCAATGTCAGACTATCAAATGTTTGAAGTACAGGTGAGTCAGGTAGAACCGCTTACCGAGCAGGTGAAACGCTTCACGCTGGTGACAACCGATGGCAAACCATTACCTGCGTTCACCGGAGGAAGTCACGTCATTGTGCAGATGAGCGATGGTGATAACCAGTACAGCAATGCGTATTCGCTGCTGAGTTCGCCGCTCGATACAACTCATTATCAGATTGCCGTTCGACTGGAAGAAAACTCGCGCGGTGGTTCGCGCTTTTTGCATCAGCAGGTGAAAGCTGGCGATCGGTTGACCATTTCGACGCCTAATAATCTGTTTGCGCTAATTCCCTCGGCCAGAAAGCATCTGTTTATCGCGGGCGGTATTGGTATCACCCCTTTCCTGTCGCATATGGCAGAGTTGCAACACAGCGACGTCGACTGGCAGCTACATTACTGCTCGCGAAATCCAGAAAGTTGCGCATTTCGTGATGAGCTAGTCCAGCATCCGCAGACTGATAAAATCCATTTTCATCACTCATCGATCGGAACGCGACTTGAATTAGCGCGATTATTGGCGGATATCGAACCTGGCACACACGTTTATACCTGTGGCCCCGAGGCGCTAAATGAAGCGGTAAGAAGTGAAGCTGCACGTCTGGACATCGCCGCCGATACGCTGCATTTTGAGCAGTTTGCTATTGAAGACAAAACCGGCGATGCGTTTACACTAGTGCTCGCCCGTTCCGGTAAAGAGTTTGTGGTGCCGGAAGAGATGAGCATTTTGCAGGTTATTGAAAATAATAAAGCGGCAAAAGTGGAATGTTTATGTCGTGAAGGGGTATGCGGGACCTGCGAAACGGCGATTCTGGAAGGTGAAGCTGACCATCGGGACCAGTATTTTAGCGATGAAGAACGCGCCAGCCAGCAAAGTATGTTGATCTGTTGTTCACGCGCGAAGGGTAAACGCCTGGTGTTGGATTTGTAGTTTGCCTGAAGCCGGACGCACCTGTCCGGCTCAGGAAGGTTTTACTGCGGATATTCCTGCAATAAATTGTGCAATGCTTCTGCCATCAGCTCACCGCGCCAGCCGGAAATCAGCTCCGGCAAATTGTTCTGCGGTTTCAGTTTCCAGTGCCAGTTCAGCAGTTGGTTGATTTGCCGACGCGATGCCAGCAATTCGACGCTGATCTTGTGTATTTCGCTCACGTCAGTGATCAGCGACTTAATCGCTTTAAACGCTTTGCGATAACCGGGCATATCCATCAGGTTAAGCATCGGCTGCGGTAAGGCCTCTTCCGGCAATGCCTGCGCTTTTTCCACCAGCGCCAGCAGCGTTTTACCGTGAAAGCGGATTTCGCTACCGGATAAACCCAGACTGCCCAGCTCGCCCAAACTCCCCGGCATATAACGCGCCACCGACCACAAATGCTCTTCACGCACGACAAAGTTAACCGCCAGATCGCGCTCCCGCGCTTTACGCAGGCGCCAGTCGGCTAACAGTTGCAGACAGGCCAGTTGGCGTGTGCGTAACTGCCAGGCATTGGTGATATCACGCCATGCATCTTCCGGCGCAACGACTTCCTGACGACGCATTTGCATCAGGCGGCATTCATCCAGGGCCGCAGGTAACCAGCCAGAGGCTTCCGTTTCTACCATTAGCTTTGCGGTGATCGGTAACAAATACCAGACGTCCGCTGCCGCGTATTCGCATTGACGTTCGGTTAGCGGTCTTGCCACCCAGTCGGTGCGCGATTCACTCTTGTCGAGCGTAACGCCGGTGTACTCTTCCACCATGGAAGCAAATCCCCACGACATCGGGCGTCCGCAGAAAGCAGCGAGGATTTGCGTGTCAATCAGGGGTTGTGGTAATTCGCCAAAGACATTGAGGAACACTTCCAGATCCTCACTGCCCGCATGGAGAAATTTGGTAATGGACGGATCACGCAGGATCGCTTTCAGCGGTGACCAGTCGGTGATCCCGAGCGGATCGATTAGCGCCAGATGCTCGCCATCGAAAAGTTGAATCAACCCCAGCTGCGGGTAATAAGTGCGCGTACGAACAAATTCAGTATCCAGGGCTATCGCCGGAAAGGCACGGACGGCTTCACACAAAGAAGCCAGCGCATCGTCCGTGGTAATCATTTGGTAATTCAAATTGTATTCTCTTTAGTGGGCGTCAAAAAAAACGCCGGATTAACCGGCGTCTGACGACTGACTTAACGCTCAGGCTTTATTGTCCACTTTGCCGCGCGCTTCGTCACGTAATTCTCGTCGCAAAATTTTTCCGACGTTAGATTTCGGTAACTCATCACGAAACTCCACCAGCTTCGGTACTTTGTAGCCCGTGAGCTGACGGCGGCAAAAGGTCACCAGTGACTCTTCGGTAAGCGATGGATCTTTTTTCACTACGAAGATTTTCACCGCTTCACCACTGGAGCCGGAAGGTACGCCAACCGCCGCGACTTCCTGTACGCCAGGATGCTGCATGACGACATCTTCAATCTCGTTGGGATAAACGTTAAAACCGGAAACCAGAATCATGTCTTTTTTGCGATCGACAATACGCAGGAATCCTTCTTCATCCATCACCGCGATGTCGCCAGTGTGTAACCAGCCATTTTTGATGATCTCATCGGTAGCATCCGGACGCTGCCAGTACCCCAGCATCACCTGCGGTCCTTTGACACAAAGCTCACCCGGTTGACCCGGTGGTACTTCGTTGTCGTCGTCATCCACCAGTTTGGCTTCCGTCGACGGTACCGGCAAACCGATGCTACCGCTATGATAATCAATATCATACGGGTTAACGCTGACCAGCGGCGCGCACTCGGTCAGGCCATAACCTTCCAGCAGATACTGTCCGGTCAGTTTCACCCAGCGTTCTGCCACCACTTGTTGAACAGGCATCCCACCGCCTGCGGAAAGGTGCAGACTGGAGAAATCCAGTTGCTGGAACTCTTTATTGTTCAGCAACGCATTGAACAAGGTGTTTACGCCGGTGATAGCGGTAAACGGATATTTCGCCAGCTCTTTCACCAGCCCCGGAATATCACGTGGGTTAGTAATAAGCAGGTTCTGCCCGCCCAGTTCAATAAACAGCAGACAGTTAATGGTCAGTGCAAAAATGTGATAGAGCGGCAGTGCCGTTACTACCAGTTCTTTACCTGGATGCAGCAACGGCCCATAGGTGGCGTTGACCTGTTCCAGGTTCGCCAGCATATTGCGGTGAGTCAGCATCGCGCCTTTCGCCACGCCTGTGGTGCCGCCGGTATATTGCAGGAAGGCTAAATCTTCCGGCACCAGTTCGGGTTTGACGTACTGCATCCGGTAGCCGTTATGCAGGGCGCTACGAAATGAAATGGCATCTGGCAGATGGTATTTCGGCACCAGACGCTTGATGTATTTAACAACGAAATTGACTACCGTGCCTTTTGCCGTAGAAAGTTGATCGCCCATACGAGTCAGAATAACGTGCTGGATTGCAGTTTTATCAACCACTTTTTCCAGGGTGTGAGCAAAGTTAGACACGATAACAATCGCCGATGCGCCACTATCGTTAAGCTGATGCTCAAGCTCGCGCGGGGTATACAACGGGTTGACGTTTACGACAATCATCCCGGCGCGCAAAATGCCGAACAGCGCCACTGGATATTGCAATAAGTTAGGCATCATCAGCGCAACGCGATCGCCTTTCTTCAGCCCCAACCCTTGTTGCAAATAAGCGGCAAACGCGCGACTGCGTTCTTCCAGCTTGCGGAAGGTCATTACCTCCCCCATATTCATAAACGCGGGCTGATCGGCGTAGCGCGTGACCGACTGCTCAAACATATCTACCAGAGATTGATAACGGTCAGGGTTGATCTCCGTCGGAACATCCGCGGGATAACGGTTAAGCCAAACCTTCTTCAATTCTTCACCTCTAAAATGCGTGTTCGTCGTCATCGCAACCCCAAGTGATAAACATGTTGTTAACATAATATTAACTCATCTTACCAGCTTGATAATTACCCAACGAAAAGGTTGCGAAGCGCGTCACTATTTATTTTTATCTTTACCGTAAGAATGCAGAAACAGCGGACCAGCCGCTGTTTCTTTTTCTTTAAAAACAAGCAATTATTCAGTTACAACTGTTTGTACTCTCGCGGGGCCGGGATTATACCAGCCCCATCCGCCGTAGCCATAGGGCCAGCCTCGCCCACCATAAAACCAGGGATCAATCGGCTGTGGCGGCATAATCACCTGCTGGGTTAAATGCCAACGTTTGTAACCCGTTGCCTGCATTACCATAAATTTATATGGCGTGTTGCCGATTTTTCCGTCAACCGTACCGGTGATTGGCCCGACAACTGTCACCAGCTGTCCTCGGAAATCGACCGGATCAAGAAAACCATTCACATCGGCATAAATGCGCCCACGCGACGGTTCTCCCAGCGTCGGCCTTGCTCCGCTGTCGAGTGGTACAGTGGCAATTTCCAGGCGGGTTTTCCCTTGCTGGTTTTGCACCGCAACCACTTTACCGCCAAATCGCGCTTCCTGACCAACGTACAGCTGCGGCGCACTCATCACCCGAACTAAATCTTGTTGCGGCGTTGGGCTACTGCCTTTAATGGCGTCCGGCACAGTGACACAACCGCTCAGTATTAGCGCAAACGTACCTGCCAGTATGCCTTTGATAACATTGTTTTGAACCGCCATGATGCGACTCCTTTTTTCTCAGGGCATACTCTTAAGATTCATTCTTTGCCCGGAAGTTTCTTCCATGCGACGTTGTTACGCAAATAAACCGGCTCGGCATGTTCCACTGCCACCGTTTTACCCTCGGCAAACATCTGACAGGCAATCGGCAGCATATCTTCTGCAGCGGGCAGTAACACTTCGCCATCGCGCAAAACCAGACCGCTCTCTTTACCGAGATCCGGCCAGGCTTGCCAGCCTGTACCCACGGTCGCCCATTCACCGGAAAGCTGTTGCATCCGTTCATGAACGAGTTCTGGTTTGAGTACGGCTTCGGTTTCTTCACCATGCCAGACACCGTTTTCATCACGCTGATATTCGGCCCAGTAAACTTCGCCCATTCGCGCGTCAATGGCTGCCAGCACGCGGGTTGCGCCGTTTTTGCGCCACGCCCCTTGCGCCATCGTCATTAGCGTGGAGACGCCAATCATCGGTAGCTCCGCACCAAGTGCCAGTCCTTGCGCGATGCCAATACCGATGCGTACGCCGGTGAAACTACCGGGGCCGCGCCCGTAAGCCAGAGCGTTAATGTCAGTCAGGGAGGTTCCGCTGGCGGTCAGGATATCCTGCACCATCGGTAAGATTCGTTGAGTATGTTCACGTGGGCAAAGCTCGAAATGAGCATTGACAGTACCGTCGTTCCACAGGGCGACAGAGCAGGCCTCTGTCGCGGTATCGATAGCCAGAATTCGCATGGGTCTTCGTGCTTAGATCAATAAAAAGGCGCGCATCATACCATACTCCATCACAAATTACCTGGAGGATGGTATCGCAAGGAAACGAACCGCACGGGCAATATCACGGGTACGCGGCGCGGGCGGCAGGCTGGCAAGGAAAGTGGCGCCATAAGGGCGCATCACCAACCGATTGTCGCAAATCACCAGCACGCCGCGATCGTCGGCGTCGCGAATCAGTCGCCCTACTCCCTGTTTGAGAGTAATGACGGCATCTGGTAGTTGCACTTCATCGAACGGGTCACCACCACGCAAACGGCAATCTTCCATGCGCGCTTTTAACAGTGGATCATCCGGCGAGGTAAACGGCAATTTGTCGATAATCACCAATGACAATGTATCGCCACGAACGTCCACCCCTTCCCAGAAGCTGCTGGTTGCCACAAGAAGCGCGTTACCGGCACTGACAAACTGCTGCAACAGTTGGCCTTTGCTGGTTTCTCCCTGCAACAAAACGGGAAGCGTCATGGTAGCGCGGAACTGCTCGGCCAGATCGCGCATCATGGCGTGCGAGGTACAAAGCATAAAGCAACGACCGTTGTTGGCTTCGATGATCGGTCGCAGCATTGCCGCTAACTGGCGAGCAGAACCTGGCTGGTTGGTTTGCGGCAGGTTGCGCGGCACACAGAGTAACGCCTGGCGGCTGTAATCAAAGGGGCTTGGCAACAGCAACGACTCGGCCTGTTCGATGCCAAGCCGCGAGGTGAAATGATGCAGATCGTCATTCACCGACAACGTTGCCGAGGTAAAGATCCAGCTTCCGGGCTTTTGCGCCATTAGCTCTTTAAATTTATCCGCCACGCTAAGCGGCGTGAGCGCCAAAGTAAAATGGCGCGAAGTGCATTCGTACCAGTAGCTGTAGCCTGGTTGGTTGATCTCTTTCAGCCGCTTCAGACGTGTACGATATAACGTGGCGCGTTCAAATGCCGCATCCAGCAAGGCGGAACGCCCCAAAGACAGTTTCGCCACGTCGTAACAGAGTTCAAGGGTGTCATCGAGCAGTAAAAACGCCCGCTGAATTTGTGGGTTGGCTAACAGTTCGCGCAGATTACCGCGATAACCTGGCTCGCCGAGTTGCAGACGAAAATCCTGCGCGCTCTGGGCAAGACGGTCGGCGCATTTTTGTAACTGTTGAGTGTCTTTTAATTCGGTGCGATAGGCGATGGTGATGTCTTTTGCCAGATCGAGCAGTTGTCGGCTGGAGAGCGACTGTCCAAAGTACTGGCTGGCAATGTCCGGCAGCTGGTGGGCTTCGTCGAAGATCATCACGTCTGCTTCCGGGATCAACTCGCCAAATCCACTTTCTTTAACCACCATATCCGCCAGAAACAGATGATGGTTCACCACAACCACATCAGCATCCATCGCTTTTTTACGCGCTTTGACCACAAAGCAATCTTTATACATCGGGCAGTCGCTGCCAAGACAGTTGTCGTTGGTGCTGGTGACCAGCGGCCACGCCTGCGAGTCTTCCGCCACGCTAACGCAGGTGCTGATATCGCCATCTACCGTCTGATTTGACCATGAACGCAGGAGGATCACATCGCTTAAGGTTTGTACTGGCAAATCTCCGCCCGCCAGTGCCTGCTGTTCCAGTCGTTCGAGGCAGAGGTAGTTTGAGCGCCCTTTCAGCAACGCCACGTTGCCAGTGTATTTCAGCGCCTTTGCCACCGTCGGCAAATCGCGGCTGTAGAGCTGATCCTGCAACGCTTTTGAGCCAGTTGAAATTATGACTTTCTTTTTCGCCCGCAGTGCAGGAGCAAGGTAGGCATAGGTTTTACCCGTACCGGTTCCCGCTTCCACCACCAGCGGCTGGCTTTTTTCAATCGCCTGGGTCACAGCGACTGCCATCTGTCGCTGTGGTTCACGCGGCTTAAAGCCTGGTATCGCTTTCGCCAGTTGACCGTCTGGTGCAAAATCGTCCGTCACACTACCCCCTGTTGATTTGAACAGGGATTATGTCAGGCCAGGCTGGTTTTCGCCAGTTGAAGTGGTGACGGCAACCTCACATTGTGGCAGTCTTTGCAGCACAAAAATGGAAAGTTAATGAGGACATAATGATGACTATCGTTCGTATCGACGCTGAAGCCCGCTGGTCTGATGTGGTGATCCACAACAACACGCTCTACTACACTGGCGTACCAGAAAACCTCGATGCCGATGCTTTTGAACAAACCGCCAACACGCTGGCGCAAATTGACGCCGTGCTGGAAAAACAGGGCAGCAATAAATCGAGCATTCTGGATGCCACCATTTTCCTTGCCGATAAAAACGACTTTGCGGCAATGAATAAAGCATGGGATGCCTGGGTTGTAGCGGGTCACGCGCCGGTGCGCTGCACGGTGCAGGCGGGGCTGATGAATCCGCAGTACAAGGTTGAAATTAAGATTATCGCTGCGGTTTAATTCCTGAAAAAGAATTCTATCAAAGTAAAAATCAGACGATAATTGTTCGAAAATACTGGTCGGTTATAAACAAATCGGCCAGTGTTTAAGAGGATACTTTAGATAAATAATGAAATCCGTCAGGTAACTTATTTTTATGATTTCAACTGCATCTATACAAAAATGATATTAATCACCCAAATTAAACCATTCTGTTAACTCCCCGAGCCGTTTACTCTGACTTTTCTGCCCTTAACAATCTGGCTGGAGCGCGGCGATTTACCGTTAATTTTTTGCCATATCACTAGAAAACCCGCCATGACCTGCTACCTTTAAAATACCTGAATGTCAACAGGTTAACTAATGAGATATCGTTATAATCCCTTTGATATTAGATGCAATTTAATGTCATATATAGCCTTATCGAAAACGTGGTTAATTTAAGGACAAGAATATGCCTGCTGCAATAGATAAAGCCCTGGATTTCATTAGTGCCATGGATGTATCAGCATCAACACCAAGCTCGATGAATGAAAGTACGGCGAAAGGAATATTTAAATATTTGCATGACCTGGGAGTCCCCGCGAGTACCGCCGATATTACTGCGCGAGCTGAACAGGAAGGCTGGAATCCTGGATTCACGGAAAAAATGGTGGGATGGGCAAAAAAGATGGATTCTGGCGAACGCGTGGTGATTAAAAACCCTGAATACTTCTCGTCTTATATGCAGGAAGAACTTAAAGCCCTTGTGTGAGTTAAAACTCCAGCTTTAAAAATCAATCCGGACGCTTTCATTGACCTCAAAAAAGCGTCCTTTTTTCTCGTCATCATAAACACAGCCAAAATTAACCAACAGATATGGCCCCGTGATTTTTGTTTCAACACAGCGGACCATTGTCATAACGCGCGCCGTCCAGGCACATACCGTCAAAAATGGCACGATGTAAGTTCATGCCGGAAAAATCTCTGCCGATGAGGCTATCCGTATCAAGATACAGGACGTCATCCGTGACGAAATCGATACGGATCATTTTGTGTTACTCGTCTTCATCCTCAAAACGCGCCACAATCCGCTCACCGGAATGGTTGGCACGCAACTCTTCTGCCACCAGCGCGATGGCCTGACCACTGCTCATACCCTGTGCCATCAGTTCCTGAATACGCTCAACGGCTTTTTGCTGCTGTTCATGGGTGAGTGAAGGTAAACCTGCAAACATTGTTAACTCCTGCTAAATTGTTGGCGCTAATTATTTCATGCTACCCGGCACATAGCCAGTAGAGTCAGGACTGATGAAGACGTTATCTCCCGCTGTGATTACTTTACCCTGGCGTCAGGACGCCGCTGAATTTTATTTCTCCCGCTTAAGCCACCTGCCGTGGGCGATGTTGTTGCACTCCGGCTATGCCGACCATCCGCATAGCCGCTTTGATATTGTGGTGGCTGACCCCGTTTGCACTTTAACCACTCACGATAATGAAACCGTGGTATGTGAAGGAGAAATCAGCACAACGACCACTGACGATCCGCTCAAAGCGCTCCAGCAGGCACTGGACCGAGCAAACATTCACCCGTCGCATAATGGTGATTTGCCATTTCAGGGCGGCGCACTGGGGCTGTTTGGCTACGATCTGGGCCGCCGTTTTGAGTCACTGCCGGAAGTGGCGCTGAGAGATATCGACCTGCCTGATATGGCGGTTGGTATCTACGACTGGGCGCTGATCGTCGATCACCAGCGCCAGCGTATTTCGCTACTCAGCCATCGTGATGTCAATGCCCGTCTGGCGTGGCTGGATAGCCAGCAAATAGCACCACAGCAAGATTTCCAGTTAACATCCGCCTGGCAATCCAATATGAACCGCGAGCAGTATGGCGAGAAATTTCGCCAGGTACAGGAATATCTGCACAGCGGCGATTGCTATCAGGTGAATCTCGCCCAGCGTTTTCACGCGACCTATTCTGGCGATGAATGGCAGGCGTTCGTTCAGCTTAATCAGGCCAACCGCGCACCGTTCAGTGCCTTCCTGCGTCTGGAACAAGGTGTGATTTTAAGCCTTTCACCAGAACGGTTTATTCTTTGTGATGGTGGTGAGCTCCAGACCCGCCCGATTAAAGGCACGCTCCCACGCTTGTCCGATCCTCAGGAAGATAGCAAACAAGCTGAAAAACTGGCGAACTCACCGAAAGATCGCGCCGAAAACCTGATGATTGTCGATTTAATGCGCAATGACATCGGTCGCGTTGCTGTACCAGGCTCAGTAAAAGTGCCTGAACTGTTTGTAGTAGAACCCTTCCCTGCCGTGCATCATCTGGTCAGCACCATAACGGCGCAACTACCAGAACAGTTACACGCCAGCGATCTGCTGCGCGCGGCTTTTCCTGGTGGTTCAATCACCGGCGCGCCGAAAGTGCGGGCAATGGAAATTATTGATGAACTGGAACCGCAGCGACGCAATGCCTGGTGCGGCAGCATTGGCTATTTAAGCTTCTGCGGCAATATGGATACCAGCATCACCATCCGCACGCTAACGGCGGTTAACGGGCAGATTTACTGTTCCGCTGGTGGCGGCATCGTTGCTGATAGCCAGGAAGAAGCGGAATATCAGGAAACTTTTGATAAAGTTAATCGTATCCTGAAGCAACTGGAGAAGTAAGACGTGGAATACCGTGGCCTGACGCTTGATGATTTTTTATCGCGATTTCAACTATTGCGTCCGCAAATTAACCGGGAAACCTTAAATCATCGTCAGGCTGCCGTGTTAATCCCCATTGTCCGCCGACCGCAACCAGGCTTGCTGCTGACTCAGCGTTCCATTCATCTGCGCAAACATGCTGGACAAGTCGCATTCCCTGGAGGTGCAGTCGATGACACGGACGCGTCAGTTATCGCCGCTGCGCTGCGTGAAGCCGAAGAAGAGGTCGCCATACCGCCTTCAGCCGTTGAGGTTATCGGCGTGTTACCCCCTGTCGATAGCGTTACGGGCTACCAGGTCACTCCCGTGGTTGGCATTATCCCGCCTGATTTACCGTATCGCGCCAGTGAAGATGAAGTCTCCGCAGTATTTGAAATGCCGCTCGCCCAGGCGTTACATTTGGGCCGTTATCATCCTTTGGATATCTACCGCCGTGGCGATTCGCATCGGGTATGGCTTTCCTGGTACGAACAGTATTTTGTATGGGGAATGACCGCAGGCATAATTCGTGAACTGGCGCTGCAAATTGGTGTGAAACCCTGACTATACTTATCTTTACATCTACAAAACACTACTTGAGACAATCATCGCAATATTAGTTAAATCGCGGTTTTTGATTAGTTTAATTCATGTGAATAGTTAAGCCTGTCGCCGCGTTCCCTCTTACACTATGCGCTGTTATTAGTTCGTTACTGGAAGTCCAGTCACCTTGTCAGGAGTATTATCGTGATTAGTCTATTCGACATGTTTAAGGTGGGGATTGGTCCCTCATCTTCCCATACTGTAGGGCCTATGAAGGCGGGTAAACAGTTCGTCGATGATCTGGTCGAAAAAGGCTTACTGGATAGCGTTACCCGCGTTGCCGTGGACGTTTATGGTTCACTGTCGCTGACGGGTAAAGGCCACCACACCGATATCGCCATTATTATGGGTCTTGCAGGTAACGAACCTGCCACCGTGGATATCGACAGTATTCCCGGTTTTATTCGCGACGTAGAAGAGCGCGAACGTCTGCTGCTGGCACAGGGACGGCATGAAGTGGATTTCCCACGCGATAACGGGATGCGTTTTCATAACGGTAACCTGCCGCTGCATGAAAACGGCATGCAAATCCACGCCTATAACGGCGATACAGTTGTTTACAGCAAAACTTATTATTCCATCGGCGGCGGTTTTATCGTCGATGAAGAACATTTTGGTCACGATGCCGCCAACGAAGTCAGTGTGCCGTATCCGTTTAAATCCGCCACCGAGCTGCTGGCATACTGTAATGAAACCGGTTATTCCCTTTCCGGTCTGGCAATGCAGAACGAACTGGCGCTGCACAGTAAGAAAGAGATCGACGAGTATTTCGCTCATGTCTGGCAAACCATGCAGGCATGTATCGATCGCGGCATGAACACCGAAGGCGTATTGCCTGGCCCGCTGCGTGTTCCGCGCCGTGCGTCTGCCCTGCGCCGTATGCTGGTTTCCAGCGATAAACTGTCTAACGATCCGATGAATGTCATCGACTGGGTAAACATGTTTGCGCTGGCAGTTAACGAAGAAAACGCAGCGGGGGGGCGTGTGGTAACTGCACCGACTAACGGTGCTTGCGGCATCGTTCCGGCAGTGCTGGCATACTATGACCACTTTATTGAATCGGTCAGCCCTGATATTTATACCCGCTACTTTATGGCGGCCGGAGCGATTGGCGCACTGTACAAAATGAACGCGTCTATTTCCGGTGCGGAAGTCGGTTGCCAGGGCGAAGTGGGCGTTGCCTGTTCAATGGCTGCGGCGGGTCTTGCAGAACTGTTGGGCGGTAGCCCTGAACAGGTTTGCGTGGCGGCGGAAATTGGCATGGAACACAACCTTGGTCTGACTTGCGACCCGGTTGCAGGTCAGGTTCAGGTTCCGTGCATTGAACGTAACGCTATTGCATCAGTGAAGGCGATTAACGCCGCGCGGATGGCTCTGCGTCGTACTAGTGCACCACGCGTCTCACTGGATAAAGTCATCGAAACGATGTACGAAACAGGAAAGGATATGAACGCTAAATATCGCGAAACCTCACGCGGTGGTCTGGCGATTAAAGTCCAGTGTGACTAATACTTTATCCTCGCCCATCTGCAACGGATGGGCGAATTTATCCTCGCTTTCTCGTCTGCTGTAATTTTCCCCACTACACTTCCACTGTTGCGTCAGGCGTTTGTCGCCATACGCTTACCGGGTGGCCCGCATGCAAAAAGCACAACGGATCATTAAAACCTATCGCCGTAATCGAATGATTGTTTGTACGATTTGCGCACTCTTTACGTTTGTGGCAACACTGAGCGTGCGATTTATTTCACAGCGGAACTTAAATCAGCAGCGGGTAGTGCTCTTTGCCAATCACGCCGTTGAGGAATTAGACAAAGTCCTGCTTCCACTTCAGGCGGGTAACAACGTACTGCTTCCCCTGATTGGACTCCCCTGCTCAGTCGCCCATCTCCCCTTACGCAAACAGGCGGCAAAACTGCAAACTGTACGGTCAATTGGCCTGGTGCAAGACGGCTCGCTTTATTGTTCCAGCATTTTTGGTTATCGCAATGTTCCTGCTGAAGATATCCAGGCTGATTTACCCGCGCCGCAGCCCCTTTTACGCTTAACTACCGACCGCGTATTAATTAAAGACAGCCCGGTATTGATTCAGTGGACACCTTTACCGGGCAATGGTCGAGATGGTGTGATGGAGATGATCAACATCGACCTGTTGATGGCAATGTTGCTGGAGCCGCAATTACCGCAAATAAGAACGGCCAGCCTGACGGTAGCCGATCGCCATTTACTCTATGATGATGGTCTGGTTGATTCTTTACCTCCGCTTAATGGCAATGAACGTTACCAGGTTTCATCGCAGAATTTTCCTTTTATCATCAGCGTTAGTGGACCTGGTGCGACAGCCCTGGCGTTGCAATATCTTCCCAGCCAGTTTCCACTAGCGGTACTGTTGAGTTTACTGGTGGGGTACATCGCATGGTTGGCCACGGCCCATAGAATGAGCTTTTCACGCGAGATAAATCTCGGGCTGGCGCAGCGCGAATTTGAGTTATTTTGTCAGCCCCTGCTCAACGCGCGCTCGCAGCAATGTATTGGTGTAGAGATATTGCTGCGCTGGAATAATCCGCGTCAGGGATGGATCTCGCCGGATGTTTTTATCCCCATTGCGGAAGAACATCACCTGATAGTGCCACTTACCCGTTATGTGATGATGGAAACCATCCGTCAACTCCACGTTTTTCCAATGAGCAGCCAGTTCCACATCGGCATTAACGTCGCCCCCAGCCATTTTCGCCGTGGCGTATTGTTAAAAGATCTCAATCGTTACTGGTTTAGTGCTAACCCGATTCAGCCACTAATCCTCGAAATTACCGAGCGCGATGCCTTACTGGATGTTGATTATCGGATTGCCCGCGAACTGCATCGTAAAAACGTCAAACTGGCGATTGATGACTTCGGCACCGGCAACAGTTCGTTTTCCTGGCTGGAAACGTTACGTCCTGACGTGCTGAAAATTGATAAGTCATTTACCGCAGCTATCGGTTCTGACGCGGTTAACTCAACGGTGACCGATATCATCATCGCGCTGGGGCAAAGACTGAATATTGAACTGGTGGCAGAAGGTGTGGAAACGCAAGAACAAGCGAAGTATTTGCGCCGTCATGGCGTGCATATTTTACAAGGGTATTTGTACGCGCAACCCATGCCGCTGCGTGATTTCCCGAAATGGCTGGCGGGCAGCCAACCGCCGCCCACCCGGCATAATGGGCGCATCACACCCATTATACCGTTACGTTAACGCTTACTCGTCTTCATCGTGCGCCGGTTGCTCTTTAACAATGCGAACCAGATCAACACGATAATCATTGGCTTCTACGATGGTGATATGCAGCGGTCCAACATCGATCACGTCGCCTGCGCGAGGAATGTGACCATTTGCCGAAATTACCAGACCTGCAACCGTCGCAATATCATCATCATCGGTAAGGTGCTCAACATCAAGCGCCTGCTGTAAGGCATGTAAGTCTGTACCACCTTTTACCAGCCAACCGTCGCCATCGATAACAATTTCCGGCGTTTCATCTGCATCCGGGAACTCACCAGCAATGGCTTCCAGTACATCCAGCGGCGTAACCAGACCTTGCACCACACCAAACTCGTTGGTGACGATAACAAAACTACCGCGAGCACGACGCAACACGCCCAGCAGGTTGATCGGGTCGAGGGTTTCCGGAACGATTATCGCCGGAGAAGCCGAAGCAATTGCCGTCACGTCGACACCGACTTCCAGTGCCACCAGCAGTTCTTTGGCACGCACGATACCGATGATTTCATCCAGCTCACCACGACACACCGGAAACAGGCTGTGCGGTGAAGAGAGCAGTTGCTGGCGGATTTCATCAACGCCAAGGTTAGCATCTACCCAACTGATCTCACCGCGTGGCGTCATAATGCCGCGCAGAGAGCGTGACGCCAAAGTCAGTACGCCGTTAATCATATAACGCTCTTCTTCGGCAAAGGCACCTTCTGGAACCGGAATTGGCACTGGGTTATCGGCATCGTGTTGAATGCTTGCCTGACGTTTACCCCCCATCAAACGCAGAATGGCATCGGCGGTACGCGCACGCAGCGGTAAGGTAGACTGATGACGAATAAAGTTACGACGCGCAATCTGGTTAAACACTTCGATGATGATCGAGAAACCAATTGCTGCATACAGGTAGCCTTTTGGAATATGGAAACCAAAACCTTCAGCTACGAGACTCAGACCAATCATCAACAGGAAGCTCAAACAGAGCACTACAACTGTTGGATGCTGGTTAACGAATCGCGTCAGCGGTTTCGATGCCAGCAACATAACTGCCATCGCAATCACTACCGCAGCCATCATTACCGGTAGATGGTTGACCATCCCTACGGCAGTAATCACTGCATCCAGCGAGAAGACAGCGTCAAGGATGACAATCTGTGTGACGACCACCCAGAAACTGGCATAACCTTTACCGTGACCAGAGTCATGATCGCGGTTTTCCAGCCGCTCATGCAACTCGGTTGTCGCTTTGAACAGCAAGAATATCCCCCCGAACAGCATAATCAGATCGCGCCCGGAGAAAGAAAAATCCATTACGGTAAATAGTGGTTTGGTCAGCGTGACCATCCATGAAATCAGCGATAACAGCCCCAGGCGCATAATCAACGCCAGTGACAGCCCCAACAAACGCGCTTTATCACGTTGTTTCGGCGGCAGTTTATCGGCAAGGATGGCGATAAAAACCAGGTTATCGATACCCAGCACGATTTCAAGGACGACAAGCGTGAGCAGCCCCGCCCAAATCGAGGGATCCATTAAGAATTCCATGACAAGCTCCTGCTTAAGGAATAGCTAATCGGCGCCAGAAATAATGCAGGCGAAACGAGAAAATACAAACAAAAGGTGCGGCAAAAAATGCCAGTAAGGCAGGCGCTATATGGCCTGATGCTGAAGTGACGTCGGTGACGATCCATACTGCGGGCTGCAGCCCTATACTCCTTGGTTGTTAAACGGGAGTTAAACATATCAGAGAGATCTCTGATTTGGCAAAGATTTACCTTCCTTTGCAAATGAATGTGACAACATTTTTACTCTTTCGGAATTTTGTCAATTCAAAGTTAATTTACGGATCTTCATCACATAAAATATTTTTTTCGATATCTAAAATAAATCGCGAGGCACAGGGGGTTTCTGGTTGTAGCCCTTATCTGAATCGATTCGATTGTGGACGACGATTCAAAAATACATCTGGCACGTTGAGATGTTAACAATAATAAGGAGGTAGCAAGTGACCATTGCTATTGTTATAGGCACACATGGTTGGGCTGCAGAGCAGTTGCTTAAAACGGCAGAGATGCTGTTAGGCGAGCAGGAAAACGTTGGCTGGATCGATTTTGTTCCTGGCGAAAATGCCGAAACGCTAATCGAAAAGTACAACGCTCAGTTGGCAAAACTCGACACCACTAAAGGCGTGCTGTTTCTCGTTGATACATGGGGAGGCAGTCCGTTCAATGCTGCCAGCCGCATTGTCGTCGACAAAGAGCATTATGAAGTGATCGCAGGCGTTAACATTCCAATGTTAGTGGAAACGTTAATGGCTCGTGATGATGACCCAAGCTTTGACGAACTGGTAGCACTGGCCCTAGAAACAGGCCGCGAAGGTGTGAAAGCACTGAAAGCGAAACCAGTTGAAAAAGCAGCACCTGCCCCCGCCGCAGCGGCACCGAAAGCGGCTCCTGCACCAGCAAAACCGATGGGACCAAACGACTATATGGTAATTGGCCTCGCGCGTATCGACGATCGTTTGATTCACGGTCAGGTTGCTACCCGCTGGACCAAAGAAACTAATGTCTCCCGTATCATCGTAGTTAGTGACGAAGTGGCTGCGGATACCGTTCGTAAGACACTGCTCACCCAGGTTGCACCTCCCGGCGTAACAGCGCATGTAGTTGATGTCGCCAAAATGATTCGCGTCTACAACAACCCGAAATATGCGGGCGAACGCGTGATGCTGTTATTTACCAACCCGACAGATGTTGAGCGTCTCGTTGAAGGCGGCGTGAAAATCACCTCAGTCAACGTCGGTGGTATGGCATTCCGTCAGGGCAAAACTCAGGTGAATAACGCGGTTTCGGTTGATGAAAAAGATATCGAAGCGTTCAAGAAACTGAATGCGCGCGGTATCGAGCTGGAAGTCCGTAAGGTTTCCACCGACCAGAAACTGAAAATGATGGATCTGATCAGCAAAATCGATAAGTAACGTATTGTGTTGATTATCACTCAGTTTTCACACTTAAGTCTTACGTAAACAGGAGAAGTACAATGGAGATTACCGCTCTTCAAATTGTGCTGGTATTTATCGTAGCCTGTATCGCAGGTATGGGATCAATCCTCGATGAATTTCAGTTTCACCGTCCGCTAATCGCGTGTACCCTGGTGGGTATCGTTCTTGGGGATATGAAAACCGGTATTATTATCGGTGGTACCCTTGAAATGATCGCGCTGGGTTGGATGAACATCGGTGCCGCTGTTGCACCTGACGCCGCCCTGGCTTCTATTATTTCTACCATTCTGGTTATTGCTGGTCATCAGAGCATCGGTGCCGGTATCGCGCTGGCAATCCCTCTGGCAGCAGCAGGCCAGGTGCTGACCATTATCGTTCGTACTATTACCGTTGCCTTCCAGCACGCTGCGGATAAAGCAGCTGAAAACGGTAACCTGACGGCGATTTCATGGATCCACGTTTCGTCTCTGTTCCTGCAAGCTATGCGTGTGGCTATTCCGGCCGTTATCGTTGCGCTTTCTGTTGGTACCAGTGAAGTTCAAAACATGCTGAACGCCATTCCGGAAGTGGTGACCAATGGTCTGAACATTGCCGGTGGCATGATCGTGGTAGTTGGTTATGCGATGGTTATCAACATGATGCGTGCTGGCTACCTGATGCCTTTCTTCTACCTCGGCTTCGTAACCGCAGCATTCACCAACTTTAACCTGGTTGCTCTGGGTGTCATCGGTACCGTTATGGCGGTGCTCTACATTCAGCTGAGCCCGAAATATAACCGTGTCGCCGGTGCGCCAGTTCAGGCTGCTGGTAACAACGATCTCGACAACGAACTGGACTAACAGGTGAGCGAAATGGTTGATACAACTCAAACTACCACTGAGAAAAAACTCACTAAGAGTGATATTCGTGGCGTCTTCCTGCGTTCTAACCTTTTCCAGGGTTCATGGAACTTCGAGCGTATGCAGGCGCTGGGCTTCTGCTTCTCTATGGTGCCGGCAATTCGTCGCCTCTACCCGGAAAATAACGATGCCCGTAAACAGGCGATTAAACGTCACCTCGAATTCTTTAACACCCAACCGTTCGTGGCGGCGCCAATTCTGGGCGTAACCCTGGCGCTGGAAGAACAGCGTGCTAACGGTGCAGAGATCGACGATGGTGCAATCAACGGTATCAAAGTAGGTCTGATGGGTCCGCTGGCAGGTGTAGGCGACCCAATCTTCTGGGGTACGGTACGTCCCGTATTTGCAGCGCTGGGCGCCGGTATCGCGATGAGCGGCAGCCTGTTAGGTCCGTTGCTGTTCTTTATCCTGTTTAACCTGGTACGTCTGGCAACGCGTTACTACGGCGTAGCATATGGTTACTCCAAGGGCATCGATATCGTTAAAGATATGGGCGGCGGCTTCCTGCAAAAACTGACGGAAGGGGCGTCTATTCTCGGCCTGTTTGTCATGGGGGCATTGGTTAACAAGTGGACACATGTCAATATCCCGCTGGTCGTCTCACGCATCACTGACCAGACGGGTAAAGAGCACGTTACCACTGTACAGACCATTCTTGACCAGTTAATGCCGGGCCTGGTACCGCTGCTGCTGACCTTCGCCTGTATGTGGCTGCTGCGCAAAAAAGTGAACCCGCTGTGGATCATCGTTGGCTTCTTCGTCATCGGTATCGCTGGTTACGCTTGCGGCCTGCTTGGACTGTAAGACTGTTGTACACTACCGGGGCCTTTTGGCCCCGTTTTTTTATCTGGAGGATTAATGACAATCACGGAACTGGTGCTGATTCTGTTCATCGCCGCACTGCTTGCCTTTGCGATATACGATCAGTTCATTATGCCCCGCCGCAATGGCCCCACCCTGCTGGCAATTCCTTTGCTGCGGCGCGGTCGCATCGACAGCGTTATCTTCGTCGGGCTGATTGTCATTCTTATCTACAATAATGTGACCAGTCATGGCGCACAAATTACCACCTGGTTATTAAGTGCTCTGGCGCTGATGGGTTTTTATATATTCTGGATCCGCGTTCCGAAGATCATCTTTAAACAGAAAGGTTTTTTCTTCGCCAATGTCTGGATTGAATATAGCCGGATAAAAGCAATGAACTTATCGGAAGATGGTGTCCTGGTTATGCAATTAGAACAGCGTCGGTTGTTAATCCGCGTTCGAAATATCGACGATCTGGAAAAGATTTATAAACTTCTTGTTTCAACTCAATAGGTTATATCTTTAGCCAAAGCTATGTTAAGTGTGTTTTTAATAACCAGACATAGCTTAGGCTATATTATCTCTTCGATCATTTGTTATTTATTTTAACGTTTCATTTATATATAAATCTAAATGAAAATCGTTATCAATGAAGTAATGAAATAATATATTCCAACAGTTGTTTTATATTCTCAAAATATGTTAAGGTTGCGCCCTCATTTGGGGAGTAGCCGATTTCCAGACTCCGGAAATGTACGTGTCAACATACTCGTTGCAAAACGTGGCACGTACGGACTGAACATTTTCAGTCAGGCGAGACCATATGCACATCAATCGCTATGCCTGCATGAGCGCCTCTTGTCGTTCATGTGTGCATGTTTGCGGGGGGCGAAGATGTGTTTTATGGATACCCCGGTCAGGACGTTGTCATGAATATCACTGCTACTGTTCTTCTTGCGTTTGGTATGTCGATGGATGCATTTGCTGCATCAATCGGTAAAGGTGCCACCCTCCATAAACCGAAATTTTCTGAAGCGTTGCGAACCGGCCTTATTTTTGGTGCCGTCGAAACCCTGACGCCGCTGATCGGCTGGGGTATGGGCATGTTAGCCAGCCGCTTTGTCCTCGAATGGAACCACTGGATTGCGTTTGTGCTGCTGATATTCCTCGGCGGGCGAATGATTATTGAGGGTTTTCGTGGCGCAGATGATGAAGATGAAGAACCGCGCCGTCGACACGGTTTCTGGCTACTGGTAACCACCGCGATTGCCACCAGCCTGGATGCCATGGCTGTTGGTGTAGGTCTTGCCTTCCTGCAGGTCAACATTATCGCGACCGCATTGGCCATTGGTTGTGCAACCTTGATTATGTCGACATTAGGGATGATGGTTGGGCGCTTTATCGGCTCAATTATTGGGAAAAAAGCGGAAATTCTCGGCGGGCTGGTACTGATCGGCATCGGCGTCCAGATCCTCTGGACGCACTACCACGGTTAATTTGTTCGCTGCCAGAGGTGAATATTAAAGTCCGTCTGGCAGTCGAATACTTCTTTTGCCGCCAACGTTTGCCAGACATCAGGCTTCGCACGCCAGGCAAACGGCGTCATCTGCAACAATGCAACAGCTTCATCGCCGCGAAGACGCATCGGATACCGCAGTTCATCGCTCTGCTGTAATGCAAAACCTTCCAGTTGTTCAGTATGGGGGGCATGCAGAAGTACTTCGTCGTAAATCAGCCCTTTCAACTCCATTAAATGTCGTGGCCCTGGAGTAACGGTAATTACCCACCCTCCTGGTTTGACGACACGCGCTAACTCTTCTGCTTTACATGGCGCGTAGATGCGAATAATGGCATCCATACTGGCATCGGCAAAAGGCAGACGGTGGCTGGAAGCGACACAAAAGGTAACCTGCTTATAGCGTTTCGCCGCAGCTTTAATTGCGACCTTAGAGACATCAAGACCAAAGGTTGTCACTACTGGCAAGGCATCGGCAAAAGCATGAGTGTAATACCCTTCCCCACAGCCAATATCCAGTACCGCTGTTGCGTGCTCATTAAGACATCCACGCAATTGAGCGACTATCGCATCACGAAGCGGCTGGTAATGACCGGCATCTAAAAACGCACGTCGCGCCTGCATCATTTCCGCGCTGTCTCCAGGATCGCGGGATCGTTTATATTGAACGGGTAGCAGATTGACATATCCCTCTTTCGCCATATCAAATTGATGCCGCTGCGGACAGATATAGCTATTTTTTTCAAGAGATAGAGGCTGGTGGCAAAGTGGACAGGAAAACGACATGAAAACTCCGGCGGGATACTAAATGCCGCAAGTGTAACGCGAATCGCGCTGCGGGCAAATATTCGAAGATCGTAAGGGAGCATTAAACAAAGTAAAAAGCCTCGCTTTTTCGACGAGGCTTTATAGCGAGATTGAAGTGCGTTAACACTTCAGATCAGTGAATTCGATCAGATAGCGGTTACGTTAACAGCTGCCGGACCTTTCTGGCCGTCCTGAATTTCGAACTCAACGTTCTGGCCTTCGGCCAGAGTTTTGAAGCCATTACCCTGGATAGCGGAGAAGTGTACGAACACATCTTTGCTGCCATCAGCCGGAGTAATGAAGCCAAAACCTTTAGACTCGTTGAACCACTTAACCTGACCTTTAATCTTTGCCATTTGAAAAATTCCTTAGATTGTTTTCTTCGCCCGCAGGCATTACAGAGATAAAACTGACACATTACTGCTTGAGGCACTAATATAAGGTTCGGCAGAGAAGCGGTATTCAACGACAACGTGTTTACTCAGGACTTCTTTACTGAAAATGCCACACATAAACAGAACTGTACCTCGTTTAACCCAAAGCTGTTATCACATACAACGTTAATTATGGCAAGCCATTTTTAAACATGTCTCGATCAGCTGCACAAATCTCGATGCGCCTTCCACTTTTTTTGCACATTTATGCAACGAACTGCGTGTCGATATATCGAGACACTTAAGCATACCAGTACAAACAGATGCCTGAACTGATGTGGTTTCTAACATAGTTCAATAAGTTCTAATCTTCCAGTTCAGAAATACAATTTAATTCCACAATGTGTGTGATATCACTTTTTATACTATGTAATGATAAAGTGTTATATAACTTTATCTCATAAAACAGTCAGTTAACAACATACATAGATGCAATGCCGATGCCATACTCAAAGCATATTAATAATGTAAAATAAGAAAAAATGATGAATGATAAAAAATGAGAAGAGAAACGTTTCGCTTATAAACAATGCTGTAATTAATCAATATTCCGATGCAAACATCCCAATCAGCAAGTACAAAAAATAACTTTTTCTGATGTCAAAATAAATGAATAAATAACAGATAAAATAATCAAAATCCAATAAAGGATTAATTTTAATCAATTGCATCATTATAGTGCATGTAAGAATGATGAGATGAGTAACCCATCAACACAGGGTTACTCAAATTGCAGGAAGGATTACCGTTCTGCTACCAGACGAATAATATCTTCATCTTCACCCGTTTTTTGGTTCTCAGTAACCTTTTCATCGGCTTTTTCAGGTTCGTTAGCTTCGCACAAGCGGCGTAACAGTACATTCTGCCGTTTTTGCTGATCCAGCAATGCCTCAAGCAGTTCAATCTGTTCGTTAGTCCGGGAACTGGCACGGTTGATGAAAAACCACAAGATGAGCCCAATAATAAGAACTACTACCGATACAACCAAAGACGCAATGTTCATCACGCCTGAATTTACAACTTCGTTCATTTAACCACCTCTAAGTAGAGGCGCCATTTTACCACTGCTACGCAGGAAGGAAATCTACTGATGAAAAAATGATATCACCATGGGATGAACTGATTGATGGCACAAATTCCGCTGAAAAATTGCACATCCTGATCGCACATTATGTTGAATACCTGCATCCATAGCAGCAAGAAAGCCAGCACAGCGGCAACCAGAACGACCCATCGAAACTTTTTCACTCCAATCTCCGTTTAACCTATCTTCTGCCTTTAAACTATCATGCGTTAGTTAAACAACGTCTAACCATGTCGATATTCGTGCTTTTTCGGAATGATACGCTTGCTTCAGTCCATATTGCCGCTACGATTAAGCAAACAAAAAGAGAAGAGGTCGTAATGCGATTCATCATTCGCACAATTATCTTGATAGCACTGGTATGGACAGGATTATTACTCAGCGGATATGGCGTTCTGATTGGAAGCAAGGAAAATGCTGCCGGGTTAGGGCTGCAATGCACATATCTCACCGCCCGAAGCACAAGCACGGTGCAATATCTGCATACTAAAAGTGGATTTTTGGGGATTACAGATTGCCCGCTGCTACGTAAAAGCAATATCGTCGTCGATAATGATTGATAGATAACGGTACAAATATCCACATCAAAACTAATGGATATAAAGTACTTTCATCTTCTGCCCGAACGATATCACTATTAACATTATTTAATCCACGCTAAATGAAGAACCTGTCTGAATTTTATGCAGACAGGTTCTTATTTTAATCAGAATGGATAGTCGTGATACCCCATTTGTGCGGATATTTTGCGCGCTGCCGTATGCAACATAGCCACATACTCCTGCAAACGTTCTTCAGAAAAACGCAGCGTCGGGAAGGAAATACTCAAGCCGGCAATCACGACACCAAAGCGGTCAAACACCGGAACGGCGATGCAGCGCAGTCCTTCTTCCTGTTCTTCGTTATCTTCGCCGTATCCCTGCTCACGGACCTGATCTAACACGGGTAATAACGCCTCTGTGCTAGTGATGGTCCGATCGGTGCTGCGTTTATATTCCACGCCCTCAAGAATTTGCTTCACTTCATCGCGATCGCGCCATGCCAGCAGCACCTTACCAATCGCAGTGCTGTACAGCGGATTACGACGGCCAATCCGTGAATACATGCGCAAATTGTACATAGAGTCAATTTTGTGGATGTAAACGATACTGTCTTCATCCAGTGCGCCAAGATGAATGGTTTCTTTGGTCAAACGGGAGATCTCACGCATCTGGATATCAGCACTGCGAATAAGATCGACGTTTTGTAGCGCACGAGCGCCCAGCTCAAATAATTTCAGGGTCAGAGAGTATTTCTCCGACTCCCCTTCCTGCGCGACATAGCCCAAGGTTTTCATGGTCTGTAAAAAGCGATAAACGGTGCTTTTTGACATCATGACGCGCTGTGACAGCTCGGTTATCCCTATTTCGCGCTCTTCGCCCAGCGCCTGCAAAATGCCAAAAACCTTCAGTACAGAAGATACAGAATCAGGTTGTTTATCCAGATCTGCGTTAGCCATTTATCACCTCATTGCGAGTGTTTTATAAAAATTAGAACTGTTTTTTATTATAATTTCGCGCCAGGGTGGTCGCAATCCATCTTTTGCCGGTTAGTTACAATTCTGCGACATTCACCGTGAATATCAGTGCTAAAATCATACCCCTGTTGATTATTACCAAAAGATATAAAATTCCTATGCCAAAAGTTCAGGCCGATGGCCTGCCGTTGCCTCAGCGGTACGGCGCAATATTAACCATTATTATTGGTATTTCGATGGCGGTTCTCGACGGCGCTATCGCTAATGTCGCCTTGCCAACCATTGCAACCGATCTCCACGCCACACCAGCCAGTTCCATCTGGGTGGTGAATGCCTACCAAATCGCGATTGTTATCTCCTTACTCTCGTTCTCTTTTTTGGGCGATATGTTTGGCTATCGACGAATTTATAAATTCGGTCTGGTGGTTTTTCTGCTCTCATCGTTGTTCTGCGCTCTTTCTGATTCACTGCAAATGCTAACCCTGGCGCGTGTAATACAAGGTTTTGGCGGCGCGGCGTTAATGAGCGTCAATACTGCACTCATCCGCTTAATCTACCCACAACGTTTTCTGGGGCGAGGGATGGGAATTAACTCTTTTATCGTCGCCGTCTCCTCCGCTGCCGGGCCGACGATCGCCGCCGCAATCCTTTCAATTGCGTCCTGGAAGTGGTTATTTTTAATTAACGTACCGTTGGGTATTATCGCCCTACTCCTGGCAATGCGTTTTCTGCCGCCAAATGGTTCTCGTGCCAGTAAGCCGCGGTTTGACCTGCCCAGCGCCGTGATGAATGCGCTGACATTTGGCCTGCTTATTACCGCATTGAGTGGTTTTGCTCAGGGGCAATCACTGACGCTGATCGGTGCTGAACTGGCGGTAATGATTATTGTTGGTATTTTCTTTATTCGCCGCCAGCTTTCCCTTCCTGTTCCACTGCTACCGGTGGATTTACTGCGTATTCCGCTGTTTACACTATCAATTTGTACCTCCATTTGTTCTTTCTGCGCGCAAATGCTGGCGATGGTTTCCCTGCCTTTTTATCTGCAAACCGTACTTGGACGTAGTGAAGTTGAGACAGGTTTGCTCCTGACCCCGTGGCCGTTGGCAACGATGGTAATGGCTCCGCTGGCAGGTTATTTGATAGAGCGCGTCCATGCAGGATTGCTTGGTGCTTTAGGGCTGTTCATCATGGCCGCGGGACTTTTTTCTCTGGTCCTGTTGCCAGCTTCGCCTGCCGATATCAATATCATCTGGCCGATGATCTTATGCGGTGCAGGCTTTGGGTTATTCCAGTCCCCCAATAATCACACCATTATTACCTCCGCCCCGCGTGAGCGTAGCGGTGGCGCCAGTGGAATGTTGGGTACAGCGCGTCTGCTTGGTCAGAGTAGCGGTGCAGCTCTGGTGGCGCTGATGTTGAATCAGTTTGGTGATAATGGTACGCACGTCTCGCTGACGGCTGCGGCTATTCTGGCAGTGATCGCCGCCTGTGTCAGTGGTTTACGCATTACCCAACCGCGCGCACAAGGCTAAAAAAAAGCGCGTCAACCAGGACGCGCTTTTTTATAATTTACTGCAAATTACTTCAGGTATTCACCGGTACGCAGGGCTTCAATACGTTTATCCAGCGGTGGGTGAGTCATGAACAGCTCACTCAGCGATTTGGACTTACCATTGATACAAAATGCCATCATGCTGGTTGCTTCCTGCGGCTCATAGCTGGTTTTCAGACGCTGCAGCGCAGCAATCATTTTCTCACGACCAACCAGTTTGGCTGAACCTGCATCGGCATGGAATTCACGGTGACGCGAGAACCACATGGTGATAATGCTCGCCAGAATACCAAATACCAGCTCCAGAACCGTCGCAACCGCAAAGTAGATCAGCGGGTTACCGTTGCTCTCTTCACCTTCATCACGGTTACCGCCCATAAAGCCCGCGGCAAGCTGCGCCAGAATACGTGAAATAAAGATAACGAAGGTGTTTACCACGCCCTGAATCAGCGTCATGGTAACCATGTCACCATTCGCAATGTGGCTAATTTCGTGGGCAATTACCGCCTCGGCTTCATCCGGGCTCATGTTCTGCAGCAAACCGGTGCTGACAGCAACCAGAGAGGCATCACGACGAGCACCTGTCGCAAAGGCGTTGATATCCGGCGCATGGTAGATAGCTACTTGCGGCATAGCAATCCCCGCCTGACGGGCCTGGGTTGCTACAGTATTGACCAGCCAACGTTCCCTTTCGTTACGCGGTTGCTCGATCACTTCCCCGCCAACAGATCGTAATGCCATCCATTTGGACATCAGAAGCGAAACGAAGGAACCACCAAAACCGAACAGCAAGGCCATAATCATCAGCCCCTGAACGCTGCTCGACTGTATCCCTGTCAGGCTCAGTACCAGCCCGAAAACGACCATGACGGCCAGGTTCGTTAGCAGGAAGAGCGCGATTCGCATCATAATTTTCTTTTTACCTCAGTTTAACAAAACGCAATATGCGATACCCACATCGTATGGGTTACGCGACTATTTTCAAGTCTGGATAGAGCGTAAGTCACCAGAAAGACACAACTTTACATTTTGTAGCATCTGATTTACGGCATCTTGCCACTGTTAAAAAATCAGGCACAATTTCTTGTGCCTGATTGATGTTACTTGACGGGAGCGGGCTGTTCCGCTGGTCTGGATTTTTCCAGCTTCGCCAGATCGAGTGCGATATTCACTGTCTCGTCCAGATACGGATCTGGCTCCTTGTAATCTTTTGGCAAATCATCCAGTTTCTTTAACTCCGGTTTGCCTTCGCGTTTAAAGCGATCGTTCAAGCGCGCCAGACGCATCGCATCATCTTCATTGTTCTCTTTCTCACGCACAGCGTAATTCAGAGAAACAATATTGCGTTTGTCCTTCATGGCATTGAAACGAGCAATATCCTTCATGATGTTCTGGAATTCAGGATCCTTCGCGATGCGCGCATTATGTTCCTTCAGCAATTCCGGCTCAAACGCCGATAAATCGCCTGATTTCACATAGGTTGCAGCATCAATGCTATCCCACGGCAGCGCGTTATCTTCGAATTTCTCTCCCGTTTCCGTCTCTTCATTGCCCGTCGGCATGATGATATCAGGCGTCACCCCCTTACGTTGGGTACTGCCACCGTTAACGCGATAGAATTTCTGGATTGTATACTGCACTGACCCCAGCGCCGGCCATTCAGGACGTAACATCTGATCGTAGATACGATTCAGAGAACGATACTGCTGGACAGTGCCTTTGCCGAATGTTGGTTCGCCCACAACCAGCGCGCGACCGTAATCCTGCATCGCGGCGGCAAAGATTTCTGAAGCCGAAGCACTGAATCGGTCAACCAATACCACCAGCGGGCCTTTATAGAACACCTGGCCGTCGGTATCACTGTCCTCGCGGACTTTACCATTGTTATCACGGACCTGAACAATCGGACCGGAAGGAATGAACAAACCAGAGAGCGATACTGCCTCGGTCAGCGCCCCGCCGCCATTGCTACGCAGGTCGATGACGACGCTGCTGACATTCTGTTTTTCCAGCTTCTGCAACTGAACTTTGACATCGTCTGTCAAGCCAACATAGAAGCCTGGAATATCCAGTACGCCCACTTTTTCTTTGCCGACGGTCTTCACGGACATTTTAACTGCGCGGTCTTCCAGACGAATGCGTTCACGCGTCAGTGTTACCGTACGAGTTTTAGTCCCTTTACCGGCAGGTAAAATTTCTAAACGAACTTTACTGCCTTTCGGCCCTTTGATTAAGGCGACGACATCATCAAGACGCCAGCCAATCACGTCAACCATCGGCTTGCCGGTTTGACCAACACCGACAATTTTGTCACCAACGCTGATAGCTTTACTCTTCGCTGCCGGACCACCTGCCACCATCGAATTGATAACGGTGTAGTCATCATCCATTTGCAGCACCGCTCCAATACCTTCCAACGACAAGCTCATTTCAGTATTGAACTGTTCGGTATTACGCGGGGAAAGGTAGTTGGTATGCGGATCAATTTCGCGCGCAAACGCCGTCATTGCCAGCGAGAACACATCTTCGCTGTTAGTTTGTGCCAGACGGCGAATGGCAAATTTGTAGCGCCGAGTCAGGGTTTCACGAATTTCTTTATCCGTTTTTCCTGTCAGCTTCAGACTTAACTCGTCGAATTTGACTTTGCTGTCCCACAGCGCGTTCAACTCGGCCTCGTTTTTCGGCCAGGGCGCTTTGCTGCGGTCCAGGTTATAAGTGTCGTTGCCGGTAAAATCCATCGGTTTTTCCAGTACCGATAAGGCGTACTGGTAACGTTCAAAACGGCGTTTTTGCGCCAGATTGTAAAGATCGTAGAAAACGTCAAGTTTACCGGAGCGCAGTTCATCGCCCAGCTCATTTTTCTTTTTCGCGAACTGTTCAACATCGCTTGCCAGCAGCACATTGTGGCTGTAATCAAGCAGGTTCAGGTAGCGGTCAAAGATTTTGGCCGAGAATGCCTGATCGAGGTCGAACTGGCGATAATGGGAGCGGGTAAAGCGCGACGTTACGCGCTCACTCACCGTCGCATGCTGCGTCTCTTCCTTTAATACCGGAATCTGATCAGCACGCGTAATATCTTCTACTGCGAAGGTCTGGCCTGCTATTGCAAGCAGGCCAGCTAACGCGGTAAGCCTAAAAAACATGTTCATGCCTGGCCCGGCCTCCGTTTCAGAACACCAGGTGTTCTGCGCGCACAATCAAAGACATACCCGAATTCAGCTGGACGCGGACGCCGTCTTTGGTGATTTCTAATACGGTGGCATCCATCGCATTTTGACCAGCTTTCACCTTCAGGGCTTGTCCGACAGTCAGAGCTGATATGTCAGAAACTGGGGTGTGCTGTTCTTCGCGAGGTGCTTTTACTGTTTTTGGCGCTTTCTCAGCCGGTTTCTGCGCGCGAGGTTTGCGCTCGGCGCCTTCTTTACGGCGTTGCGCGGCAGGACGTGGCTTGCGTTCGCGGCGTGGTGCGTCTTCTTTCTCACCTGCAGCTGCGGCAGCTTCGCGTTTTTTCGCCTGCTGTTCGGCACGCTGCGCCTGGACGCGCGCTTTCGCTTCTTCAAGCTGCTTGCGAGCATGTTCTACATGCTGCTCGTCCAGCTCACCGCATGGGTTGCCGTCGAGATCGACACGCGTCGCGCCTGGTTTAACGCCATACAGATAGCGCCAGCTCGAAGTGTAGAGACGTAAAGCGGATCGCAGTTGCGTTTTGCTAAGGTTCATTTCCCCAGCAACGCGATCGACCAAATCCTGAAAAATACCGATTTTCAGCGGACGCGCTTCACCTTCCGCACTGAAACAGTGGGGAAAACGTTCGGCCAGAAACGCGATTACTTCTTTACTGCTATTCAACTTAGGTTGATTTTCCATGAAATTTCCTGATTACAACGGACGTAGCCAACAAGCGCAGGCATGAACAGGCGTCATTATAATGACGTCATCAGTAAATGCTACGTTATCCGTTGATTATCCTGCGACGCTCGCAAAGAATTTTTTGTAATCCGTCGTTGCAAGCACCTTTTCAAGCTGTGCCACAAGCTGACGTAAGCCTTGCTCGTCCTCGTCTGTAAAGCGACCGAAGACAGTACTGTCGATATCGAGAACGCCAATAATCTGATTTTTCACCACCAACGGCAGAACGATTTCAGAATTACTCGCCGCATCACAGGCGATATGCCCATCAAAGGCGTGAACATCCTCGATTCGCTGTACTTCATTGCGGGCAACTGCAGTGCCACACACGCCACGCCCTACCGGGATCCGTACGCAGGCAATTTTGCCCTGAAACGGCCCGAGTACCAGCGTATCGTCCTCAAGTAAATAAAACCCAGCCCAGTTTACGTCAGTCAGACGCTCGTATAACAAAGCACTGGTATTCGCCAGCGTTGCCAGAAAGCTGGTTTCTCCCGCCATCAACGCATTAAAGTCACGGTTTAAGTCCGCGTAAAATTCTGTTTTGTTCATTATATAATCACTTGGTTGTCTTACCTGGAACTGCCAGCCTATTAAAATAAGCATTAAATGCGTTAATGCTCAAGATCATTCCCATCATGGGTTAAGATAAATGTTAATTCTTATTACATTTGGCATGTCATGGCTCTTAACACCCCACAAATTACGCCGACAAAAAAGATAACAGTGAGCGCAATTGGCGAGGAACTACCGCGTGGTGATTATCAACGTTGCCCGCAATGTGACATGCTGTTTAGCCTGCCCGAGATAAATTCTCACCAGAGTGCCTATTGCCCGCGCTGTCAGGCAAAAATTCGCGATGGCCGTGACTGGTCGCTCACAAGGCTGGCTGCAATGGCTTTTACTATGTTGTTGCTTATGCCGTTTGCCTGGGGCGAACCTCTATTACATATCTGGCTGTTAGGTATCCGTATCGACGCCAATGTAGTGCAAGGCATCTGGCAAATGACCAAACAGGGCGATGCGATAACCGGCGCAATGGTGTTTTTCTGCGTTATAGGTGCACCTCTCATACTGGTGACCTCTATTGCTTATTTATGGTTTGGCAATCGGCTGGGAATGAATTTACGCCCGGTATTGCTGATGCTGGAGCGACTAAAAGAGTGGGTAATGCTGGATATCTATCTGGTCGGCATTGGCGTTGCTTCTATAAAGGTACAGGATTACGCCCATATCCAGGCGGGCGTCGGGCTATTCTCTTTTTTCGCGCTGGTGATTTTAACAACAGTGACATTGTCACATCTTAATGTTGAACAGCTGTGGGAGCGATTTTATCCGCAGCACCCTGCCACGCGTAGGGACGAGAAATTACGCGTTTGCCTGGGTTGTCACTTTACCGGCTATCCCGATCCGCGCGGTCGTTGTCCCCGTTGCCATATCCCACTTCGCTTGCGTCGCCATCATAGTATTCAAAAATGCTGGGCTGCTCTTTTGGCTTCAATTGTCTTATTGTTACCTGCCAACCTGCTGCCTATTTCGATCATCTACCTGAACGGTGGACGACAAGAAGATACGATTCTTTCCGGAATTATGTCGCTGGCGAACAGCAATATTGCTGTTGCCGGAATTGTTTTTATCGCCAGTATCCTGGTGCCGTTCACCAAAGTGATCGTCATGTTTACTTTACTGGTAAGCATTCATTTTAACTGCCAGCAAGGCTTACGCACGCGGATTTTGCTGTTGCGGATGGTGACCTGGATTGGCCGTTGGTCGATGCTCGATCTGTTTGTCATTTCATTAACCATGTCGCTGATTAATCGCGATCAGATCCTCGCTTTTACTATGGGACCCGCTGCGTTTTATTTCGGCGCAGCGGTTATTTTGACTATTCTTGCTGTGGAATGGCTGGACAGCCGCTTACTTTGGGATGCACATGAGTCAGGAAACGCCCGCTTCGACGACTGAAGCGCAAATTAAAACTAAACGCCGTATCTCACCTTTCTGGCTGTTGCCGTTCATCGCGCTAATGATTGCCGGTTGGCTGATTTGGGGTAGTTATCAGGATAGAGGCAATACCGTCACCATCGACTTTATGTCGGCAGACGGCATTGTTCCGGGTCGCACGCCTGTTCGTTATCAAGGCGTTGAAGTCGGCACGGTGCAGGATGTCAGCCTCAGCGACGATCTACGAAAGATTGAAGTCAAGGTCAGCATCAAGTCCGATATGAAAGATGCCCTGCGCGAAGAGACACAGTTCTGGCTGGTGACGCCGAAAGCCTCACTGGCAGGTGTTTCCGGGCTGGATGCGCTGGTCGGCGGTAACTATATCGGCATGATGCCGGGTAAAGGTAAAGAGCAGGATCACTTTGTGGCGCTCGATACCCAGCCAAAGTATCGGCTGGATAATGGTGATCTGATGATCCACCTGCAAGCCCCCGATCTCGGTTCATTGAACAGCGGTTCGCTGGTCTATTTCCGTAAAATTCCGGTGGGACGCGTCTATGACTATGCGATCAATTCCAATAAGCAAGGCGTAGTGATTGATGTCCTGATTGAGCGGCGTTTCACCGATTTGGTGAAAAAAGGCAGCCGCTTCTGGAACGTTTCCGGCGTTGATGCCAATGTCAGTATCAGTGGCGCGAAGGTAAAACTGGAAAGTCTGGCTGCCCTGGTTAACGGTGCGATTGCCTTCGATTCACCAGAAGAGTCGAAACCTGCCGATCCGGAAGATACCTTTGGTCTGTATGAGGATCTCGCCCACAGCCAGCGTGGGGTGATCATAAAGCTGGATCTACCAGGTGGAGCCGGATTAAACGCCGATTCAACGCCGCTCATGTACCAGGGACTGGAAGTCGGGCAACTGACCAAACTGAATTTAAACCCAGGTGGCAAAGTCACCGGAGAAATGACCGTTGATCCCAGCGTCGTCACTCTGCTTCGTGAAAACACCCGCATCGAATTACGTAACCCGAAGTTATCCCTCAGCGACGCCAATCTCAGCGCCCTGCTGACCGGCAAAACGTTCGAACTGGTACCGGGTGATGGCGAACCACGCAAAGAGTTTGTCGTTGTGCCAGGCGAGAAAGCTTTACTGCATGAACCCGATGTTCTGACGCTAACCCTGACAGCACCAGAAAGCTATGGAATTGATGCCGGTCAGCCGCTCATTCTTCACGGCGTACAGGTAGGTCAGGTTATCGACCGTAAACTCACCAGCAAAGGCGTGACATTTACCGTCGCTATCGAACCCCAGCATCGCGAACTGGTAAAAGGCGACAGCAAATTTGTCGTTAATAGTCGTGTCGACGTGAAAGTGGGTCTGGATGGTGTCGAGTTTCTCGGTGCCAGCGCCTCAGAATGGCTCAACGGCGGGATCCGTATTCTGCCAGGCGACAAAGGTGAGATGAAAACCAGTTACCCACTGTACGCCAATCTGGAAAAAGCCCTCGAAAATAGTCTTAGCGATTTACCTACCACGACCGTGAGTTTAAGTGCGGAGACACTGCCGGATGTGCAGGCAGGGTCGGTAGTGCTGTACCGTAAATTTGAGGTCGGTGAAGTGATTACCGTACGTCCACGGGCCAATGCGTTCGATATCGATCTGCACATTAAACCGGAATATCGCAACCTGCTGACCAGCAACAGCGTGTTCTGGGCTGAAGGTGGCGCGAAAGTTCAACTTAACGGCAGCGGCCTGACCGTTCAGGCGTCACCGCTTTCGCGGGCGTTAAAGGGAGCCATCAGCTTCGATAATCTCAGCGGTGCCAGCGCCAGCCAACGTAAAGGCGATAAGCGGATTTTGTATGCTTCCGAAACAGCAGCTCGTGCGGTTGGCGGGCAGATTACACTCCACGCTTTCGATGCCGGAAAACTGGCGGTCGGTATGCCAATTCGCTATCTCGGTATTGATATCGGGCAAATCCAGACTCTGGATCTGATCACCGCGCGCAATGAAGTACAGGCAAAGGCGGTGCTCTATCCTGAATATGTCCAGACCTTTGCGCGCGGTGGTACACGCTTCTCAGTGGTCACACCGCAAATTTCGGCAGCAGGCGTTGAGCATCTTGATACGATCCTCCAGCCGTATATCAACGTCGAACCAGGTCGGGGGAATCCTCGCCGTGACTTTGAATTGCAAGAAGCTACCATTACTGATTCGCGTTACCTTGATGGCTTAAGCATTATTGTTGAAGCGCCGGAAGCCGGTTCGTTAGGTGTTGGTACGCCAGTACTGTTCCGTGGTCTGGAAGTAGGTACAGTCACCGGAATGACGCTGGGGACATTGTCAGATCGCGTGATGATTGCGATGCGCATCAGTAAACGTTACCAGCACCTGGTACGTAACAATTCCGTCTTCTGGCTAGCTTCGGGCTACAGTCTGGACTTCGGTCTGACGGGCGGCGTGGTGAAAACCGGTACCTTTAACCAGTTTATCCGTGGGGGTATCGCCTTCGCCACGCCTCCAGGTACACCGCTGGCACCGAAAGCCCAGGAAGGCAAACACTTCCTGTTGCAGGAAAGTGAACCGAAAGAGTGGCGTGAATGGGGAACAGCACTCCCCCGATAAGCCACATTGCTCCGGCGTGCCTGCGCCGGAGCGTTTATGCTAAACTGCGCGCCTGTTTTTTTGCCAGTGGTACATGCTCGTGGCCCAACACACCGTTTATTTCCCGGACGCCTTTCTGACACAAATGCGCGAAGCCATGCCTTCGACGCTCTCTTTTGATGATTTTCTCGCCGCCTGTCAGCGCCCGTTGCGCCGCAGCATTCGCGTAAATACCCTGAAAATCTCCGTTGCTGATTTCCTGCAATTAACCGCCCCTTACGGCTGGACGCTAACGCCGATTCCGTGGTGTGAAGAAGGTTTCTGGATTGAACGCGATGATGAAGAAACCTTGCCGTTGGGCAGTACCGCCGAGCATTTAAGCGGCCTGTTTTATATTCAGGAAGCCAGTTCAATGTTGCCCGTTGCCGCATTGTTTGCCGACGATAATACCCCACAGCGGGTGATGGATGTCGCCGCCGCGCCTGGTTCAAAAACCACACAAATTGCCGCTCGCATGAATAACGAAGGGGCGATTCTTGCCAATGAGTTTTCCGCCAGCCGGGTAAAAGTGTTACATGCCAATATCAGTCGCTGCGGTATCCGTAACGTGTCTCTGACTCATTTTGATGGCCGCGTCTTTGGTGCGGCGTTACCAGAAATGTTCGACGCCATTTTACTGGACGCCCCCTGCTCTGGCGAAGGCGTGGTGCGTAAAGATCCCGACGCACTGAAAAACTGGTCACCAGAAAGCAATCAGGAAATTGCTGCCACCCAACGGGAACTGATCGACAGTGCCTTTCATGCATTACGCCCTGGCGGTACGCTGGTTTACTCGACCTGTACCTTAAACAAGGAAGAAAACGAAGCCGTTTGCTTGTGGCTGAAAGAGACTTACCCCGATGCAGTAGAGTTTTTACCGCTGGGCGATCTCTTCCC
Organism: Escherichia sp. E14S1; assembly: GCF_004211995.1. NCBI lineage: Bacteria > Pseudomonadati > Pseudomonadota > Gammaproteobacteria > Enterobacterales > Enterobacteriaceae > Escherichia > Escherichia sp. E14S1. The sequence goes on from NZ_RHJQ01000012.1 coordinate 210,925, forward strand.
TGGTGCGGACAAGGCACTCACCGAAGAAGGCTTTTTGCACGTTTTCCCGCAAATTTACGACTGCGAAGGCTTCTTCGTTGCCCGGTTACGCAAAACACAGTCGATTCCCGCCTTACCCGCACCGAAATACAAAGTGGGTAATTTCCCGTTTAGCCCAATCAAAGATCGCGAAGCCGCACAAATTCGCCAGGCGGCGACTGCCGTTGGCTTACAGTGGGATGAAAATCTGCGCCTCTGGCAGCGCGATAAAGAACTCTGGCTGTTCCCTGCGGGTATTGAAGCCCTGATCGGTAAAGTCCGATTTTCCCGTCTGGGAATTAAGCTTGCTGAAACGCATAACAAAGGTTATCGCTGGCAGCATGAAGCGGTTATTGCCCTGGCCTCCCCCAACCATACGAACGCTTTCGAACTGACGCCTCAGGAAGCGGAAGAGTGGTATCGCGGGCGCGATGTTTACCCGCAAACCGTGCCAACTACGGATGATGTGCTGGTAACCTTCCAGCATCAGCCAATAGGTTTAGCCAAACGTATTGGCTCGCGACTGAAAAACAGTTACCCGCGTGAACTGGTGCGCGATGGGAAACTTTTTACCGGTAACGCCTGATAGCGCACAAAAAAAGCGCACTTTTTGACTGGCACATTCGCCTGCCTCAACTACGCTGAAAAATGGTGCGATCGGACTGGTCGTACCACAACCGGCAGATAAATGGAGAGCACGAAGATGAAAACCAGTGTGCGCATAGGCGCTTTTGAAATCGATGACGGCGAGTTACACGGCGAATCGCCAGGTGATCGAACATTAACAATTCCTTGTAAATCTGACCCCGATTTGTGTATGCAACTGGATGCCTGGGACGCCGAAACCAGCATTCCAGCTCTACTAAACGGCGAACACTCTGTCCTGTACCGTACCCGCTACGATCAAAAGTCTGATGCCTGGATTATGCGTCTTGCCTGATCCAAAAAGAACCCGTCGGCATGACGGGTTATTTATTCTGGTTATTTCCCCGAAGTAAAATCCTCTCCTAAACTTAACGGTACGGCACCACACTTCGAGGATGAAATGTTCGCGCTGGTACTTTTTGTTTGCTATCTGGACGCTGGCTGTGAAGATATTGTTGTTGATGTTTACAACACGGAACAGCAGTGCGTCTACTCAATGGACGATCAACGGATCCGCCACGGCGGCTGCTTTCCTGTTGAGGATTTTATTGATGGGTTCTGGCGGCCCGCGCAGGAGTACAGTGACTTTTAATTACTGGAGTTGTTCCATTGTGAGTGTCCCTCCGAAGACGGCGCCGGTGTCTATATAATGCAAGTTTCCAATATCTACTCGATGAGGTAACGGCGTATGTCCAAACCAGAAATGGTCAGCACCGGTAATTCCCTGCCCTTTTTGGCCTTCACGTAATCGCGAACGACTCCACAATACCTGGTGCAAATCGACGTCCTTTTGCCATTGATAAACGTCGTCAGGATAATCAGCATGGGCAATAACGTGTTTGCCAGTGCGACTGTTTAATTCAAGAATAAAAGGCAAATGCTGGCATTTGCTGAGCGCCCTTTCTGCTTGCTTCTGTTGCTTATCTGCCAGCGCAGCAAACCAGTCGCCACCGTTCATATACCATAAAGACATCTGCTGCACGGCCAGCGCATCTATCGCCATCTGCTCATGATTGCCTCTTACCGCTCTGACCCAGCGTTGCTCCAGTAGTTGAAGACAACGTAAACTCTCCGGACCACGATCAATAACATCTCCTACCGAGATCAATAAGTCTTGCCACGGGTCAAAACGGCAATGCCATAATTTGATACGCAGTAGCCCAAGGCAGCCATGAATATCCCCCACCAACCAGATATGTCGCCAATGGCTGCCATCAATTTTCTGATAGGTGCGGCCTGCCTCTTTCATCAATTTTTTACTCCCGCGCAGAAGGTCACATTATTTTAACATAAATGTTAAAAAAGGCTGGACTGAAGCAGTAGAGTGTGTGTTATGGTTGATTGTGAAGTCAGCACAGGGAAAACAGTGATGTATTCATCCGCTGGCTTAATAGATAAAAAGAGACCGAATACGATTCCTGTATTCGGTCCAGGGAAATGGCTCTTGGGAGAGAGCCGTGCGCTAAAAGTTGGCATTAATGCAGGCTTAGTTGCCTAGCCCTTTAAGAATAGATGACGACGCCAGGTTTTCCAGTCCACACGAAAAGTGGTCAGAAAAAAGCGTCTTAATCATCGTTTTAAAAGTAAAAAAAACGCCCAATCTGATAAAAGATCCTGGGCGTTTTTTTTGGCAAATCAAAAGACTAATTCAGGTAATCAGCAAAGTTTTTCAGCTCGTTCTATAAATGGCATCAGGCTCATTTTTTCACCGGGTTTGTTGGGATCTTCAATCTGGATCACTGAAATAGGCTGGGCCTTAGTCTTCCCACTGGAAACCTCTTTTTGCGCAACATCGTTCAAAGGGTATTGCACCAGGGTGCTGGGGTTAATGACATACAGCGCATTACCTGGTCGGCATGTCAACATCACTTCTTCGCGATTAAACGCCCATTTGTCTTTGCCAATTTCAAAACGGCTGACGGTAATCACCTGAGGAGCCGCCAGCGCCGCAGTGGAACTGGTGAGCAACAAAAACGCCAATATACTTTTTTTCATCATTTATCGTAATCCATCAAAACGGTTCCAGAGTCGCTAGCAGGCTGATAATCACCAGTACCACCGCGCCTATCGCCCATTCGAGTTGAGTCATCCATACAAACCAGGGAACAGCCCGGACTTCATCATGCCGCATTCTCGGGACCAGAACATAACGATTTGCCAGCGCGATAACCACCATAATCATTACCAGTATGACTTTGAGCAATAAGAGCTGGCCCCAGTAAGTGGCAAGCGTGGGGGGAAATCCCGTGATTAGTAATGCATTGAGCACACCACTTACTAGCACGCCAATGACAGCAAAATGTCCGCACCAGGAAAAACGCATCAGCGCATGAATGGCCGGGCGTCTCCAGCGCCCTTTCACCAGCCGCATACACCAGACAACCGGCAGTAGCCCTCCAAACCATGCTGCAGCACAGATAAGATGTACGGCATGATTGGTCTGATGAATTTTTGCGGTTAATCCTTCATTTAATGTCGCGTGTCCCATACCCGCCATCAGGATAAATTGCGCGGTAGTCAGCATGAACAGTAACCGCAACATATTCCGTGGTTGCATCAGAACGACGGTCAACGTAACGAGAGCGAGAACGATTTGCCAGATCCAGACGCCTCCGAAGTGCGTTTGTAACACCGACTGCCAGATGCTCAGCGAAACGACATCTGGCCATCCCGCGCCCATCAACCCACCCTGAACGGCGAACATCGCTGCGGCACTGATCAAACTCCATGCGGCTACGTGCTGTTGTAAACGCAAAAAACGCTTCGTCAATAATCGACGAATCGTCACTGGTGCCAACCATGCCCCGTACATCGCGAAGCCAAAAACCAGCATCAGAGAGATAAAATGGATAAATCGCAGTGTGACCCAGGTAAGCGCTAGCATGCTTTATTTCACTGTAAAGGTGTACTGCCCTTTGGTTTTATGTCCGTCCACCGAAACAACATGCCAGTCAACGGTATAACTTCCGGGATTCAGGGCATCGGCAAGCGGAACGATCAATTGCTTTTTGTCTTGTTCATTACGTTTCGCGGGTAATGTTTTAACATTTTCATTCTTCGGGCCGATGATTTTGGCCCCACTGAATCCAGGTTCAATACCTTCAGAGAAATTTAAAGTAATGGCCTGTGGGGCAGCGGTGACCGCCGCATTCGCCGCAGGATACTGGTGAGTCAGGTGCGCATGAGCCCAGACGGAAGGGGCCGCCAGCGAACCGGCAATTATTGCCAGTGTATAACGAAGAGAACGCGCAGTTGAAACCATATTATCTATTCCTTTTTGTAATGAGTTTTTTACAGAGCATAACCTTGTCTAATGAGAGAGTCGAGGATCATCAATTCAGGCTTGCCATCCTGGCTGACTCTTAGTAACTTTTGCCCGCAATTAACGAGGAGACACCGTATGCTGAAGAATCTGGCCAAACTGGATCAAACTGAAATGGATAAAGTAAATGTCGATCTGGCCGCTGCCGGAGTGGCATTTAAAGAACGGTACAATATGCCGGTGATTGCTGAAGCGGTTGAACGTGAACAACCGGAGCACTTGCGTGGCTGGTTTCGTGAGCGCCTTATCGCCCACCGTCTCGCCTCTGTAAATCTGTCACGTTTACCTTACGAGCCCAAACTTAAATAAACCTTATATTAAGTTACACTTTCTTACATGGTGCCTGCTAAATTATAAGTATTTTCTCATACACGCCATTATTCGCAGACACTATGAAAAGGAAGTCATCATGTCGTACTGGAAAGTTGCAGCAGCACAATATGAGCCTCGTAATGCTTCACTCACTGAACAGGTAGCCCATCATCTGGAGTTCGTGAGGGCTGCCGCCAAGCACCAGTGCGAACTGTTGGTTTTTCCCTCACTTTCTCTACTGGGATGCGATTACAAACGTCGTCCGCTTCCGTCTCCGCCCGATCTCTCGCTTTTAGACCCGCTTTGTTATGCAGCAACAACCTCGCGAATGACCATTATTGCTGGCCTTCCCGTTGAATATAATGAGCGGTTTATTCGCGGTATTGCAGTATTCGCCCCCTGGATGAAAACGCCAGGAATTTATCATCAAAGTCATGGTGCATGCCTGGGTCAACGTTCCGAAACCATCACTGTAGTGGATGGCCAACCGGAAGGTATTGATATGGACCCGACTTGTTCACTTTTTACAACCGGGCAATGCATCGGTGAACCTGACCTATTGGCTTCGACCCGACGTTTAGAGTTTTTCTCACATCAATACTCCATCGCTGTGCTAATGGCGAACGCCCGTGGTAACAGCGCACTGTGGGATGAACATGGCCGCCTTATTGTTCGCGCCGATCGCGGTTCTCTTTTGTTGGTTGGTCAGCGCTCTTCGCAGGGTTGGCAAGGCGATATCATTCCATTACGCTAGGCGTTTTCTTCCTGGAGCATGACCATGTTGCGCATTATCGATACAGAAACCTGCGGTTTGCAGGGAGGGATCGTTGAAATTGCCTCTGTTGATGTTGTTAACGGGAAAATCGTCAACCCTATGAGCCACCTGGTGCGTCCCGACCGTCCCATCAGTCCACAAGCCATGGCGATTCACCGTATTACAGAGTCCATGGTTGCTGACAAACCGTGGATTGAAGAAGTTATCCCGCACTATTACGGTAGCGAATGGTATGTCGCCCACAATGCCAGCTTTGACCGCCGGGTGTTGCCAGAAATGCCCGGTGAGTGGATTTGCACCATGAAACTGGCTCGTCGTTTGTGGCCAGGAATCAAGTACAGCAATATGGCACTGTATAAATCGCGCAAGCTGAATGTCCAGACACCATCGGGTCTGCATCACCACCGCGCGCTGTATGATTGCTATATTACCGCAGCCCTGCTTATCGATATTATGAACACGTCAGGCTGGACGGCGGAGCAGATGGCGGATATCACCGGGCGGCCGTCGTTGTTGACGACGTTCACGTTTGGCAAGTATCGCGGTAAAGCCGTATCAGACGTTGCAAAGCGCGATCCGGGCTATCTGCGCTGGTTGTTTAACAACCTTGACAGTATGAGCCCGGAGTTACGTTTAACCTTGAAGCATTATCTGGAGAGTGTTTAACCCGCTGATTGGCCTGGTAATGTCCCCTGCGCCAGGGCTATCAGAAAAGCATATTCCATCGCCACACCTTCGTAGGATTTAAAACGTCCGGATTTACCGCCATGCCCTGAATCCATGTCGGTACAAAGCAATAATAGATGGTTATCAGTTTTAAGCTCGCGCAGCTTAGCCACCCATTTTGCCGGTTCCCAGTATTGCACCTGTGAATCGTGTAATCCGGTCGTTACCAGCAGATGCGGATAAGCCTGAGCCGTGACATTGTCATACGGGCTGTAGCTTTTCATATACTCATAATATTGCGGATCCTGCGGATTTCCCCACTCTTCAAATTCGCCGGTAGTAAGAGGAATCGACTCATCAAGCATCGTTGTTACAACATCAACAAACGGTACCTGGGCAATCACGCCGTGGAATAACTCGGGGCGCTCATTAATTGCAACGCCCATCAACATACCGCCAGCACTGCCCCCCATCGCATAACAGAGTGAAGGTGAACCGTAGCCCAGTTTTAACAATGCGTCGCAGGCATCAAGATAGTCATTAAAGGTATTTTTCTTTTTCAGGAATTTACCGTCTTCGTACCATTGCTGCCCCAGTTCGCCGCCACCACGGACATGGACAATGGCGTAGACAAAACCGCGATCCAACAAACTCAGGCGGCTAAAACTAAAATCGGCATCAATGCTTGCGCCGTAAGAGCCATATCCATATACCAGCAGCGGGTTGTGGCCTTTCTGGAAATGCTTGCGATGATAGACCAGCGAAACAGGCACTTCGACGCCATCACGGGCAGTGATCCACAAGTGTTCGCTGCGGTAATTCGCCGCATCGAAACCGGGGACTTCCGTTTGTTTTAATACCCGACGCTCTCCAGTATCCATATCCAGTTCAAACAATGTATCTGGCGTAGTCATGGAGGAATAGCCATAACGCAATCGTGAGGTTTCAGGTTCCGGGTTATAGGCAATCCAGGTAACGTAAGCCGGATCATCAAAGGCAATGCCGATAACCTCCCGCGTTTTGCGGTTGATTTGCCGCAGACTGGTTAACCCACGCTGACGCTCTTCAACCACCAACCAGTCAGTAAACAGCGTAAAGCCTTCGAGCATGATGTTATCGCGCGGTGGGATTAACTCTTCCCACTCTTGCTCATCACGCATACGGGTACGGTATAAGCCAAAATTTTTGCCGTTGCGGTTGGAGCGCAGATAAAACCGATGCTGGTAGTGATCAAGACTGTATTCGTGATCTTTGCGACGCGGTAAAAAGACAAACGGCTCGGCATCGGCCAGCTCTGCATCCAGCAGCCGAACTTCACTGGTAGTAGCGCTGGCAAGATGAATAACCACATAGTGTTTCGACGTCGTTTTATGTAGGCTGACGTAAAAGGTATCGTCTTTTTCTTCGTAAATCAGTTTGTCTTCAGATGCTGGAGTGCCAATGGCATGCCGCCAGACCTGATACGGCAACAACGTCACTGGATGCTTGCGAACATAATAAAATGTCCAGGAGTCATTCGCCCAGACAAAGCTGGGTTCCACGTTATCCAACAGTTCGGGATACCAGTTGCCCGTTTCCAGATTGCGAAAACGGATACCGTACTGGCGTCGGGAAAGAAAATCTTCTGCAAGTGCCATGATCGTGTTATCGGGCGTAATCGCCATTCCGCCCATTGAATAAAATTCACTGTGCGCCGCCCGTTTGTTCGCATCGAGCAGAGTCTCCCATTCGTCCCACTCTTCACTGAACGCCGACTGACGCTGGTAGATTGCATATTCACAACCAGGTTCATAAATTTGCCGGTAGCGATAGCCATTTTTGACGTAAGGTGCAGAGACTTCTCTTTGCGGTATGCGGTCAATGATTTCTTTTAATATCCGATCCTGCAAAGCTTGTTGCGACGCCATGACCTGATGACCGTAGCTATTTTCTTGTTGCAGGTAATCCAGCACTTCCGGCTGCGAGCGTGTGTCGTCCCGCAGCCAGTAGTAATTATCGATGCGCGTGTCGCCATGAAGCGTCATGGCATGGGGGATGCGGGCGGCTTTTGGTAGCATGTTATTGTTCTTTCTGGTTGAAACATCTTATAAGGGTGGCAAAACTCACCCGGGATGCAAGCGAAACAGGGCGGTCATTGTATAGATGATGACAGGTAATGGTGTGAAAATCGAAAGGATGTCGCCAGCGAAAATTAATTCGCTCAAATAGCTGTGCGGTTTTGTATAGCCCGATAAACAGGCATATCAGGCTATACGGAGTGAGATATTATTCAGACAAAGTGCGTTTTTGCTGTTCGAGATCGCGTTCAATTCCTTCACGGACTTCCTGGGGAATTTTCAGCGCATCCCCCAGTGCATTCAGGTAACTGCGCTCCATAAAATGGTCAATATCAATAGCCGCACAGCTCAGGAAATAGATCTCCAGTGCCTCTTCTTCGTTGCGAATCCCCTGGGCCAGGCGCTGCGGATCCAATGGTTGCTCGATTGCCTGTTCGATAAGTACACGCCCCTGCTCTTCAACACCAGCTTCACGCAATTGCTGGTCGATAGCCGCGCGTTCTTTACTATCGATATGACCATCGCTTTTGGCAGCAAAAACCAGGGCGAGGATTAAACGTTCTGTACGTTCATCCAGCGGCGTACTTTGGGTGCCGAATTGCGGTTCGTTCTGATGCGCCGCACGAATTTTATCTTTGTATTTGTTCCACAGTACGGTACCGGCGACCGCTCCGCCGCCAACCAGCAACGCGTTTGTGCCGTATTTCGTTAATAGTTTACGTGCTGATTTATTGGCAACCAGCAGTCCTGCCAACCCGCCTAATGCGCCGGGTACTAAAAGTTTGCCCAATCCCTGATCTGTAGACGAAGAGGAAGCGCTGCTTTGCCCAAGAAGGGATTGCAGTTGATTTAACCAGTTAGCCATATTTACTCCTCGATTCACTATTTTAATGGCAACAGCATAGCGAATGAGGATGTCAGAAAATGTATATAGAGACAAAAGATGCGCAAATAAGCAGAACCGAAGGCAGTCCTCACAAGAAATTCGCGTCATGTAAGGTGCCGGGTGATGTGATTAATTTGAAACTTGTAGATTTGATTGTAATTGCCTGATGCGAACCTGGCGCTTCTTATCAGGCTTGTGGGGGCTGGTACATTGTTGGGCGGATAAGGCGCTCGCGCCGCATCCGCCAACGGTCAGCCGAATTATCAGAAGCCATTAGCGCCGCTGATATTCCGCCATTCCCGCTTTACAATCCACATTAACCAGATAATGAATATCGGCACTTTTACCACGCACGGTCAGCGGTACCGACCATTTATCATCTTTCCCCTGAATGTCCTGCAAACTAACCCACGCCACCGGATCGGCCTGACCGACGATTTTTTGATCGTCTGCCCAGCGCGCCACGCGGTTTTGCTGATAATCACGTTTTACACTCGCAGCGATTCCGGCTGCATCTAAACCTTCACATTTGGGGAAAGTTACCGACTTGCTGGTTTCGTTATTGGCAGCGAAAACTGATGTACAGGCGGAAACCAACAACAGCCCCAACAACGCTCCTCTTTTTTTCATGTTTTTCTCCATAGCACAATGATTCAGGAGAAAGCATGGTACAAATTATCAGGAGCGCAAGTTGCTTCAGGCGGCGTGGGTTTCACCTTCCCCATCCGTGTCAGTATCGACCACCTGGGGAGAAGGTAATTTACCGGTTTTCAGAATGGTACTAAGCACATCTTTCTGTTCCGCCAACCACAAAGAAAGCGCCTCACGCTGCTCGTCTTCCATTGTCACCGGAGAATTCGCCAACCATGTGTCGAGTAGATCCGCTGTATCGAGCATTTTGTCATAAGCATCGGCTTCCTTTTTGCTGGTAAACGACATCTTCTCTTCGCCCTCACGAATGACTACGTATTTAATTTCAACCGCCATTTGCAGCCTCTCACCATAACTGTAATTTTATACAGTATATTGCTTTTCAGTCGAGAAATCAACGCAAGCAATCAAGCAATAAAGACATGCGCAAACGTTTTCGTTTATACTTCACGCGGAATTAATCAGGGGATATTCGTTATGACGTTATTAGGCACTGCGCTGCGTCCGGCAGCAACTCGCGTGATGTTATTGGGCTCCGGTGAACTGGGTAAAGAAGTGGCTATCGAATGCCAACGCCTCGGCGTAGAGGTGATTGCGGTCGATCGCTATGCCGACGCGCCCGCCATGCATGTCGCGCATCGCGCCCATGTCATTAATATGCTGGATGGCGACGCATTGCGCCGTGTTGTTGAACTGGAAAAACCACATTATATCGTGCCAGAGATCGAAGCTATTGCTACCGATATGCTGATCCAGCTTGAAGAGGAAGGGCTAAATGTTGTCCCCTGCGCGCGAGCAACACAATTGACGATGAACCGCGAAGGTATTCGTCGTCTGGCTGCGGAAGAGCTTCAGCTTCCCACTTCAACTTATCGTTTCGCTGATAGCGAAGACCTTTTCCGCGAGGCGGTCGCCGCCATTGGCTATCCTTGCATTGTTAAACCGGTGATGAGTTCTTCCGGCAAGGGACAGACGTTTATTCGCTCTGCCGAACAACTGGCTCAGGCATGGGAGTACGCCCAGCAAGGTGGTCGCGCCGGAGCGGGTCGCGTGATTGTTGAAGGCGTCGTTAAGTTTGATTTCGAAATTACCCTGCTGACCGTCAGCGCGGTGGATGGTGTTCATTTCTGTGCGCCTGTAGGTCATCGCCAGGAAGATGGTGACTATCGTGAATCCTGGCAACCGCAGCAAATGAGCCCACTGGCCCTCGAACGTGCGCAGGAGATTGCCCGCAAGGTGGTGCTTGCACTGGGTGGTTATGGGCTGTTTGGTGTCGAGTTGTTTGTCTGTGGGGATGAGGTGATTTTTAGTGAAGTCTCCCCTCGCCCGCATGACACCGGGATGGTGACGTTAATTTCTCAGGATCTTTCTGAGTTTGCCCTGCATGTGCGTGCTTTCCTGGGACTGCCGGTGGGCGGGATTCGCCAGTATGGTCCTGCCGCTTCAGCCGTTATCCTGCCGCAACTGACCAGCCAGAATGTCACGTTTGACAACGTGCAGGAGGCCGTTGGCGCAGGTTTGCAGATTCGTTTATTTGGTAAGCCGGAAATTGATGGTAGCCGTCGTTTGGGGGTTGCGCTGGCTACAGCAGAAAGTGTTGATGAAGCGATTGAACGCGCGAAGCACGCCGCCGCACAGGTAAAAGTACAAGGTTAAATCTGGCAAAAACGCGACAAAAATGCCCGATTCACGATCGGGCATTTTGACTGTTACAGCTTCGCGCCTTCTACTGCTTCACGCGCCAGCTTAGTAATGCGGTCGTAATCGCCTGCTTCCAGCGCATCTGCCGGAACCAGCCAGGAACCACCAATGCACAGTACGCTTTTCAGCGCCAGGTAATCACGGTAATTAGCCGGAGAAATACCGCCAGTCGGGCAGAAACGAACCTGAGAGAACGGACCCGCAATTGCCTGCAGTGCTTTCACGCCGCCATTAGCTTCTGCCGGGAAGAATTTGAATTCTTTCAGGCCGTAGTCCATACCCAGCATCAGTTCGGAAACAGTGCTGATACCTGGAATCAGAGGAATAGTCCCTTCTGTCGCCGCTTTCAGCAGTGGTTCAGTCAGACCTGGGCTGATTGCGAACTGTGCGCCCGCTTCAGTCACTTCTGCCAGTTGCTGCGGATTCAGTACCGTACCGGCACCCACAATCGCTTCCGGCACTTCTTTGGCGATAGCGCGGATAGCATCAACTGCACACGCCGTACGCAGAGTCACTTCCAGAACGCGCACCCCACCAGCAACCAACGCTTTTGCCATTGGCACCGCGTGTTCCAGTTTATTTACCACGATAACCGGTACAACCGGGCCGGTGGTCAGGATTGATTCTGCACTTGTTTTCCAGTTTTTCATCAGAGTTTTCTCTCGCCTGATTACAAATTTTGTCGTCTTAAAAAGTGATACAGGTTGCGCCCTGTTCGGCACCGGACAGTTTTTCGCGCAAGGCGCTGAATAATTCACGTCCTGTTCCCACGCGTGACGCGCTCAGGTCAGGAATGTGCGGTTCGCGAGCAGCCAGTTCAGCTTCGTCTACCAGCAGCGTCAGTTCGCCTGTCTGTCCATTCACACGAATGATGTCCCCATCGCGCACTTTTGCCAGCAGCCCACCATCGTAGGCTTCTGGTGTTACGTGGATAGCTGACGGCACTTTACCTGAAGCACCAGAGAGTCGTCCATCGGTAACTAACGCAATTTTGAAACGCCGGTCCAATAATACACCAAGTGGCGGCATGAGTTTATGTAATTCTGGCATTCCGTTCGCTTTTGGCCCCTGATGGCGGACAACAACCACACAATCACGGTCCAGCATACCCGCTTCAAAAGCAGGCATAACGTCATGCTGGCTCTCAAAAACAACAGCAGGCGCTTCAATCACCTGGTTTTCAACCGGCACTGCAGAGGTTTTCATGACGGCACGGCCCAGGTTGCCGCTTAACACTTTTGTCCCGCCATGATGCGAGAAAGGTTGTTCAAAGGAAGCAATCACATTGCTGTCGAGCGATTTGTCTGCACCTTCGCGCCAGTCCAGCTCGCCGTTATTCAGCCATGGTTCGAGGGTATAGCGCGAAAGACCAAAGCCCGCCACCGTATTGACATCTTCATGCAACAGGCCAGCCTTGAGCAGCTCACGCACCAGAACCGGTACACCACCCGCCGCCTGGAAGTGGTTAATATCAGCCGGGCCGTTTGGATACAAACGCGCCATCAGAGGTACAACATCAGAAAGATCAGAGAAGTCATCCCAGTTGATCTGAATACCCGCCGCTCGCGCCATCGCCACCAGGTGCATCGTGTGGTTAGTGGAGCCACCGGTCGCCAACAGCGCAACAATACCGTTCACCACCACTTTCTCGTCGATCATCTTACCGATCGGCATCCATTCATTACCGTTGCCAGTCATGCGTGTTACCTGGCGCGCAGCGGCTGCGGTTAATGCATCACGTAACGGGGAGTCTGGATGAACAAAAGAAGAGCCCGGCAACTGCATCCCCATAAACTCCACCACCATCTGGTTGGTGTTGGCAGTACCGTAGAAAGTACATGTACCAGGGGCATGATAAGACGCAGCCTCTGACTCCAGCAGTGCCATTCGATCCACCTTCCCTTCGGCATAAAGCTGGCGAATGCGCACTTTTTCTTTATTTGGCAACCCGCTTGCCATCGGACCTGACGGCACAAATACCGCAGGCAGATGACCGAACGACAGCGCGGCCATCGTCAGCCCTGGGACAATCTTATCGCACACGCCGAGGAACAGCGCGCCATCAAACATGTTATGGGACAGCCCCACCGCCGCAGACATCGCAATCACTTCACGGCTTAACAGAGACAGTTCCATACCATCCTGCCCCTGGGTGACACCATCACACATCGCCGGAACACCACCCGCAACCTGGCCAACCGCATTAGCTTCATGCAGTGCTTTACGAATAATCTCTGGATAATGTTCATAAGGCTGGTGAGCGGAGAGCATGTCGTTGTAGGAGGTGATGATAGCGATATTGTTACGCAACATGCTTTTCAGGGAGGCTTTGTCTTCTGGCTGGCAAGCTGCGAAACCGTGAGCCAGGTTACCGCATGCCAACTGCGAACGATGAACGGTCGAAGTTTTCGCTTGTTCGATCCGGGCGAGGTAAGCAGAGCGAGTCTCGCGCGAACGTTCAATGATTCGATTTGTTACGCGTAACAATTGTGGATTCATAAAGGCTCCTGAAATTGAGTTGTCAGAGCAGGATGATTCACAACGCGTTTCATTCAGAGGATTTATGAGTGAAACGCCTGTAACCGGAGCTCATAGGGCAGAAACGTTTCAGTCAGTGTAATAAAAAAAGCCTCGCGGGTGAATCCGCACGAGGCCTGAAAGTGTAAAAATTGTTCTACAATCTGTGCAAGATCATGTTACCGGTAAAATAACCATAAAGGATGAGTGCAGTTATTACTCAAACTCATTCCAGGAACGGCCATCACGGGTAATCATCGCCACCGAAGCAACCGGTCCCCAGGTTCCGGCCTGATACGGTTTCGGCGCATCGTTATCCATCGCCCATGCTTCGGTAATGGAGTCCACCCATTTCCACGCTTCTTCCACTTCATCACGACGTACAAACAGCGCCTGAATACCGCGCATGGTTTCCAGCAGCAGGCGTTCATAGGCATCTGCCAGATGCGTCTGATTAAAGGTTTCTGAATAGCTCAGATCCAGCTTGGTGATTTGCAGGTTATGTTTGTGATCAAGACCCGGGACCTTGTTCAACACTTGAATATCCACGCCTTCATCAGGTTGCAGACGGATAGTCAGTTTGTTCTGTGGCAGGTCCTGCCACGACTCTTTAAACAGATTGAGCTCTGGCGTTTTGAAATAGACCACCACTTCAGAGCATTTGGTCGGCAAACGTTTACCGGTACGCAGGTAGAACGGTACGCCAGCCCAGCGCCAGTTGTCGATATCGACACGGATAGCCACGAAGGTTTCCGTGTTACTGCTTTTGTTTGCGCCCTCTTCTTCCAGGTAGCCCGGCACTTTTTTGCCTTGGGCGAAGCCCGCAGTGTATTGCCCGCGTACGGTTTTTTCGCGTACGTTGGAGCGGTCAATGCGGCGCAGAGACTTCAGTACTTTCACTTTTTCATCGCGGATGCTGTCTGCGCTTAGATCAGACGGCGGAGACATCGCAATCATGCAGAGAATTTGTAACAGGTGATTCTGGATCATGTCGCGCATCTGACCGGCTTTATCAAAATAGCCCCAGCGCCCTTCGATCCCCACTTCTTCTGCCACGGTAATCTCAACATGATCAATAGTGCGGTTGTCCCAGTTGTTCACAAACAGAGAGTTAGCAAAACGCAGCGCCAACAGGTTCAGCACCGTTTCTTTACCAAGGTAATGGTCGATACGGTATACTTGGCACTCCTCGAAGTATTCGCCAACCTGATCGTTGATTTCCTGCGAGGTCGCCAGCGACGTACCCAGCGGTTTTTCCATCACCACGCGCGCCGGTTTGCCGTTCAGTTTCGCCTCACCAAGCCCTTTGCAGATTGCGCCAAAAGTGCCTGGCGGCATGGCAAAGTAGTTAATGGTGATACGATTTTTTTGATCCAGCATCGCACCAAGACGGCTGAATGCAGCGGTGTCATTGACATCGAGATTACAAAAATCCAGACGTGCACTCAGGGTGTCCCATAAACCTTCATCAATAGTTTCTTTCATGAAAGTTTCCAGCGCTTCGCGGACTACTTTGGTATATGCCGCTTTGTCCCAGTCAGCACGCCCTACGCCGATAATACGGGTATCCGGGTTGAGCTGACCGGCTTTTTCCAGTTGATACAGGGAAGGCAGCAATTTACGACGCGCAAGGTCGCCTTTCGCGCCGAAAATGACCAGGTCACAAGCCTGGGCTGTTTGCGTTACCGCCATGTCATTCTCCTTAAGTTAACTAACCCGGTACTTAAGCCTGGGTATACTTGTAATTTTCTTACGGTGCACTGTACTGCTTTTACGAGCTTGCGAAAACTGTAAACGCTTATCCACCCGTGCGATTACGGCAAAAGCGCGCAATGTGCGGCAAAACTGATAAAAAAATCATCGTTTTCCATTGGGTAAAAATCTGACACTGATCATGTTATGAAAAAAAATGACAACTTTTTTATCCGCTTTTGTCATTAATACGACACACAGGCGTAATATCAGACCAAACTGCATTTCGATTTCTTTCAGTGTGGAAATCGTCATTACCGTGAGTCTCTTTACATCATGAATATGCTGGAAAAAATCCAGTCTCAACTGGAACATTTGAGCAAATCAGAACGAAAAGTCGCCGAGGTCATTCTTGCTTCGCCTGACAACGCGATCCATTCGAGTATTGCTGCTCTGGCGCTTGAGGCCAATGTTAGCGAACCAACGGTGAATCGTTTCTGTCGCAGCATGGACACCCGCGGTTTTCCTGATTTCAAACTTCATCTGGCACAAAGCCTGGCAAATGGCACGCCCTATGTTAATCGCAACGTTAATGAAGATGACAGCGTTGAATCATACACGGGGAAAATATTTGAGTCGGCAATGGCCACGCTCGATCACGTCCGTCACTCGCTGGACAAATCTGCCGTCAATCGTGCCGTCGATCTCCTGACTCAGGCCAAAAAAATCGCCTTTTTCGGTCTGGGCTCTTCTGCCGCCGTCGCCCACGATGCGATGAATAAGTTTTTTCGCTTTAATGTTCCAGTGGTTTACTCCGACGATATCGTGCTGCAACGCATGAGTTGTATGAATTGTAGCGACGGAGACGTGGTTGTGCTGATTTCTCACACCGGAAGAACCAAAAATCTGGTTGAACTGGCGCAGTTAGCACGGGAAAACGACGCGATGGTAATTGCCCTCACCTCCGCCGGTACGCCACTCGCCCGGGAAGCAACGCTGGCAATTACCCTCGACGTACCTGAAGATACTGACATTTATATGCCCATGGTGTCTCGACTTGCGCAGTTGACCGTGATAGATGTGCTGGCAACAGGATTTACTTTGCGACGCGGCACAAAATTCAGAGATAACTTGAAGCGGGTCAAGGAAGCGCTCAAGGAATCGCGCTTTGATAAGCAGTTACTTAAATTGAGTGACGATCGCTAAATCGATTATCACTGTTCTATCTTTATACGATATTCGCATGTGTTTAAATTACAACCATAATGGTTTTAGTTTATGCGAATTCATGTTCAAGCAACACCTGGTTGTTTCAGTCAACGGAGTATTACATGTCCAGAAGGCTTCGCAGAACCAAAATCGTTACCACGTTAGGCCCGGCTACCGATCGCGATAATAACCTTGAAAAGGTCATCGCAGCGGGTGCAAACGTCGTACGAATGAACTTTTCTCATGGCTCGCCTGAAGACCATAAAATGCGCGCGGATAAAGTTCGTGAAATTGCCGCAAAACTGGGTCGTCATGTGGCTATTCTCGGTGACCTTCAGGGGCCAAAGATTCGCGTATCTACCTTTAAAGAAGGTAAGGTTTTCCTCAATATTGGGGATAAATTCCTGCTGGATGCCAACCTGGGCAAAGGTGAAGGCGATAAAGAAAAAGTCGGTATCGACTATAAAGGTCTGCCTTCTGACGTCGTGCCTGGCGACATTCTGCTGCTGGACGACGGTCGCGTACAGTTAAAAGTGCTGGAAGTTCAGGGCATGAAAGTGTTCACCGAAGTGACCGTCGGCGGCCCTCTCTCCAACAATAAAGGGATCAACAAACTCGGCGGCGGTCTGTCGGCTGAAGCGCTGACTGAGAAAGACAAAGCAGACATTAAAACTGCGGCATTGATTGGCGTAGATTATTTGGCTGTCTCTTTCCCACGCTGCGGCGAAGATCTGAATTATGCTCGTCGCCTGGCGCGCGATGCGGGTTGTGATGCGAAAATTGTCGCCAAAGTTGAACGTGCGGAAGCCGTTTGTAGCCAGGATGCAATGGACGACATTATCCTCGCTTCTGACGTGGTGATGGTCGCACGTGGCGACCTCGGCGTAGAGATTGGCGATCCCGAACTGGTTGGGATTCAGAAAGCGCTGATTCGTCGCGCGCGTCAGCTGAACCGCGCAGTCATTACTGCTACCCAGATGATGGAATCGATGATTACCAATCCAATGCCGACGCGTGCAGAAGTCATGGACGTGGCGAACGCCGTTCTGGATGGTACTGACGCCGTAATGTTGTCTGCGGAAACCGCCGCTGGTCAATATCCATCTGAAACCGTTGCTGCAATGGCGCGTGTTTGCCTGGGTGCCGAAAAAATCCCGAGCATCAATGTGTCTAAACACCGCCTGGACGTTCAGTTCGACAATGTGGAAGAAGCTATCGCGATGTCCGCAATGTACGCAGCTAACCACCTGAAAGGCGTTACCGCGATCATCACCATGACCGAATCTGGTCGTACCGCGCTGATGACTTCTCGTATCAGCTCCGGTCTGCCGATTTTCGCCATGTCTCGTCATGAACGCACGCTGAACCTGACTGCGCTTTATCGTGGTGTTACGCCGGTCTATTTTGACAGTACAAATGATGGCGTAGTTGCTGCCAGCGAAGCAGTAAATCTGCTGCGCGATAAAGGCTACCTGATGTCTGGTGATCTGGTGATTGTCACCCAGGGCGACGTGATGAGTACCGTGGGTTCGACGAATACCACGCGTATTTTAACGGTAGAGTAAGTTAGTTGCCGGATGCGGCATAAATGCCATATCCGGCCTACAGGACCGTGATAATTCAATAAATTACGATCAACCTGTAGGCCCGATAAGCATGCGCATAGAACAAATGCGCACTTAACATTAGACGAGAGCCTCTCCTCACGAGAGGCTTTTTTTATTTGATGGGATAAAGATCTTTACGCTTATACGGCTGGATTTCGCCCGGTTTGCGCGTTTTCAGCAATTTTAAAATCCAGGTGTACTGCTCTGGTCGCGGACCAACAAAAATCTCAACTTCTTCATTCATACGCCGCGCAATGGTAGCGTCATCCGCCTCTAACAGGTCATCCATCGGTGGACGAACCTGAATCGTCAGACGATGGGTTTTGCCATCATAGATTGGGAACAACGGAACGACACGCGCGCGACACACTTTCATCAGGCGACCAATTGCTGGCAGCGTCGCTTTATAGGTTGCGAAAAAATCAACAAATTCGCTGTGTTCAGGTCCATGATCCTGATCCGGTAAATAATAGCCCCAGTAGCCCTGACGAACCGACTGGATGAAAGGTTTAATACCATCATTTCTCGCGTGCAGACGACCGCCAAAACGACGACGCACCGTGTTCCAGACATAATCAAAAACCGGGTTGCCCTGATTATGGAACATCGCTGCCATTTTCTGCCCTTGTGAGGCCATCAGCATAGCGGGGATATCAACTGCCCAGCCGTGCGGTACCAGAAAGATCACTTTCTCGTTGTTACGCCGCATCTCTTCGATGATCTCCAGCCCCTGCCAGTCGACGCGAGGTTGGATTTTCTCCGGCCCACGTATCGCCAGTTCAGCCATCATTGCCATCGCTTGTGGCGCGGTGGCAAACATCTCATCAACAATCGCTTCGCGTTCGGCTTCGCTACGTTCTGGAAAGCAGAGAGACAGATTGATCAACGCCCGACGACGTGAGCTTTTACCCAGTCTTCCGGCAAAACGCCCCAACCGCGCAAGGATGGGATCACGGAATTTCGCTGGTGTTAAGGCAATACCGGCCATTGCCGCCACGCCCAACCAGGCTCCCCAGTAACGAGGGTGACGAAAGGATTTATCAAACTCAGGAATATATTCGCTATTATTTTTTTTCGTTTCCATGCTTTTCCAGTTTTGGATAAGGCAATAATCAATCTGGTGGTAGTGTAACGGCGCAACTTGCCCCGCACCAAATAAAAAAGCCGGCACTGACTGCGTACCGGCTGCCAATGGGTATTAATTAATCAAACTGTAGCTGCGGTACAATCTCCTTGGCCTTCGCCAGGAAATCGGTACGATCTGAACCGGTCAGCCCTTCAGTACGCGGCAGTTTCGCTGTCAACGGGTTCACAGCCTGTTGGTTAATCCATACTTCATAGTGCAGATGTGGCCCAGTTGAACGCCCGGTGTTACCGGAAAGCGCGATACGATCGCCACGCTTCACCTTCTGCCCCGGTTTAACCAGAATCTTACGCAGATGCATATAACGCGTGGTGTAGCTGCGACCATGACGAATCGCGACATAATAACCAGCGGCGCCACTGCGTTTAGCAACGACCACTTCACCGTCCCCCACCGAAAGCACCGGCGTACCCTGCGGCATCGCAAAATCAACGCCTCTGTGCGGCGCAATGCGAGCGGTTACCGGGTTCAGACGACGCGGGTTAAAGTTAGACGAAATGCGGAACTGTTTTGCCGTCGGGAATCGTAAGAATCCCTTCGCCAGGCCCGTACCGTTGCGGTCGTAGAATTTGCCATCTTCAGCGCGAATAGCATAGTAATCTTTGCCTTCTGAACGCAAACGCACGCCCAACAGTTGGCTTTGTTCACGTTTGCCATCAAGCATTTCACGTGACATTAATACCGCAAATTCGTCACCTTTTTTCACTTTGCGGAAGTCCATCTGCCACTGCATTGCTTTAATCACCGCGCTCACTTCAGCGCTGGTTAAACCTGCACTTTGGGCGCTGGCAACAAAACTTGTCCCAACGGTTCCTTTCAACAGACTATTAACCCACTCCCCTTGCTGCATTTCGCTGGTCATTTTAAAACCATTAGCAGCGGTGCGGTCATAGGTACGAGTTTCGCGGCGAGACACTTCCCAGGTCAGACGCTGTAACTCGCCATCAGCTGTTAATGTCCAGGAGAGTTGTTGACCAATTTTCAGGTTACGCAGATCTTTATCAGCAGCAGCAAGTTGGGTGATATCACCCATCTCAATACCATATTGATTAAGGATGCTACTTAACGTGTCGCCCGTAGAAACGACATATTCATGAACGCCGGCTTCACCAGCGATTTTGTCGTCCAGTTCGTCCTGTGGAATGGCTTCATCTTCTTGCGCAGCTTGATCAATCGGCTCACTGGCCTCAGGTAAGAGAGAACGAATTTCGTTCTGTTCAAGCTCAATGGTTTTGACAATAGGCGAGGCGTCTCGGTGGTAAACATAAGGCCGCCAGACAGCGACGGCCAGTGTAAGAACGGTGAGCGACCCCAACATAACGCGGTGTGGTCGCGGTAAATTATTAAACGCCAGGGCGACAGAGCGGGCTATCTGTTGCACGTAATCACTTCCTCATTAATCTCCTTTCAGGCAGCTCGCGTACTGGTTAGCTAATTGATTCAGGAATTCTGAATAGCTTGTTTTGCCCAGTTTGATATTCGTCCCAAGGGGATCCAACGTTCCCATACGAACGGATGTCCCTCGTGCGACGCTTTCAACGACCGCAGGCCTGAACTGTGGCTCAGCAAAAACGCAAGTTGCTTTTTGCTCAACCAACTGTGTTCTTATTTGATGTAAACGCTGCGCGCCAGGTTGAATCTCTGGGTTTACGGTAAAGTGACCAAGCGGTGTCAGTCCGAATTGTTTTTCGAAGTAGCCGTAAGCATCATGAAAAACGAAATAACCTTTTCCCTTGAGCGGCGCGAGCTCGTTACCAACCTGTTTCCTACTTGAAGCTAATTGTGCCTCAAATTCCATCAGGTTGGCGTCAAGTTTGGCTCGACTTTGCGGCATAAGTTCCACTAATTTTCCATGGATTGCAACCGCTGTAGCCCGCGCTATCTCTGGGGAAAGCCAAACGTGCATGTTGAAATCGCCGTGATGGTGATCTTCGTCACTTTTTTCCGCGTGGTCATGATCATCATCAGCGTCGTGAATGCTTTTCATCAGCAGCGGTTTTACACTCTCAAGCTGCGCAATGGTTACCTGCTTCGCTTCGGGTAATTTACTCACGGGCTTTTGCATAAACGCTTCCATTTCCGGTCCAACCCAGACAACTAAGTCCGCGTTCTGTAAGCGTTTTACATCAGATGGACGCAGTGAATAATCATGTTCAGAGGCCCCATCAGGAAGTAACACCTCCGTCTCTGTTACTCCATCAGCAATAGCGGAAGCGATGAATCCAACAGGTTTAAGCGAAGCGACAACGGCAGCTTCTGCTACCTGAGTTGCACTGCCCCAGAGAGCAGCAGATAATGCTGCGAAAAGAAGCGTTTTTTTATGTAACATAATGCGACCAATCATCGTAATGAATATAAGAAGTGTGATATTATAACATTTCATGACTACTGCAAGACTAAAATTAACATGACAAGTCTGGTTTCCCTGGAAAATGTCTCGGTTTCATTTGGCCAACGCCGCGTCCTCTCTGATGTGTCGCTGGAACTCAAGCCTGGTAAAATTTTGACCTTACTTGGGCCGAACGGCGCAGGTAAGTCGACACTGGTTCGGGTTGTTCTCGGGCTGGTAACACCAGATGAAGGTGTTATCAAGCGCCACGGAAAACTGCGCATTGGTTATGTGCCGCAGAAGCTGTATCTCGACACCACGTTACCACTGACCGTAAACCGTTTTTTACGCTTACGCCCCAGAACACATAAGGAAGATATTCTGCCTGCACTAAAACGCGTTCAGGCTGGGCATCTTATTGACGCGCCAATGCAAAAGCTCTCTGGCGGTGAAACGCAGCGTGTACTACTCGCGCGCGCATTGTTAAATCAACCCCAGTTATTAGTTCTGGACGAACCCACCCAGGGCGTGGATGTGAATGGTCAGGTGGCGTTATATGACCTTATTGACCAGTTACGTCGCGAACTGGATTGTGGCGTTTTAATGGTATCTCACGATCTGCATCTGGTGATGGCAAAAACCGATGAAGTACTTTGCCTGAACCATCACATCTGTTGTTCTGGCACACCAGAAGTCGTTTCCCTGCATCCGGAATTTATTTCGATGTTCGGGCCTCGCGGAGCTGAACAGCTGGGTATTTATCGCCATCATCATAATCACCGCCACGATTTACAGGGGCGAATTGTTCTGCGTCGGGGAAGTGATCGCTCATGATTGAATTATTATTTCCCGGTTGGTTAGCCGGGATTATGCTGGCCTGTGCCGCAGGTCCTTTGGGTTCTTTTGTTGTCTGGCGTCGTATGTCTTATTTCGGCGATACGCTGGCCCATGCGTCTTTACTTGGAGTGGCCTTTGGTCTGTTGCTGGACGTGAATCCCTTCTATGCAGTGATTGCCGTTACGCTGCTGCTGGCGGGCGGTCTGGTATGGCTGGAGAAGCGTCCACAGCTGGCGATCGACACGTTATTGGGAATTATGGCGCACAGTGCCTTGTCGCTGGGCCTGGTCGTTGTCAGTCTGATGTCTAACATTCGCGTTGACTTGATGGCATACCTGTTCGGTGATTTGCTGGCAGTGACGCCGGAAGATCTCATCTCCATCGCCATTGGCGTGGTCATTGTGGTGGCAATTCTGTTCTGGCAATGGCGTAATTTACTGTCGATGACCATTAGCCCGGATCTGGCATTTGTCGATGGTGTGAAATTACAGCGCGTGAAATTGCTGTTGATGCTGGTAACAGCATTGACGATTGGTGTGGCAATGAAATTTGTCGGAGCGTTGATTATTACCTCGCTGCTGATCATTCCGGCGGCTACCGCACGTCGTTTTGCCCGTACGCCGGAACAGATGGCAGGTGTCGCAGTTTTGGTGGGGATGATTGCTGTAACCGGGGGTTTAACTTTTTCAGCGTTTTACGATACGCCTGCGGGTCCGTCAGTGGTGCTGTGCGCTGCGCTGTTGTTTATTTTGAGTATGATGAAAAAACAGGCCAGCTAATTTCGCCTGAACACATTTGTCGGATGCGGCGCAAGCGCCTTATCCGACCTACGGATCGTTATACATGCCAGGCCTGATAAGACGCGAACAGCGTCGCATCAGGCACATTACCAGTATCGGATGCGGCGCGAGCGCCTTATCTGATCTACGGTTCGCTATACCAAGTAGGCCTGATAAGACGCGAACAGCGTCGCATCAGGCACATTGCCAGTGTCGGATACGGCGCGAACGCCTTATCCGACCTACGGTTCGCTATATCGGGTAGGCCTGATAAAACGCGAACAGCGTCGCATCAGGCACATTGCCAGTGTCGGATGCGGCGCAGCGCCTTATTTGAACTACGGCATTTCTGGCGGCGTGATGCCGAAGTGGTTCCACGCCCGCACTGTCGCCATACGCCCGCGTGGTGTACGCTGCAAAAAGCCTTGCTGAATCAGATAAGGCTCCAGCACATCCTCAATGGTTTCACGTTCTTCGCCAATAGCCGCCGCCAGGTTATCCAGACCTACAGGCCCACCAAAGAATTTATCGATTACCGCCAGCAACAATTTGCGGTCCATATAATCGAAACCTTCAGCATCGACATTCAGCATATCCAGCGCCTGGGCGGCGATATCTGCCGAGATGGTACCATCATGCTTCACTTCGGCGAAATCACGCACTCGACGCAGCAGGCGGTTGGCAATACGTGGCGTACCACGCGCCCGACGCGCCACTTCCAGCGCGCCATCGTCACTCATCTCGAGGCCCATAAAGCGCGCGCTGCGACTGACGATATATTGCAGATCTGGCACCTGATAAAACTCCAGACGTTGCACAATACCAAAACGGTCGCGCAACGGTGATGTCAGCGAACCTGCGCGCGTGGTTGCACCAATCAGGGTAAACGGGGGCAAATCAATTTTAATGGAGCGTGCCGCCGGACCTTCACCAATCATGATATCCAGTTGGTAGTCTTCCATTGCCGGATACAACACCTCTTCCACCACTGGTGAAAGACGGTGGATCTCATCAATAAACAGCACGTCATGCGGTTCAAGGTTAGTGAGCATTGCTGCCAGATCGCCGGCCTTTTCCAGCACCGGACCGGAAGTCGTGCGTAAATTAACGCCCATTTCATTGGCGACAATGTTAGCAAGCGTGGTTTTACCTAAACCCGGAGGGCCAAAAATCAACAGATGATCGAGGGCATCGCCGCGCAGTTTCGCTGCTTTGATGAAAATCTCCATCTGTGAACGAACCTGCGGCTGACCAACATACTCTTCCAGTAATTTGGGGCGAATGGCGCGATCTGCCACATCTTCCGGCAAAGTCGTACCGGCAGAAATCAGACGGTCTGCTTCAATCATCCTTTACCTCATAACGCGGCGCGCAGAGCTTCGCGAATTAATGTTTCACTGCTGGCGTCAGGGCGAGCAATTTTGCTCACCATCCGGCTGGCTTCTTGTGGTTTATAGCCCAGTGCCACCAGCGCAGCAACCGCTTCCTGTTCAGCATCATCGGTTGCCGGGCTGGCAGGCGACGTGAGCACCAGATCGGCGGCCGGGGTAAACAGATCGCCATGCAAACCTTTAAATCGGTCTTTCATTTCGACAATTAAACGCTCGGCGGTTTTTTTGCCAATACCCGGCAGTTTCACCAGTGCCCCCACTTCTTCACGCTCAACGGCATTAACGAACTGCTGCGCTGACATTCCGGAGAGGATCGCCAGTGCCAACTTGGGGCCGACGCCGTTGGTTTTGATCAACTCTTTGAACAACGTGCGCTCTTGTTTATTGTTAAAACCGTACAGTAGTTGCGCGTCTTCACGCACCACAAAGTGGGTGAAAACGATCGCTTCCTGACCCGCTTCAGGGAGCTCATAAAAACAGGTCATCGGCATATGCACTTCATAGCCTACGCCGCCCACTTCAATTAACACCAGCGGGGGTTGTTTTTCAATGATGATGCCTCTGAGTCTGCCTATCACATGACGCTCCTGCGTAATGAATCAAAGATAATGCTGTATGATAAAAAAATGCTGGATAGATATCCAGCGAAGGATGAAGAAAACTTGCGAGGCGTCCCGATGTTCTGAAAAATGGCGCAGTATAATTTATTCTACAGGTTATATTGGAAGCAAATATTTGAATATTACATATTCAGTGAGGTAATGCGTAAAAAAATATACATTTCGACTCCTGAAAAATAAACTTTTTTATGTTATTACGTGTATTCATATTTATTTCAATGGAATGACAACGTGAATATTAATTACCCTGCTGAATATGAAATTGGTGATATCGTCTTTACATGCATAGGTGCTGCCTTATTTGGTCAAATATCAGCAGCATCAAATTGCTGGAGTAATCACGTCGGGATCATTATCGGTCATAACGGTGAAGACTTCCTGGTTGCAGAAAGCCGGGTTCCCCTTTCAACCATCACCACGCTATCCCGTTTTATTAAACGTTCTTCTAATCAACGCTATGCTATAAAACGATTAGACGCAGGGCTAACAGAACAACAAAAACAACGAATTGTTGAACAGGTTCCCTCCCGGCTACGCAAACTCTACCACACCGGTTTTAAATACGAATCTTCACGCCAGTTCTGTTCAAAATTTGTCTTTGATATTTATAAAGAGGCGCTATGTATTCCGGTGGGTGAAATAGAGACATTTGGAGAATTGTTAAATAGCAATCCGAATGCAAAACTCACTTTCTGGAAATTCTGGTTCTTAGGCGCAATTCCGTGGGATCGTAAAACGGTTACGCCAGCGAGTTTGTGGCATCATCCGAGTCTAATGTTGATTCATGCGGAGGGAGTAGAAACGCCTCAGCCTGAACTGACTGAAGCGTGATAATTTAGCGCAGTCGCCCTCTCGCCAGGTTCAGCCGCGATTCGCTCATCTGCATCGCATTCTGGCTGACATGGCAGTGGGTGATGGCAATCGCCAGCGCATCGGCGGCATCCGCCTGTGGATTAGCAGGTAATTTCAGCAAGGTACGCACCATATGCTGCACCTGGCTTTTTTCGGCGCTACCAATGCCCACCACTGTTTGCTTCACCTGACGCGCAGCATATTCAAACACCGGCAATTCCTGATTCACCGCTGCCACAATCGCCACGCCTCGTGCCTGCCCCAGTTTCAGGGCAGAGTCAGCGTTCTTCGCCATAAAGACTTGTTCGATTGCGAAATAATCGGGCTGGAACTGGGTGATGATTTCCGTCACGCCCGCATAGATCAGTTTCAGACGAGACGGTAAATCATCCACTTTGGTGCGTATGCATCCGCTACCCAGGTAGGACAGTTGCCTGCCCACCTGACGGATAACACCGTAGCCGGTAACGCGCGAACCCGGGTCAATACCGAGAATAATAGACATCACGCGTCTCCGTTTTGTTGTTTAGCCGGCCTCATCAGAGGGTCGCTGCAACCTCATCAGAGATCTCACCGTTATGGTAAACTTCCTGCACGTCGTCACAGTCTTCCAGCATATCGATCAGACGCATCAGTTTCGGTGCAGTTTCTGCATCCATATCGGCTTTGGTTGACGGGATCATGGAAACTTCTGCGCTGTCTGCTTTCAGACCTGCCGCTTCCAGAGCGTCGCGTACTTTACCCATCTCTTCCCATGCAGTGTAGACGTCAATCGCGCCGTCATCATAGGTCACAACGTCTTCAGCACCTGCTTCCAGTGCTGCTTCCATGATGGTGTCTTCGTCGCCTTTCTCGAAGGAGATCACGCCTTTTTTGCTGAACAGATAGGCTACGGAACCGTCAGTACCGAGGTTACCGCCACATTTGCTGAATGCGTGACGCACTTCAGCAACGGTACGGTTGCGGTTGTCAGACAGACATTCAATCATGATTGCCGTGCCGCCAGGACCGTAACCTTCGTAGATGATGGTTTCCATGTTTGCATCATCATCACCGCCCACACCACGTGCAATTGCGCGGTTCAGGGTGTCACGGGTCATGTTGTTAGACAGTGCTTTATCAATTGCTGCACGCAGACGCGGGTTAGCGTCCGGATCGCCACCGCCCAGCTTAGCCGCGGTTACCAGCTCACGAATGATTTTAGTGAAGATTTTACCGCGCTTAGCATCCTGCGCAGCTTTACGATGTCTGGTGTTGGCCCATTTACTATGACCTGCCATAAAAATATCTCCAGATAGCCCTGCCTGTTCAGGCAGCGTTAATAACAAACTGTTCAATCGCCTGCCGGTTGCTCCATGACTTAGTGAGCGCCGCCGCAGCAGGCGCATCAAGCCACTTATAAGCCAGATGTTCAGTGAAAACAATCTGGCGCTCGTGCGGGAGCGCAAGACAGAACCATGATTCCGTATTGCGCGTCACGCCCGGCGCATAGCGATGACGTAAATGTGAAAAAATTTCAAACTCTACCGTGCGCTGACAGTCAACTAAGGTCAGTTGTTCAGCGACAACATCGATGGTGACCTCTTCCTTTACTTCGCGCATGGCAGCTTGCGGCGCGGTTTCACCCTCTTCCACGCTGCCGGTTACCGACTGCCAGAAATCGGGATCGTCACGCCGCTGCAACATCAGCACCCGTTTCGTATCTTGTGCATAGATGACCACTAAGATCGAAACGGGACGCTTATACACTTTATCCTTCACGCTGCCTCTTCGTTGACTGCCTTCGCTCATCCCATTCACATAGTTATCTATGCTCATGGGAGTTCACTCAGTTGCCGCCTCGATGCAACGCGAATGATTTCGTGTATTTGAGTCATATCAGTTATTCTCAGCCTTCTTCACAACCTGAATGCTCAGCTCAGCCAGTGCAGTCGGGTTAGCAAAGCTCGGTGCTTCAGTCATCAGACACGCTGCTGCCGTGGTTTTCGGGAAAGCGATAACGTCACGAATGTTGTCGGTGCCAGTCAGCAGCATGGTCAGACGGTCAAGACCAAATGCCAGACCTGCGTGCGGCGGAGTACCGTATTTCAGGGCGTCGAGCAGGAAGCCGAATTTCTCGCGCTGTTCCTCTTCGGTGATCCCCAGAATGCCAAACACCGTCTGCTGCATATCACCATTATGGATACGCACTGAACCACCGCCCACTTCGTAACCATTGATGACCATATCGTAAGCATTCGCCACCGCATTTTCCGGTGCAGCTTTCAGTTCTGCCGCCGTCATGTCTTTCGGCGCGGTGAACGGATGGTGCATTGCCGTCAGGCCGCCTTCACCGTCGTCTTCAAACATCGGGAAGTCGATAACCCACAGCGGTGCCCATTTGCTTTCGTCGGTCAGGCCAAGGTCTTTACCCACTTTCAGACGTAGTGCGCCCATCGCGTCGGCAACAATTTTCTTGTTGTCGGCACCGAAGAAAATCATATCGCCATCTTGCGCGGCAGTACGATCCAGGATGGCTTCGATGATTTCCGCATTAAGGAACTTCGCTACCGGGCTGTTGATACCTTCCAGACCTTTCGCGCGTTCGTTAACTTTGATGTAAGCCAGACCTTTCGCGCCGTAGATTTTAACGAAGTTACCATATTCGTCGATCTGCTTACGGGTCAGCGATGCGCCACCCGGAACACGCAGAGCGGCAACGCGGCCTTTCGGATCGTTCGCTGGACCTGCAAATACTGCAAACTCAACGGATTTCAGCAGATCGGCAACGTCGGTCAGTTCCATCGGGTTGCGCAGATCCGGTTTATCAGAACCGTAACGGCGTTCAGCTTCCGCAAAGGTCATTACCGGGAAATCGCCCAGGTCAATGCCCTTCACTTCCAGCCACAAATGGCGCACCAGCGCTTCCATCACTTCACGCACTTGCGGCGCGGTCATGAAAGAGGTTTCCACATCGATCTGAGTAAATTCAGGCTGACGATCAGCGCGCAGGTCTTCGTCACGGAAGCATTTAACGATCTGATAGTAGCGGTCAAAACCGGACATCATCAGCAGCTGTTTGAACAACTGCGGCGATTGCGGCAGCGCGTAGAATTTACCTTTGTGCACACGAGAAGGCACCAGGTAGTCACGCGCGCCTTCCGGCGTGGCTTTAGTCAGCATCGGAGTTTCGATGTCGAGGAAACCGTGGTCGTCCATAAAACGACGCACCAGACTGGTGATTTTCGCACGGGTTTTCAGGCGCTGAGCCATTTCCGGGCGACGCAGGTCAAGATAGCGGTACTTCAGTCGCGCTTCTTCGGTGTTGACGTGGTTGGAGTCAAGCGGCAGAACGTCTGCGCGGTTGATGATGGTCAGCGAGGAAGCCAGCACTTCGATTTCGCCAGTCGCCATATCGCGGTTGATATTTTTTTCGTCACGCGCACGTACGGTGCCCGTGACCTGAATGCAGAACTCATTACGCAGTTCAGAGGCCAGCTTTAACGCGTCCGCACGATCCGGATCGAAAAATACCTGCACGATACCTTCGCGGTCGCGCATATCGATAAAGATCAAGCTACCAAGATCACGACGACGGTTGACCCAACCACACAGAGTCACCTGCTGCCCCACGTGGGACAAACGGAGCTGTCCACAATATTCTGTACGCATGAGATATCCCTTAACTTAGCTGCTGGCGGATGTCCCCTGCTGTGCAGGTGACCTGAGTCGCAGCGTTAGCTGTATGTCACAACTGAATGAAAAAAGGCGGCTATTATACTGGAAATTCTGCCGCACCGTAAGAGCCTGGCCCGCGCTGGAACGCCTCGTTACCACTTTATGTCGGGCCTGAAATCAGACTCTACGCCAGTTTGCTATAAAGGTGTTGCCCGAACTCATAAAAATTAACAAAATTTGTCGTTCCACCATCGGCTAATCGCATTAAGGTGAGAGGCACGATTTTGTTTTATCTGGAGTGATCATGCTTGAACTTAATGCCAAAACCACAGCGCTGGTTGTGATTGATTTACAGGAAGGCATCTTGCCTTTTGCCGGTGGTCCGCATACTGCCGAAGACGTGGTGAATCGCGCAGGAAAACTGGCGGCGAAATTTCGCGCGAGCGGTCAGCCCGTGTTTCTGGTGCGTGTTGGCTGGTCTGCCGATTATGCTGAAGCATTAAAACAGCCGGTCGATGCGCCCTCACCGGCCAAAGTGTTGCCCGAAAATTGGTGGCAACATCCTGCTGCATTAGGTGCAACCGACAGCGATATCGAAATCATCAAACGTCAATGGGGTGCGTTTTACGGTACGGATCTGGAGTTGCAATTACGCCGCCGAGGTATCGATACAATAGTGTTATGTGGGATCTCGACCAATATCGGCGTTGAGTCCACCGCCCGCAATGCCTGGGAACTCGGTTTTAATCTGGTGATTGCCGAAGATGCCTGTAGCGCCGCCAGTGCCGAGCAGCACCATAACAGCATCAACCATATCTATCCACGCATCGCCCGTGTGCGCAGCGTGGAAGAGATCATCAACGCGTTATGATTTATATCGGTCTGCCACAATGGTCGCATCCTAAATGGGTGCGGTTGGGGATAACCAGCCTGGAAGAGTATGCCCGCTACTTTAATTGCGTGGAGGGCAACACCACGCTATACGCCCTGCCGAAACCCGAGGTTGTCCTGCGCTGGCGGGAGCAGACCACAGATGACTTCCGCTTCTGTTTTAAGTTTCCGGCGACCATTTCGCATCAGGCAGCGTTGCGTCATTGCGATGATTTAACCAGTGAATTTTTGACCCGTATGTCACCGCTGGCTCCGCGCATTGGGCAATACTGGCTGCAACTGCCTGCCACCTTCGGCCCACAGGATTTGCCTGCGCTTTGGCATTTTCTCGATACTCTTCCCGACGAGTTTCCCTATGGCGTGGAAGTGCGTCATCCGTTGTTTTTCGCCAAAGGGGAAGCGGAACAAGCCCTTAATCGCGGTTTGCATCAGCGCGCCGTTAATCGGGTGATTTTAGATAGCCGCCCGGTTCATGCTGCACCTCCGCATAATGAAGCCATACGCGACGCTCAACGGAAGAAACCGAAGGTTCCGGTACATGCCGTACTAACGGCGACAAATCCGCTGATCCGTTTTATCGGCAGCGATGATATGGCGCAAAACAGGGAATTATTTCAGGTCTGGTTACAGAAATTAGCGCAGTGGCAGCAGAGCACCACGCCTTATCTTTTTCTGCACACGCCAGATATTGCTCAGGCCCCGGAACTGGTACATACACTGTGGGAAGACTTACGTAAAATGCTTCCAGAGATCGGAGCAGTCCCGGCTATTCCACAGCAATCTTCTCTTTTCTGAATTTGCCACCTATCATAGACAAGTGCCATCGGCCATTTTAAAGGGAGTTTGTATGGTAAGCGCGCTGTATGCCGTTTTAGGTGCGTTGTTATTAATGAAGTTCTCTTTTGATGTTGTTCGCCTGCGAATGCAGTATCGCGTTGCCTATGGCGACGGCGGTTTTAGCGAACTACAAAGCGCTATTCGTATTCATGGCAATGCGGTGGAATATATTCCCATCGCGATTGTATTGATGCTATTTATGGAAATGAATGGTGCTGAAACCTGGATGGTGCATATTTGCGGCCTCGTTTTGCTCGCTGGTCGTCTGATGCATTATTACGGTTTCCATCACCGTCTGTTTCGCTGGCGACGTTCTGGTATGAGCGCCACCTGGTGTGCGCTATTGCTGATGGTGCTGGCGAATCTTTGGTATATGCCCTGGGAGTTGGTTTTCTCCCTACGTTAGCGCACAATATGCCACTTTCTTTTTCCCGGATTTTTACGTTATGTCTCACCGCGACACGCTATTTTCTGCCCCTATCGCCAGACTGGGCGACTGGACCTTTGATGAACGGGTAGCTGAAGTCTTCCCGGATATGATCCAACGTTCCGTTCCCGGCTACTCCAATATTATTTCAATGATTGGTATGTTAGCTGAACGCTTCGTTCAACCGGGTACGCAGATTTACGATCTGGGCTGTTCTTTGGGCGCGGCGACGCTCTCAGTGCGTCGCAACATTCATCATGATAATTGTAAAATTATCGCCATCGACAATTCCCCGGCAATGATTGAACGCTGCCGCCGTCATATCGACGCCTATAAAGCGCCTACGCCTGTTGATGTTATTGAAGGTGATATTCGTGATATTGCCATTGAAAACGCGTCGATGGTGGTACTGAATTTTACCCTGCAATTCCTGGAACCTTCCGAGCGCCAGGCGTTACTGGATAAAATTTATCAGGGGCTAAACCCGGGCGGCGCGCTGGTGCTTTCGGAAAAATTTAGTTTCGAAGATGCCAAAGTTGGTGAACTGCTGTTCAACATGCACCACGATTTTAAACGTGCCAACGGCTACAGCGAGCTGGAAATCAGCCAGAAGCGCAGCATGTTAGAAAACGTCATGCTGACCGATTCCGTGGAAACCCACAAGGCACGCCTGCATAAAGCCGGTTTTGAGCATAGCGAGCTGTGGTTCCAGTGCTTTAATTTTGGTTCACTGGTGGCATTAAAAGCAGAGGACGCTGCATGATCGACTTTGGTAACTTTTATTCTCTGATTGCCAAAAATCATCTTTCACACTGGCTGGAAACCCTGCCCGCGCAGATTGCCAGCTGGCAGCGCGAACAGCAGCACGGTCTGTTTAAACAGTGGTCCAACGCGGTGGAATTTCTGCCTGAAATTAAACCGTATCGTCTTGATTTACTGCATAGCGTGACGGCGGAAAGCGAAGAGCCACTGAGCGCCGGGCAGATTAAGCGCATTGAGACTCTGATGCGCAACCTGATGCCGTGGCGCAAAGGGCCGTTCTCACTGTATGGCGTCAACATCGATACCGAATGGCGTTCCGACTGGAAATGGGATCGTGTTCTGCCACATCTTTCTGATTTAACCGGGCGCACCATTCTTGATGTCGGCTGCGGCAGCGGCTATCACATGTGGCGCATGATTGGCGCAGGCGCACACCTTGCGGTGGGTATCGACCCTACGCAACTATTCCTCTGCCAGTTTGAAGCAGTGCGTAAACTGTTGGGTAACGACCAACGGGCGCATCTGCTGCCGTTAGGGATTGAACAACTTCCGGCACTGAAAGCCTTTGATACCGTCTTTTCGATGGGCGTGCTTTATCATCGTCGTTCACCGCTGGAACATCTGTGGCAGTTGAAAGATCAACTGGTGAATGAGGGCGAACTGGTGCTTGAAACGCTGGTTATTGATGGCGACGAAAACACGGTGCTGGTACCAGGCGATCGTTACGCACAAATGCGTAATGTTTATTTCATCCCGTCGGCCCTGGCACTGAAAAACTGGCTGAAGAAGTGTGGTTTTGTTGATATTCGCATTGCGGATGTGAGTGTCACCACTACAGAAGAGCAGCGACGCACTGAATGGATGGTCACCGAGTCTCTGGCCGATTTTCTCGACCCGCATGATCCGGGTAAGACGGTAGAAGGTTATCCTGCGCCTAAACGCGCGGTGCTAATTGCGCGTAAGCCGTAAAGGTCTGGTAATACTGCCGGATGCGGCGTGAACGCCTTATCCGGCCTACAAAGTCTTGCTAATTCAGTATATTGCAGGGACTATGTAGGCCTGATAAGCATAGCACATCAGGCAGTTTTGCGTTTGCATAACCTCAGCGCCCGTTTCCGGGCGCTTTTCACGTCTTATGCCTGAATAGCTGGCTGATCAAACGCCGTTAACTTCGGCGCATTGCCCGTATATTTTTCGATATACACCAGCGCAGAGTTACCGGCACAGGCATTCGCCAGCTGCGAGCTGGGGATATCCGCCGTTAACACGTTCGCACTGCCGTTTTTACACAAGCCATTTTCCAGATCCGGCCATGCACCTTCATGCACGCATACAACGCCTTTTTTGATCCCGTCAGTCACCACAGCGCCTGTCAGGATCTGACCACGTTTATTCCAGACACGGACCAGATCGCCATTTGCAATACCAAACCGAGCTGCATCTTCGGTGTGAATTGTGATCGGCTCACGATCGGCAACCGCATATTTTTTACGCAGCTCCGCATAGTTAAGCTGACTGTGTAGACGATGTGCCGGATGCGCGGTCAGAAGCTGCAACTGCTTCTCGTCGGCGGTACCTTTCCATTCATCAGGAGCCAGCCAGGTCGGGTGTGCCGGGCAATCCTTATAGCCAAATTTTTCCAGTGTTTTTGAGTAGATTTCAATTTTGCCACTTGGTGTACCCAGCGCGTTTTTCACCGGATCGGCGCGGAAATCGCCATAGCGAACATATTGCTCGTTCTTCTCGCTGCGGCGCATTTCAAGCAGTTTATTTTGCTGCCAGAAGGCATTAAACATTGGCATAGTCACGCGTTGCGCACGCGCACCTTTCTGGGCGGCATCATAGAAAAATTTCAGCCACGCCATTTCATCTTTACCTTCGGTATAGATCTCTTTTCCGCCAGGTTTCAGTAATTCCGCAAGATCGGCAAACACGTCAAAATCGTTACGCGCTTCAAATTGCGGAGCGACAGCTTGCTTCATCGGCACAATATGCTGGTTGCTATAATCACCGGTCATCGTCAGGTCATTGCGCTCAAACGATGTGGTGATCGGTAATACGATATCTGCGTGTTTGGCTGCTGCGGTCCAGTAGCATTCAGAAACGACGATCATCTCCGGTTTCTGCCAGGCTTTAATCAGACGATTAGTATCCTGGTGATGGGTAAAGTTACCGCCACCCGCCCACCAGATCATTTTGATATTCGGATACGTTTGTTCTTTACCGTTATGCTGATATTTGCCGCCAGGATTTTCCAGCGCATCGACAATACGGGCGACCGGAATCGCGGTCATTCCGCCATCATCAGCTTCCTCACTTGCCTGTCCGGCAATCGCCGCAGACATTTCTGGCAGCACGCCGCCAACTCGCGTCGGGTTGCCACCGTTGGAGTAATGATAAGAGAAACCAAAACCGCCGCCCGGTGTACCAATTTGCCCTAACATCGCCGCCAGCGTCACCAGCATCCAGTGTTTCTGTTCGCCGTATTGCTGGCGTTGGATCCCCCAACCAGCCATCAGCATCGTGCGATTCGCCGCCATCAGTTCAGCGAGTTTGACAATCTGCGCTTCCGGTACACCAGTAATTTCTGCCGCCCAGGCCGCACTCTTCGGCGTATTATCGTTCTTGCCGGTCAGATACTCTTCAAACTGCGGATACCCGGTAGTGTATTTCTCAAGGAAGGCTTTATCGTGTTTGCCTTGAGTCATCAGGGTATGCGCGATGCCTAACATCATCGCCACGTCGGTCCCCATATTCGGCGCGATCCAGGTCGCGTTATCGCCAAAGAACTCGATTGTTTCGGAACGGATAGGGTCGATGGCAATCACCGGTTTGCCCGATTTTTTCAGCTGATGGAAGTATTCCAGCCCTTGTTCATCGGTACTGCTCCAGGCAATTTTTAAGGTATTCAGCGGGTTCATGCCCCACAACACCACCACCTGACTGTTTTCCAGAATCAGCGGCCAGGAAGTCTGCTGTTCATAGACCTCCACAGAACCGACAACGTGCGGCATGATCACCTGCGCAGCCCCGGTAGAGTAATCGCCACTATGCCCGGAATATCCCCCCGCCAGATTCATATAACGTTGCATCAGCGTTTGCGCTTTATGCAGCACCCCTGATGAACGCCAGCCGTAAGACCCTGCAAAAATGGCCGAAGGGCCGTTGGCCTTGCGGATGCGATCGTGTTGCTCATGAATCAGTTTTAATGCCTGTTCTCAGCTCACCTGAACGTAACTGTCTTCGCCACGACCTTTTGCCGGTTGCAGTGGATTGTCGAGATAACTTTTTCTCACCATCGGATGCTGAATACGCGCCGTAGTGTGTACCTGATCCGCCGCCGTAGACTGTAACGAGTTCGGGATAGTCTTCGCCAGCGCGCCTGTCGAAGAAACAATCTTACCGTCCTTCACTTCTACGTTCATCGCTCCCCAACGACCCGCGGTGAGGATTTTTCCACCCTTCTCTTCTGCCCATGCGGGTAACGGCGTAGCCGATGTCACCACCAGCGCCCCGGCAGCAATACCGCTATGTTTAATAAACTCACGTCTTGTTAATGTCATAACTTCCTCCCTGATCTACGAGGATCACTGTTTTTCGGTAATATCTTTGGCGTTGTACTGGAAGTACCGCGTCAAAATGTCCAGTTCGTTTTCGCTCATGCTGGTTCGCGCCCCCATTCCTTTGGCGATAGAGGGCCAGGCATTGACGGTGTAATGGTCAGCGGCAATAGGCGCATGGCAGCCAGCACAATAGGTGTCATCGAGTTTTTCAGCGTATTGCCATAACGGTTTACGATCCGCTAATACGGGATCGATTAGCGCCCCTTGTAATGACGCCTGACGCCATTGATTACCGTATTCGTCAGCCTGCCATTCCCCGTTTACCGTTAGCGCCTTGATACCTTCATCACTTAATGTGGCTAGCGCCAGACGTTGACCTGCCGCCAGGTAGAGCGTGTTTTCACTGCCCTGCATTTGATAACCCTGCAACAGAACGATCGGCTGTTTGCCACTGGCATCAACGACGGTGAGATCGGTACCAGGATTCACAGTGGCCAGTTCGCCTATGTGGGAAGGTTTGAAAGGATAAATATGTGCGCCATTGGTCACAGAAGTGGCAGCCTGACTTTCCAGTTCATGCGCCGCGTTGTCATCCATTTTTATTTCTGGCGGGAAATGGGCAATTCCTTTATGACAATCAATACACGTTTCACCCTCCTTTTGCGCTTTGGTATGCATTTTCTGCGCAGATTCACTTTGCGAGGCAATATCCATCGCATCAAAAGAATGGCAACTACGGCACGTTGCAGAATCCGATGCTTTTAATTCTTTCCATACTGTTTCGGCCATTTCCTGACGATGCGCTTCGAACTTATCGTCACTGTCTATTTTGCCGCTAACAAATTCATGATAAATATCTTTAGATGCTTTTAATTTGGCAAATAAATAATCCATCCCTGACTTTGGAATATGGCAATCGGCACATTCCGCACGTATACCTTTCTGGTTCGCAAAGTGGACAGTTCCCTGATATTCCTCAAAAGGTTTACTCATCGAGTGGCAGGAAAGACAAAATGCTGTATCCGACGTTTTATGTAAGGCTTTTTGCGCAAGCAATAACCCGCCGCCACCAACCACAACCGCTATCAGCAGAAAAAATAACCCAATGCGTTTTTTCCCTCGCATAGATTCCTCTAATTAAATTCCAGGACACCGAAATCATTGTATAAATAAATACACAACGAATTGACTACTTGCTTAATTCGGCACAACACTGCCTGAAATAATCGATAAAGAATATGATTTATTACAATGTAATCATTAATTGCGAAAGAATAACCCAGCCGTTATTTATAATATATATTTGTCAGTTTTAGTAATTTAAATAACATAATTAATGTGAATATATAAAACATTTTAAGCACAACGCTATGCGCACTGTCACCCGTTCTACACATCACAGCAATCGTTCGTTTTTTATACTGCCAGGGAATAAAAAAAGGCCCCTGTTGAAATTGCAGGGGCCTGGTACGAGCAAGCATCATATTGGGCGACATGATGCAACGGTAAAAATCATTTGGCCTGATGGCGTTCAATGATTCCTTTCATTTCAGCAACCGCCGCCCCGTCTACGACATAACGCGAATACTCGTCCGCGTGTGCATCTGATGACATGGACAATCCTTGATTACGATAACGCATCGGTGAGGCTTGCCACGCTCCCGCGGAGCTATGGACTTCCAGCACTCCGGCATCGAGGAAGTGGTGCAGGTTTTCTGCGCGAACTCCTGCTCCGGCCATGATGATTGGAGTATCACCATAGGCAATAAGTTCCATAATTTTTGATAAACCTTGCAGAGCGTCTGATTTTTGCCCGGAAGTCAGTACCCGGGCAATGCCCAATTCCGCAAGATTATTCATTGTATTTAATGGGTTAGCACACATATCGAAGGCACGATGAAAAGTAACGGCCAACGGACCGGCAGCAGACATTATTTTTTCCATTCGTAGCATATCGACATTACCGTCAACATCGAGAACGCCCGTCACCAGTCCCGGAAAGCCTAATTCGCGGACAGTACGAACATCCTCAAGAATGGCGGCAAACTCGCCGTCGCTGTAGCAAAAATCACCACCGCGCGGGCGGATGATCGGATGTACGGGAATCGTTATCTGCTGGCGCACGGATTTAAGCACGCCCAGCGACGGCGTTAAGCCCCCTTCTTTCGGTGCCGCACACAATTCAATTCTGTCAGCGCCATTTTGCTGCGCCGTTAGTGCGCACTCCATGCTGTAACAGCAAATTTCCAGTAATGCCATTTTTGCTCCTTAATTATGCCGACTGCTCGCTGGCGACGATCTCTTCAATGGACCACGGATGAAACTTAATGGTTGTTCTGCCATCGGTGACCGCCAGCGTCGGATTCGGTAATCGCTCATGCTCACCTTTTGGCGAACTGGTTTTAACTGAGATCCCCGGCAGGCTGAGTCCTTCATCAGAAAGCAACGCCAGCGCACGGGCATTCAGCGTTTCTGGCTCGCCCGGCAGAACGATTTCAATATGTTCCCAACCTTCGTGCGGGTAACGTTTTTCCCCGGGCCACGGTAGCTCAACAATGGAAAACTGCCAGTGAGCAACCTGTACCGGCTCATGCAATTTAAACAGACAAATCGGCCTGCCATTGATCATATTTTCTGACAGGAGTTCACCGCACTGTTCAAACCCGCGACGCCAGCGTTCAGCGGTGGCGTTTTGATGGCAACGCAAAGAAATGTGATCGGCAGTCAGCGGAGTGATATCCAATCCCAGACGGCGGGAAAGTTCATCTAATGCGTGGGTAAATCGCGGTAAATCCGATGCAATATCCTGCAGCTCGTCGATTGATTGCCAGTTCGCCATAATCACTCTTCGTCTTTTAGTAAAAGCGTTAATTTACCCTGTTGCCCTGCGCCAACCAACCGCTGATTTCACGCCGCTTCTGATGCAATAGTAAAAACGGCAATGCGCCGCGCGCACGTTGCTGACGAAAACAGCCATTTGCAGTATACTCCCGCCCTAATTTCTTTAACTGGTGCGGGCAATTTTTGCTCGCTTCATCAATGTAAGGTATTCCGGTGAATATTCAGGCTCTTCTCTCAGAAAAAGTCCGTCAGGCCATGATTGCGGCAGGCGCGCCTGCGGATTGCGAACCGCAGGTTCGTCAGTCAGCAAAAGTTCAGTTCGGCGACTATCAGGCTAACGGCATGATGGCAGTCGCTAAAAAACTGGGTATGGCACCGCGACAATTAGCAGAGCAGGTGCTGACTCATCTGGATCTTAACGGTATCGCCAGCAAAGTTGAGATCGCCGGTCCAGGCTTTATCAACATTTTCCTTGATCCGGCATTCCTGGCTGAACATGTTCAGCAGGCGCTGGCGTCAGATCGTCTCGGTGTTGCTACGCCAGAAAAACAGACCATTGTGGTTGACTACTCCGCACCGAACGTGGCGAAAGAGATGCACGTCGGTCACCTGCGCTCTACCATTATTGGTGACGCGGCAGTGCGTACTCTGGAGTTCCTCGGTCACAAAGTGATTCGCGCGAACCACGTCGGCGACTGGGGTACTCAGTTCGGTATGCTGATTGCGTGGCTGGAAAAACAGCAGCAGGAAAACGCCGGTGAAATGGAACTGGCTGACCTTGAAGGTTTCTACCGCGATGCGAAAAAGCATTACGATGAAGATGAAGAGTTCGCTGAGCGCGCACGTAACTACGTGGTAAAACTGCAAAGCGGTGACGAATACTTCCGCGAGATGTGGCGCAAACTGGTCGACATCACCATGACGCAGAACCAGATCACCTACGATCGTCTGAACGTGACGCTGACCCGCGATGACGTGATGGGCGAAAGCCTCTACAACCCGATGCTGCCGGGTATCGTAGCGGACCTGAAAGCCAAAGGTCTGGCAGTAGAAAGCGAAGGCGCAACCGTCGTATTCCTTGATGAGTTCAAAAACAAGGAAGGCGAACCGATGGGCGTGATCATTCAGAAGAAAGATGGCGGCTATCTTTACACCACTACTGATATCGCCTGTGCGAAATATCGTTATGAAACACTGCATGCCGATCGCGTGCTGTATTACATCGACTCCCGTCAGCATCAACACCTGATGCAGGCATGGGCGATCGTCCGCAAAGCAGGCTATGTGCCGGAATCCGTACCGCTGGAACACCACATGTTCGGCATGATGCTGGGCAAAGACGGCAAACCGTTCAAAACCCGCGCGGGCGGTACGGTGAAACTGGCCGATCTGCTGGATGAAGCCCTGGAGCGCGCACGTCGTCTGGTGGCAGAAAAGAACCCGGATATGCCAGCTGACGAGCTGGAAAAACTGGCCAATGCGGTGGGTATCGGCGCGGTGAAATACGCGGATCTCTCCAAAAACCGTACTACCGACTACATCTTCGACTGGGACAACATGCTGGCGTTTGAGGGTAATACCGCGCCATACATGCAGTATGCTTACACGCGTGTTTTGTCTGTGTTCCGTAAAGCAGAAATTAACGAAGAGCAACTGGCTTCAGCTCCGGTAATCATCCGTGAAGATCGTGAAGCGCAACTGGCTGCTCGTCTGCTGCAGTTTGAAGAAACCCTCACCGTGGTTGCCCGTGAAGGCACACCGCACGTGATGTGTGCTTACCTGTACGATCTGGCTGGTCTGTTCTCTGGCTTCTACGAGCACTGCCCGATCCTCAGCGCAGAAAACGAAGAAGTGCGTAACAGCCGTCTGAAACTGGCACAACTGACGGCGAAGACGCTGAAGCTGGGTCTGGATACGCTGGGTATTGAGACTGTAGAGCGTATGTAATCGCGTTATGTGTCAAAGGCCGATGTCGCAGTTACGGACATCGGCTTTTTTATCACCGCCGATAATTCACAATCACTTCATTACGTTGTACTTTCAGCGGCGGAATTAACCGCCCACCGCCAGGCACTTCCCAGATAAAGCGCAATGGTTCTGCTGCCGCTATACCGGAAAAGGCCACGGTGGTTCCGCTCTGCCCCTCTAATTCGACACAACGAGATTGTGAGCATAAACGTACCCGCAGTCCCGCGGGGGTCGGACCGATAAGCTGATAACGCCACGCCACCAGCGTCATCAATCCTGAAACAGGTTGTCGCGAAGAAAGAGGCGCAGAAGACATCGACTCACCGCGATGATTTAGCGTAATTCCGACACTACTTGCCTGCCACATCCCCTCCCCGGCGGCTTGCGCAATCACCGGAAACAACAGCATAGCCAATAAAGTTCTCATCATTTACCGCCAATTGTCGCCGTCATGCGGATATGTCGGTTATCAGATAGTTCCAGATTCGACAGCACCACTAACTGCGGCAAGCTGCGGCGCAGGAAGCGAGACAATAATGGTCGCAGCGCGTGGTTCACCAACAATACAGGCGGCGCACCCAACATCTCCTGACGGGATAGCGCTTCCTGAGTTTGCGCCAGTAAACGATCCGCCAGCCCTGGCTCCAGTCCGCCCCCGCCTTGCAACGCCTGTAATAACAAACGTTCCAGCGGCGTGTCGAGGCCAATAACATGGACTTCATCTTTGCCGGGGAACCACTGCTGGGTAATCGCTCGCCCCAACGCCACGCGCACGACGGCGGTTAATTCATGCGGAACGCTCTGAATGGGCGCATGCTCCGCCAGCGCTTCGAGAATGGTACGCATGTCGCGAATCGGCACTTTTTCATCGAGCAGATTTTGCAGCACTTTATGTAGCGTGGTGAGCGTGACGACGCCAGGAACGAGATCTTCCGTCAGCTTTGGCATCTCCTGGGCGACGCGATCCAGCAATTGTTGCGCCTCCTGGCGACCAAACAACTCTGCGGCGTGCTGGCTAATGAGATGGTTAAGATGCGTTGCCACCACTGTGCTGGCCTCAACCACGGTGTACCCCTGAATCTGCGCCTGTTCTTTTAGCGCACTTTCGATCCAGATAGCGTTCAGACCAAAAGCCGGATCGACGGTCGCTTCACCAGGTAACGTCCCGGCAGCGGTACCCGGGTTAATTGCCAGCCAGCGCCCCGGATAAGCATCGCCACTGCCAATCTCTACGCCTTTCATCAAAATACGATAACGTGCCGGTTGCAGATCCATATTGTCGCGAATGTGCACCACCGGCGGCAGGAAGCCCATTTCTTGGGCAAATTTCTTGCGAATACTACGAATACGGCCCAGCAACTCGCCATCTTGTTGGAAATCAACCATCGGGATCAGTCGATAGCCCACTTCCATTCCCAGAGAATCTTCCAGTTGCACATCATTCCACGTTGCTTCGACTACAGCATTATTCTCTGCCATTTTTACCGGTTTTGGTTCGGCTGGCGCTTTTTGATCGCGTCCGCGGATCCACCAGGCCAGCCCGAGCAATCCCGCCGTGAACAGCAAAAATACCAGGTTCGGCATTCCTGGCACCAGCCCGAGTAAACCGAGCACGGCGGCGCTTAACAACATAACGCTTGGGTTACTGAAAAGCTGATTCACCATCTGCTCGCCAACATCCTGATCGGTGCTGACACGCGTAACGATGACCCCCGCGGCGGTAGAAATCACCAGTGCCGGGATTTGTGCCACCAGACCGTCGCCTATGGTCAATAGCGTATAACTTTCCGCCGCGTGCCCCATGCTCATGCCATGTTGCAGCACACCAACCAGCAATCCGCCGACAACGTTAATGACCATGATGAGGATCCCGGCAATGGCATCGCCGCGAACAAACTTACTTGCCCCGTCCATTGAGCCGTAAAAATCGGCTTCCTGAGTCACTTCGGAGCGGCGTTTTTTCGCCTCATCTTCACCAATCAATCCAGCGTTAAGGTCGGCGTCAATCGCCATCTGCTTACCCGGCATACCATCGAGAACAAAGCGCGCGCCCACTTCCGCGATACGCCCGGCACCTTTGGTGATAACCATAAAGTTGATGATCACGAGAATGACGAACACCACGATACCGATAGCGAAATTGCCACCAACGAGGAAGTGACCGAACGCTTCGACCACCTTTCCAGCCGCCGCCGCGCCGGTATGCCCTTCCATCAAAATGATACGGGTTGAAGCTACGTTAAGAGCCAGACGCAACAGCGTGGTGAACAGCAGGATTGTCGGAAAGGCGGCAAACTCGAGCGTACGCTGGGTAAACATCGCCACCAGCAACACCATGATCGACAACGCGATATTAAAGGTAAACAGCAGGTCGAGAATGAAGGCAGGCAATGGCAGCACCATCATCGACAAAATCAGCAAGATCAAAATCGGTCCGGCAAGGATCTGCCATTGTGTCG
Organism: Escherichia sp. E14S1; assembly: GCF_004211995.1. NCBI lineage: Bacteria > Pseudomonadati > Pseudomonadota > Gammaproteobacteria > Enterobacterales > Enterobacteriaceae > Escherichia > Escherichia sp. E14S1. The sequence continues at coordinate 254,340 of NZ_RHJQ01000012.1, forward strand.
ATTTCAGGTTTGCGGGCAGGCGCAGCATCGCGGCCAGATTACTCATGGGTCGGTTTCTCGTTAATAAAATCCAGGGCTTCCGGCACCGGAAGATGAGTTGGTTGTACAGGGCGCTGTCCACCAGCCAGACGCCAACGTTTCAGTTGCCAGACCCAGGCCAGCACTTCCGCCACGGCGGCATAGAGTTGACCAGGTATTTGTTGACCGATTTCAGCATGTCGATACAGCGCACGCGCCAGCGGAGGCGCTTCGAGGGTCGGGACGTTATTTTCAGCGGCTATTTCACGAATGCGTAATGCCACCAGCCCCGCGCCCTTGGCAACGACTTTTGGCGCACTCATTTTGTTTTCGTCGTACTGCAAAGCCACTGAGTAGTGAGTTGGGTTATTGACGATAACGTCCGCTTTCGGCACATCGGCCATCATCCGCCGCCGCGCCGCAGCTCGCTGCATCTGACGGATTCGCCCTTTGACATGAGGGTCGCCTTCACTTTGTTTGAACTCATCACGAATATCCTGCCGTGACATACGCAGCTTTTTCAGGTGGCTGAAGATTTGGAAAAAGACGTCAAATCCCACCATCGGAATAACGCCAAGCACCACCAACAACGCGCATAGCCCAACCAGATCCATGGCGTTTCCCATGGCGGTAATCGGAGACTCGGCCATTAAGCGCATCATCTGCGGCCAGTGGTGCCAGAGATAAAACCCCGTCACACTGCCGACCAGGATGGATTTCAGTATCGCTTTCAGCAACTCCGCGCCAGTCTGTGCCGAGAACATCCGTTTAATGCCCGGTAGCGGGTTGAGTTTGGAAAACTTCGGCTGCAAGGATTTGCCGCTAAATACCAGCCCACCCAGCATCACCGGAGAAATGAGCGCCACCAGCACCACGCCGCTAATCAGCGGCAGCAGCGCCAGCATGGCTTCTCTGATCAGCAAAATAATCTGCCCGAGGATCAGGTTCGGGTCATTGATAATACTGTGATCAAAATGCAATCCCGCGGAGAGCATGCCCGACAATCGACGAGCCAGCGACACACCGCCAAACCAGATAACACACACGCCCACTAACAAAATCAGCAGCGACGTTAATTCACGGGAACGCGGGATTTGCCCCTCTTCCCGCGCTTTTTCAAGTCGGTGAGGTGTGGGGGCTTCTGTTTTGTCGTCGCTCTCGTCAGACACGTCGCCAATCCTGGAAAGAGTAATAAGCGTGAATGATGCCAGAGCGCAAAGCGTTCAATGGTTTGAGTAAGGGGTAAAAAAGGCGGGATTTAGGGCTTTTGCCACAGCACATCAGGCATGGTGACATGTTTGTCGGGTACGGCGTAAACGCCTTATCCAACCTTGAAGATCGATGTGACGCGGCCGCGTCACATCAGGCAATACAAATCAGAATCCAAGGCTATCCAACAAATCGTCGACCTGGTCCTGACTGGCTACCACACCGGCTTTGCTGGTATCTACCTGTGGTCCATTCAGCAAACTCTGGCTTTCACGTTTCGGACGTGCATCCTGTTCCGGGATATTTTCCAGCAGCACCATTAGCAACTGGCGTTCAATCTCCTGAATGACATCCATCATTCGTTTAATGACCTGCCCGGTGAGGTCCTGAAAATCCTGCGCCATCATGATTTCCAGCAACTGCGCATTGGTAAAACTGGTATGCGTCGGCACATCCGCCAGAAATTGCCGTGTATCGGTCACCAGTTCGCGAGCGTCGGCAAGATCAATGGGATCGGCAAACCAGCCATCCCAGCGTTGGGTTAACGCTTTTGCTGATTTCTCCATGTGATCCTGATGCGGTTGTGAAGCCTCAACACTGTTGAGCGCCCTTTCCGCAGCCTGGGCAGTCATCTGCACAACGTAGTACAAACGATCGCGGGCATCGGGGATGGCTTCCGCCGCTTCTGCAATGGCCTGGTCCAGCCCCAGCTCCCGCAGACTATCGCGCAGCATACGCGTCAGGCTGCCGATGCGCGCAATGATATCGCCAGCAGAATTTTCATCAGCAGGTTTAATTGATGGTTGCATCATAGTCGCATCCTCACATGCCCAGTTTCTCAAAGATTTTGTTGAGTTTTTCCTCCAGCGTCGCGGCGGTAAATGGCTTAACCACGTAGCCACTGGCCCCCGCTTGTGCTGCGGCAATAATGTTTTCTTTCTTCGCTTCTGCAGTCACCATTAACACCGGCAATGCTGACATCGCGCCATCAGCACGAATCGTTTTCAGCAACTCCAGGCCATCCATGTTGGGCATGTTCCAGTCGGAGATAACAAAACCATATCCTCCCGCCTGCAACTTATTGAGAGCGTCGGCGCCATCCTCCGCTTCCTCAACATTATTAAATCCAAGCTCTTTCAGCAGGTTACGCACGATGCGTCGCATGGTAGAAAAGTCATCCACAACCAAAAATTTAAGCTCTTTATCCGCCATCTCACACTCCTGATTTAAATACGTATCGCCTGTCCGGCACTGATTTTTGCCAGCATTTGCTGGCTTACCTGGCTAAGATCGACCACTTCGCAGACGCCACCCATATTGATGGCCTCGCGCGGCATGCCGAACACCACGCTGCTTGCTTCATTTTGCGCAAGAGTCCATGCCCCCGCCTGACGCATTGCTAACATTCCCGTCGCGCCGTCGTTGCCCATGCCCGTCAGAATCACCCCAACCGCATTACGCCCCGCCTGTTTGGCCACAGAATGAAACAACACATCTACCGATGGCCGATGGCGATTAACCGCCGGGCCATCGTGAATTTTGATTTGATAATTCGCGCCGCTACGCGCCAGTTCCATATGCCGATCGCCCGGGGCGATATAGGCATGCCCCGGCAAGACGCGTTCTCCGTCCTCGGCTTCTTTCACGCCGATTTGGCACAGCTTATTAAGTCTGTCGGCAAAAGAGCGGGTAAAACCGGGCGGCATATGCTGGGTAATTAACAGTGCCGGGCTGGAAAGCGGCAACGGTTGCAATACGTGACGAATCGCCTCAGTTCCCCCCGTTGAGGCGCCAATCGCAATCAGCTTTTCTGAACTCAAGAGCGGTCCGGTCTTCAGCGTTGTCGGTGCCGATAACGGTTTATGCGCAGTAAGGCTTGCCCTTGCTGCCGTACGCACCTTTTCGGCAATCATTTCGCTATACGCCAGCATTCCTTCGCGGATCCCCAGTTGCGGTTTGGTGACAAAATCTATCGCCCCCAACTCCAGAGCACGCAGCGTGACTTCGGAACCTTTGCCAGTCAGAGAAGAAACCATCACTACTGGCATCGGTCGCAAACGCATTAATTTTTCGAGGAAATCCAGTCCGTCCATACGCGGCATTTCGACGTCCAGCGTCAGCACATCAGGGTTGAATTTCTTAATCAAATCACGCGCGACCAGCGGATCGGGAGCCGTCGCTACCATTTCCATGTCACTATGACTATTGATGATTTCTGTCATTATCTGGCGCATCAGTGCCGAGTCATCGACCGACAACACCCTGATTTTGCTCATCGTTAATCCTTACTTAGCGCATACACCGTCTGTCCACGCAATGTGAAGCTGCGCTCAAGGTGGCTAAAGTTTTCAGAGTGACCCGCAAACAATAATCCGTCGGGTTTAAGCAGCGGTACAAAGCGGCGCAAAATCTCCTGCTGGGTCGCTTGATCGAAGTAGATCATGACGTTACGACAGAAGATCGCATCGAACGGCCCCGGCGCAGCGTACTGTTTCGCCAGCAAATTCAGCGGGGAAAAATCGATGTAGTTCGCCAGTGCCTTACGCACACGCACCAGCCCTTGATGCGGCCCCGTACCGCGCATGAAGTAGCGCTGGAGTTGTTGCGGCGTCAGGTTTTTCAGCTCTTCATGGCGATAAATGCCGCTTCTGGCTTTCTCCAGCACTTCGGTGTCGATATCGCTGGCGAACACTTTCCAGCGTCCGGGCGCGGTGCCCAGCGTGTCCGCCAGCGTCATCGCAATGCTGTAGGGTTCTTCACCTGTCGATGCTGCCGCACTCCATACGCGATACTCGCCAGAGCTGTGGCGGGCGTGCTCCGCGAGCAATGGGAAATGATGCCCCTCGCGGAAAAATGCCGTCAGGTTTGTGGTCAGCGAATTAATAAACGCCTGCCACTCGCCGCTGTGCTGATTAGATTCCAGTAAATTCAGATAATGGCCGAAGTCTGCAAGCCCCAGCGAGCGCAAACGGCGCACCAGGCGGTTGTAAACCATGTCGCGTTTGTGGTCCGCCAGGACTATCCCCGCACGTTGATAGATCAATTGACTTATCCGCCGAAAATGCGCGTCGGAAAGCGCCAGGCGCTCGGTCATCTGTAACAATAAAGACGTTTGCCCGCAGGGCAGAGATGATGTCATAGCGCCTTCTCAGTCACTTCAGGAAACCACTGATTCACCCGTTGTGCCGTTGCCGCCGCTTCTTCTGCCAGTGCGACGTTTTGTTGCATCACCTGATCCATTTGGCTGAAATGACCGAGTGAGTAAATACTCATCAAAATGTTTCCCAGTTTGGATCTTGTTCAGTAATACGCAGTCGCGGCTGTGCGGGTGGTTGTTCAGTGGTTGGACGGGATTGTGGTTTATTCGTTTGCGAGCTTGCAGCCAGACGGAATGTGGAAACTGCTTGCGTTAAACGGCTGGCCTGCTCTTCAAGGGCCGCCGCCGCCGCGGCAGACTCCTGCACCAGCGATGCGTTTTGTTGGGTGACGCGATCCATTTCCGACACTGCCAACGCCACTTGATCGATACCGCGACTCTGTTCATCCGATGCAGAGGCAATCTCGCCCATAATGTCGGTAACACGGGTGACGGCATTGACAATATTCGTCATGGTTTCCCCGGCACTTTCTACCAGCACCGAACCGGTATCAACGCGGGAGGCGGAATCTTCAATCAGCGCTTTGATCTCTTTTGCCGCCTGGGCGCTGCGACTGGCGAGATTACGCACTTCGCCCGCCACCACGGCAAAACCACGCCCCTGTTCCCCTGCTCGGGCGGCTTCAACAGCCGCGTTCAGTGCCAGGATATTGGTCTGGAAAGCAATGCCATCAATAACGCTAATAATGTCAGCAATTTTCTGCGAACTGTCGGCAATTTCGTGCATGGTTTTCACCACACCGTCCACGACTTTGCCACCATGCTGAGCAGTATCGGAGGCACTTTGCGCCAGTTGCGAGGCTTGACGGGCGTTATCGGCGTTCTGTTTCACTGTTGCTGTGAGCTGTTCCATGCTGGCGGCCGTTTCTTCCAGCGCCGATGCCTGCTGTTCAGTACGGGAGGAAAGATCGGTATTCCCCGCAGCAATCTCACGAGTACCAGCATAGATAGCGTCTGAACCTTCTCGCACATGGTTGACCGTGTCAGTCAGAGAGCGTTGCATATGTGAAACGCTCTGTGCCAGGTCGCCCATTTCGCTGCGTCCAGCAATGCAGAGGGTATGCGCCAGATTGCCACCAGCAATTTCCCGGATGTGAGAAATGATCTTCGCTAACGGGTTAAGTAGCATGCGGCGGATGCCGTACCACGCCACCAGCAGAATCAATACCACCACCAGCGCGATAACCGCCAGTTGCCACTGGGCAAATCGGTAATCATCCGCGTTGTCAGTGACGATATCTTGATACCGTTTTTCACTACTGAGGGCGTACTGGGCAAAGGCTTCGCCCATCGCATTTTGCATTCCCTGGGTTGGCTGAGCGAAATAGGCTCCGGTATTGCCATAATCAAGATAATCAATCAGTTCTGTTAATGCTGTGTGATAGTTTTTATATTTTTCGTCGATATTACGACGGGTAGCGACCATTTCAGGTAACGGTGCCATGATTTTGAATTTTTTATAATGGATTGCAGCCTGGGCCAATGTTTTCCTGGCGCTATCAAGCAATTCAACTTTAGCGTTACTTTGTTGATTGGATGAATCCATCATCATCCGCACCGCTGAACGACTCAGGTTAATGCGCGTTTGCAGCATTAAATCCCAAGTTGAGGTCAGCTCGCTTTGCTGCTCCCGTAATTGATTGGAAACCACAAAACTTTTCTGGCTATGGTGAAGAGAAGAAAAAAACAGACTTCCGGAAATAAGCTGTAACAGTGCGAATACCCCCAGCACCATTACCAACAGCGTGACTACGCGGATACGGTTAATCATAAGGCACCTTCCTGAAAACAAGTTGGTTTCGTTATCGGCAGGAAGGAGGGAAACTTTATTTCTGATGCCAGTCATGGCGATATTAAAATGAAAAACCCAATGCGCAGGGCATCGGGCTCATTTCATTTGAGTACAGCTGGATAAATTATGCGACTTCTGATGCCGTGCTATCCAACAGCGCCATCTCTTCGCTATTCAGCAGTTTTTCGATATTAACCAGAATTAGCATGCGATCGCCCAGCGCACCCAGGCCGGTGAGGTATTCTGTGGAAAGCGTCACAGCAAATTCCGGTGCCGGGCGAATTTGTTCCGTCGTCAACGAAAGAACATCTGAAACGCCATCTACCACAATGCCGACCACCCGCTGCCCAAGATTCAGAACGATAACCACCGTGTTATCGTTGTACTCCACATCCACCTGGCTGAACTTAATACGCAAATCAATAATTGGCGCAATCACGCCGCGCAGATTAGTGACGCCTTTGATAAACGCGGGTGTATTGGCAATCCGCGTAACCTGATCGTAGCCACGGATCTCCTGCACTTTCAGAATATCGATGCCGTACTCTTCGTCACCGAGGGTAAATACCAGAAACTCCTGGCCTGACGGTTCGCTGGCCAGCTTTGTTACATTTGTCATACCGGTCATATTTATTCCCTTTTTACTCAATCAGGCGGCGGTATTCGCCATACGTTGTTCGCGGTTTATCGCCTGCAAGGCGGAAACATCAACAATCAGTGCCACGCTGCCGTCGCCAAGAATGGTTGCAGCAGAAATGCCAGGGACTTTGCGATAGTTACTTTCAAGGTTTTTAACCACCACCTGATGTTGACCAATTAACTGATCCACCAGCAAGGCGTAGCGGCGACCGCCACTTTGCAGAATGACAACAATCCCCTCTGTAGCTTCGGTTTTCGCGCCTGCGACGTTGAACACTTTCCACAGTTCGACGATGGGCAGATATTCACCACGCACTTCCAATACTCGCTCGCCCCCTGCCAGTGGATGGAGATCGGCTTCACGAGGTTGTAGTGATTCCATGACGGCGTTCAGCGGCAGAATGAAAACTTCGTCAGCGACGCGTACCGACATGCCATCGAGGATCGCCAGCGTTAGCGGCAGTAAAATGCGGATTGTGGTGCCAACGCCCTGCTTCGACTGGATTTCAACGTGGCCACCCATCTCCTGGATATTACGTTTGACGACATCCATGCCGACGCCGCGCCCGGAGACATCGGTGACCTGCTCCGCCGTGGAAAAACCAGGGGCGAATATCAACATCGCCACTTCGTCGTCAGTCATGTTGTCGCTAACGCTCAGACCTTGCGAGGCGGCTTTTGCCAGAATCCGCTCTCGATTAAGCCCCGCGCCATCGTCGGTCACTTCGATGCAGATGTTGCCGCCCTGGTGTTCAGCAGACAGGATTAAATTTCCAACGCTATCTTTGCCCGTAGCAAGTCGTTTTTCTGGCAGTTCAATACCGTGGTCGAGGCTATTGCGTACCAGGTGGGTCAGAGGATCGATAATGCGTTCTATCAGACTCTTGTCGAGTTCGGTGGAACTGCCCACCAGCGTCAGTTCCACCTGTTTGCCAAGTTTACCCGCCAGGTCGCGCACCAGCCGGGGATAGCGGCTAAAGACATATTCCATTGGCATCATGCGAATCGACATCACTGATTCCTGCAAATCGCGGGCGTTACGTTGTAACTGCCCCATGCTGGTAATCAAATCCCCATGATTCACCGGGTCCAGTTCACTGGAGCGCTGGGCCAGCATCGACTGAGTAATCACCAGTTCGCCAACGAGGTTAATCAGCTGATCAACCTTTTCAACCGCCACGCGGATGCTGCTAGATTCGCTGCCGCGCGACGTTTTTTCCCGTTCCACTCGCCCTGCTGGTGCTTGTTCGGCTGCCAGTTTAAGTACCGGTGGCGGGGATATTTTTGGCGTGGATTCTACTGTTTCAAAGGCAATCTGATCGGCCTCAATCACAAAACAGAGCACCGCTTTAATATCATCTTCGGCGATGTCGCCCGGTAATATTGCCGAAAGAGAATCAGCAGCTTTCACCACATCAGTCAACGTTGTCAGATGCTCCAGCTCTTCTTCCAGTAGATCGACTTCTCCTGCCTTCAGACGCGAAAGTAGAATTCGTCGCGGCGACTCACTGTTACTCTGCACATCTTGCAGTTCACTTTTGGCAACCACACTTAACCGGGTCATGGCGGGGGCCGTTTCGCCTTTCGCTTCTATTGCCAGTTGACGTAAGGCCTGGCAGATATAGTCAAAGCTGGCGGCATCCGGCTCTTGCGACTGTTTATAAGCGTCGAGCTGTTCCTGCATGATGTCCTTCGTTTCCAAAAACAGATTGATAATGTCGGTGTTAAGCAGCATTTCACCGCGTCTGGCTTCGTCGAGCAGGTTTTCCATCAGATGCGTGGTTTCCTGCAATACGCTAAAGCCAAAGGTTCCCGCCCCTCCTTTGATGGAGTGGGCCGCACGAAAGATGGCATTCAATTGTTCGGCATCTGGCGCTTCTGGCTGTAAATTCAGCAGATGCTGCTCCATATCGGCCAACAGTTCGTCCGCTTCATCAAAAAATGTCTGATAAAAATCGCTTATATCCATGCTCACGCTGTCACCTCGGTTCGGCTGATGGCATTGTGGAAACACTGACCTGCGGTGTTACCCCAGGTTTTTCCAGGACGCTTACCGGCTCATTCTGGCTTTCGGCGTTTTCATGCAAAATGGCCTGTTCGGCTTGTTTATTCAGTACCAACAGACTGATTCGACGATTAACGGCATCATCCGGACCGCGATCGCTTAAGCGCATGGTCGCCGCCATGCCGACAACGCGTAAAATTTTGCCATCAGCCAGACTTCCCACCATTAGCTCACGGCGCGACGCATTGGCGCGTTCAGTGGAAAGCTCCCAGTTGCTGTAACCTTTCTCACCATTGGCGTAAGGGAAATCATCGGTATGACCGGAAAGGCTGATACGGTTAGGAATACCGTTCAGCACCGGCGCAATGGCGCGCAGAATATCGCGCATATAGGGCTCGACATCAGCACTACCGGTTTTAAACATCGGGCGATTCTGGCTATCAATTATCTGGATACGTAAACCTTCCTGTACCAGATCGATTTTGAGATGTGGGCGCATCGCCCGTAGTTTCGGGTCTGATTCAATAAGCTGGTCGAGATCGCCACGCAATTTCCGCAGCCGACTTTGCTCCATGCGTTTTTTAAGTTCTTCAATGTTCGGCTGCTTATTCACTTCCCCCTGGCTTTGGGTGAAATCATCACCGCCGCCGGGAATTGGGCTTTCGCTATTAGAAATTCGATCGCCGCCCGTTACCGCTGTCGCCAGCGGCGTACGGAAGTATTCCGCAATCTGAATCAGCTCTTTTGGGCTGGAGATGGAGATAAGCCACATCACCAGAAAAAAAGCCATCATCGCGGTCATAAAGTCAGCATAAGCAATCTTCCACGAACCATGTGCTGCGCCGTGGGATTTCGCTTTGCGTCGTTTGACGACAATAATCGGATGCGCTTGATTCTTCATGCTTCCTCGGTTGTCGTCTGCTGTTGCGGATTTTTCACCGCGCGCACATGCTCTTCCAGTTCAACAAACGACGGACGTTCACTGGAATAGAGCGTTTTGCGACCAAATTCAACGGCGATAGGCGGTGCGTAACCGTTCAGATTAGAAAGCAGTGTGACTTTGACGCACTGCATCATTTTGCTGGTTTCGGCGCTTTTCTGGCGCAAAACACTCGCCAACGGGGAAATAAATCCGTAAGCCAATAAGATACCGAGGAAAGTCCCCACCATCGCATGTGCGATGAGTGCCCCCAATTCGGCAGCAGGACGATCGGCTGATCCTAATGCGTGCACCACTCCCATTACGGCCGCAACAATCCCAAACGCAGGAAGAGAGTCTCCGACCAACGCCAGGCTGTTCGCCGGGACTTCCGCCTCGTTTTCGTGCGTTTCTATCTCTTCGTCCATCAGGGCTTCAATTTCGAAGGTATTCATGTGGCCGCTGATAATCAGACGCAGATAATCGACGATAAAATCCAGCATAACGGCATCCGCGAGGATGCGCGGATAACTGGCGAAGATCTCGCTCTCTCGTGGATTTTCAATATCGCGTTCCAGTGAGAACATGCCCATTTGCCGCGATTTCGCCATCAGACGGTAAAGCAACGCCAGCAAATCCATATACATTGCTTTGGTATATTTAGAGCGACGAAACAACAATGGCAGCGCCTTAAGCGTACCTTTGATTGCTTTGCCATTATTGCCGACGATAAACGACCCAATGCCTGCACCGGCAATAATCACCAGTTCAGCGGGTTGATAGAGTGCTCCAAGGCTTCCACCGGTCATCAAATAACCGCCGAAAACTGTACCGAGAACAACCAGGTAACCTAATAAGATAAGCACGACATCATCCTTTCACTGTTGACCATGACAGGATGTTCAGTCGGCAGACGTTACCTTACGGCTGGAGAAAAATAAGCAGCGGCAATTAATTACCGCTGCTGGAGTGTTTCGCCACACCGTATGGGTTAAACAGCCTGTATTCTCTGTTCATCCAGCAGTTGAGGGATAATATCGGCAGGGTTCTGAGAAAGTTTACGTCTTTTTACGGCGCGCGATGGCGGTTGACATAAGCTGCAGGCAAAACTGCCGACAGGTTGATGAGCATGAGTGATAAAATTACCGCCGCAGCAGTTGCAGCTGGAAAGTTGCAGTAAATCGCTTTCAACAAATCGCACCAGAGTCCAGGCACGGGTTAGCGCCAGCAGTGGTCCGTTTTCGGCTTGTGGGCACTGTTCAAGGTATAAACGATAGGCTTTGATTACCGCATCGACGCCATTACATAACCCGGTTTTCAGTAAAAACTGCCATGCATTACAGAACATCGACGCATGGACATTTTGTTCCCAGGTCATAAACCAGTCGGTAGAGAACGGCAACATCCCTTTCGGCGGCGGGCTTCCGCGCAGCTCTTTATAGAGCTTGATCAGGCGTCCGCGACTTAATTGTGTTTCACTTTCCAGCATCTGCAAACGAGCGCCCAGGGTTATCAACTCCATGGCGAGTTGAATATCACGGGCTTCCTGAACAATGCTTTTTTCACTCATGATCAGGCCCTTTTCTTACGTTGTGCTTCTTCGGGCTGATTAACATCATTCAATAAACGCGTGGAGAGCATAATGCCGGTATGAATTTGCTGGAGATCGTCAACACGGGAATCCTGCGTCAGTTGGTTAATAGTCTGGTGGCTGTCAAAGCGGAATTGACAAATCAGTTGATTGGTTTCGGCCAGTTTAACCATTTGCGGAAGAGTCAGCGTCGCCAGCGTTGTAGCCATTTCTTCATTAATACCGAGACGAAACATGGCGGACGCTTTGTCCTGAACGATCAGACGCTGTGCAAGAAGTAAATATGACAAGTTAATGTCATAAATATGTTTCAGCAACTCGGAGGTATGCATTATTCCCACCCAGAATAACTAACTTTATTTTTTATGCGGTATCACCGCATCCCGTGATGTCGCCGGGAAATCCCGGTAAAAAGTAAATAAAAATGGAATAGTAGCGATCAACGAAAAAACACACAGACATCATAAGAGGTGAAACACGTCTTACACAGAGTGATGCTTTTTACACTTATCTAAGATTTTTCCTAATTCGACGCAACTGTACTCGTCACCACTCATACATACAACGGAGCGGAGCTGCGATTTTCGACAATGTGTGATACGGATCACACAAAACACTCAATTACTTAACATTGATGTATAAGTCATACTTTTGTTTTGCGTATATTTCATTCTGTTAAAAAGTTTTTCAGCTTATCTGCCAGCAAAAATGATGTGGCGGGATAAAATTGAGATGTTGCGCACTGTTAATATAAATCACCGTGAATAACCATCTCCCGGATATGGGATAAATATCTATGATCTCTGTAAATCATTAAAAAAACAGCCAATTAAATAATAATATGCCATTTAAAAAAAATTAAGGCTGCCAACAATATTAATGTTAACAAGATGTTTTATTAATATTAACCATTTGTTTAGTGAGAGAAATCAATTTCTCCACTTCCTCATCATCACCCGCATGACTACATAGTAACACTACGATATTGATTAATTATCTTTATTAATTATCATGCTAACATTTGCATTTTTGACCAAGTTGTTATTGCATCTATAGCTCATTCAGGGTAAAGCTGTGATCTCACCTGAAGTTCATAGAATAAGGAGCAGGTTATGAGTTACGCCAATATTCTTGTTGCCGTTGCTGTCTCACCGGAAAGCCAGCAACTGTTAGCAAAAGCGGTATCTATCGCCCGTCCCGTTAATGGGCGTATCAGTTTAATCACCCTCGCTTCCGATCCAGAAATGTACAATCAATTAGCCGCGCCGATGCTTGAGGATTTACGCAGTGTGATGCATGAAGAAACACAAAACTTTCTGGACAAATTAATTCAGGATGCTGGATATCCCGTTGAAGAAAAGTTTATAGCTTACGGAGAGTTGAGCGAACATATTCTGGCGGTATGCCGTAAACATAAATTCGATTTGGTGATTTGCGGTAATCATAATCACAGTTTCTTTTCGCGAGCATCCTGCTCTGCGAAAAGTGTGATTGCCTCAAGTGAGGTTGATGTGCTGTTGGTTCCGCTTAAGGGAGATTAAGCGCAATTACGCCAGCTTTGGAAAGGTCGCAACTTTATCGCGCTGCTGGCTTTCCGCGCTGCGCGGAACTATCAGCTTTAGGTCGCTAATAAAGCACTCCTGCCAGTGGTTAATATCGTTTTTCACGATAATTTCCAACATTTCTGCATGACGGGAAATACGTTCTGCCAGCGACATAGTCAATGCCCGATTCAACGCCGCCGCGACTTCATCACGATCGTATGGGTTAACGATTAACGCTGACGTCAGTTCATTCGCCGCCCCCGCAAATTGTGAAAGTACCAGTACACCGGGATTGGCAGGATCCTGGGCGGCGACATATTCTTTCGCCACCAGATTCATCCCGTCACGCAGCGGCGTCACTAATCCGACATCGGAATAGCGGAAGATTTTCATCAGTAATTTACGGTCGAAATGCTGGTTCAGATAATAAAGCGGTGTCCAGCCTAATTGCCCATATTTTCCGTTAATTCTCCCGGCTTCATTTTCCAGCTGATGACGAATATCCTGATACGCCTGCACATCACCACGCGAGGTTGGCGCTATCTGGGTATAACGTATTTTGCCATGATGTTGCGGATATTTTTCCAGCAAGGCTTCATAGGCGAGAAAACGCTCAGGCAGACCTTTGGAATAATCCAGTCGTTCGACAGAAAAGATATTTTGTACGCTTTTCAGCTCCGCTTTTAATTGCGCCAGTTTGGGCGGCAGCGGTCCGGCAGCCTGTTTGGCTATTTCATCCGGTTCAATACCAATAGGGTAAACTTCGGTGCGAAATGCCTTGCCCCAAGCCGTATGATTGCGCGAACTACGCGTCGTGACGCGCGTCAGGTTGGAAAGGCAATCCAGAAACGCCAGGCGATCGTTTTCTGTCTGAAACCCCAGCAAATCATAATCACAAAGCTGTTCAAGCAACGTGTTATAAGTCGGCAGCGCGTTGAAAATTTCCGGCGTCGGGAAAGGAATATGCAGGAAGAAACCAATGCGATTATTCACGCCACGTTTGCGGAGTTCATGCGCAAATGGCAACAGGTGATAATCGTGGATCCAAATAATGTCATCGTCTTCCAGCAACGGCAGTAATTTATCTGCCAGCAATGCATTCACGCGTAAATAGCCTTCCCAGGCGGAACGCTGAAATTGCACCAGATCGAGTCGATAATGAAATGCGGGCCAGAGAACAGCATTGGAGAATTGGTTGTAGTATTCGTCGAGATCCTTTTCACTGAGGTTAAAAGAGGCCCAGGTGATATTTCCTTTTTTCACCTTTTTTAGCGGCTGATCCTCATTCCCTGTTTCGCCACTCCAGCCAAACCACAGTCCACCTGCGGCTTTCAGCGCCCCCAGTATACCGACAGCAAGGCCACCGGCACTGGCGGCGTGCTCGTCTGGTGGTGCAATCCGGTTAGATACTACGACTAAACGGCTCATAGTCATCACTCCTGTTATTGTCTCTTTTTAGTTGTTGTAATGCGTTGGTTATCATTTCAAGCCAGCGCCAGACATCCGGCACGCCCGCCAGCCGCCATGATGCCTGAGTTGCGCCTGTGCCAATTTTCACTGACATTCCGCCCAGCCTGTTAACGACCGAGAAGCCAGATTCATCGGTTAAGTCATCGCCTAAAAAAATAGGCTTGCGGCCAATAAAGGGAACTTCCTGCATAAATGCGGCAATCGCGTCCCCTTTGCTGGTACCTCTCGGTTTTATCTCAACGACACACTTTCCCTGTTGTAACGCCATTTGCGGCCAAATCTGGGTAATGCGCTGCGCTAATGTCAATAAGGCGTCCTCATGCTGCGGTGCCTGACGATAATGCAGCGCAAAGGCCATCCCTTTAGCCTCAACCTCTACACCGGGAAGCCTGGCGATAGCCGTATGCAGTTGAACGCTAATATCCCGGGCAATCGCTTCCGGCAAATGAACAATATGCGTTTTACCATTGATGTCACGGCGCTCCGCCCCATGCACACCCGCTAACGGGAAGCGATAAGGTTTCGCCAGCGCGTCAAGCTCTACCATTGAGCGCCCTGATATCAATGCCAATGCACCATCACTTGCGGTTGCCAGCAGCTGGAGTCCTTGCAGAATATTTTCAGGTACGACGACCTGATCGGGATGCGGTTTGATTTCCGCCAGCGTTCCATCGAGATCAAAAAACCAGGCATAATTCGCGGATAGTTCAGGGGGTTCGGTTAACGGTTCTGTCACCCGGTACTCCTCCTTATCTTTTTATTGTTCGCGCAGAACGCGCTTTACAGACATGTAAGTATAGACAGTGTGACGAGGCTCGCCATTGGCAAAAAGAACAGCCAACCGTTGTGGCGGTTGGCTGTGGAGGATTTTGGAACTAAATAATTATCGTATAAAGCATCAAACAGTGCGTTTCGCTTTTTGCTTATAACGGTCGAAGATCACCGCAGCCAGCAGGATTAAGCCACGAACAACATACTGTGCGAACGGAGAAATATTAAGCAGGTTCATGGCGTTTTCCACGGTGCCTAAAATTAAGATACCCGCCACTACATATGAGATTTTTCCGATGCCGCCTTTCAGAGAAACGCCACCTAAAACGCAGGCAGAGATAACAATCAACTCATAACCAATAGACGTCATTGGCTGGCCGCTGGTCATACGAGAAGCCAGAATGATCCCGGCAATCGCCGATACCAGACCAGAGAGAACGAAGATAATAATTTTGGTACGGACTACCGGTACACCCGCGAGGCGTGCCGCCTCTTCGTTACCGCCAATTGCCAATGTATTACGACCAAAAGTGGTTTTGTTCAGCAGCAAACCAAAGACGACCAGGCAAGCCACAGTGAGCCAGATTGGCGCAGGCAGGCCGAACCAGTTGGCATAACCGAGTGCAAAGAAGCTTTCATCTTCGATGCCCACCGCTTTACCGTCAGAGATAATATACGCCAGACCACGGACAATCTGCATCGTCGCCAGCGTGGTAATCAGGGCGTTGATTTTCAATTTAGCGATAACAAAGCCATTCACCAGGCCGCAGAGAAC
Source organism: Escherichia sp. E14S1 (assembly GCF_004211995.1). Lineage (NCBI taxonomy): Bacteria > Pseudomonadati > Pseudomonadota > Gammaproteobacteria > Enterobacterales > Enterobacteriaceae > Escherichia > Escherichia sp. E14S1. Next base: position 270,230 of record NZ_RHJQ01000012.1, read on the forward strand.
GCCCAGCAGTAAACCTGCCGCCACGCCAATCCACAAACTTTCGGTCAGGTTAATAACCACTGCAGTGGTTACGCCTGCGCAGGCAATCACCGAGGCGACAGAAAGGTCAAAGTCACCTGAGGCCAGGCAAAACAACATACCGCAAGCCACCATCCCCGACATGGAGATTGCCAGTCCCAGCCCTTTCATATTAATAAAGGTGGCAAAGTTCGGCACGAAGATGGCACAGGCGATAAAAAGCACTGCGAACACCACCAGCATACCGTACTGATCCCAGATACGCCCGAGGCTGAATGACGACTTAGGTGCGCCAGAACCCGATGTAGAAACAGAAGACATCTTATTCTCCTTACTCAGGCAACTGCCTGGCTGACTTTAGGCATAGCAAGGCTTAGTGCCTGACGCTCATCTGCCTGCTCGTGTAGCAATTCACCGGCGATTTCACCTTCCCGCATAACTACGATCCGGTCGGCGACACCAAGGACTTCGGGCAGGTCACTGGAGGCAAACAGTACCGCCACGCCCTGCGCGGCCAGCGCATAAATCACGTTATAAATTTCATGTTTAGCCCCCACATCGATGCCGCGCGTAGGTTCATCAAGCAAAATGACTTTCATCTCTTCGGATAACCAACGCCCCAAAATGGCTTTTTGCTGATTACCGCCGGAAAGATTCATGATCAATTGCTCTGCACCTGGCGTTTTGATGTTGAGAGAACGAATGTGGTGATCGGCATTATTGGCTTCCCAGCCGTTGTTGATCACGCAACCGCCGTGCACATGTTTGCGACGAGCGCTGATGTTGATATTGTCGCGCACCGAATGCACTGGAATAATGCCCTCCGCTTTGCGATCTTCCGGGCAGAGCATCATGCCAGCGGCAATGGCGTGGCCCGGTTTACGGATATCGATCGGCTGTTGGTCGATATAAACCTGCCCAGCGGTAATTTGCGTACCGCCAAACATGCCTTTCATTAATTCGCTGCGCCCTGCCCCCACCAGACCAAACAGGCCGACGATTTCGCCACTGCGAACAGCCAGGCTTATTGGCGTACGCACGCCTGGTGCCTTTACCGCATCCAGACGCAAGCGCTCCTCGCCGTAGTTGCGCGGTTGCCAGCCGTAGATATCGCCGATGTCGCGACCAACCATTGCCTGTACCAGCGAGTCATGATCTACCTGCTGCATGTCGGTAAAGGTTTTGACGTAACGACCATCTTTAAAAACAGTGATGGCATCGCTGAGCGCAAAAATTTCTTCCATACGGTGAGAAACGTATAAGATCACCCGCCCCTCTTTTCGCAGTTCACGAATGACGCGAAACAGATTGTCTATTTCACGCGCGGATAAGGAGCTGGTTGGTTCATCAAAAGCGATAATTTTGGCGTTACGTGCCAAAGCTTTGGCAATTTCAACCATCTGCCATTGCCCAATGGAGAGATATTTCAGCGGCGTATCCGGGTCAATATCCATACCCAGATGTTTTAGCTGTATCCCAGCTTCATAATTCAGCAGTGAACGATTCACGATGCCGCCTTTATGAGGAAGCTGGCCGAGATAGATGTTTTCCGCGACGGTCATTTCCGGCACGAGATGCAGTTCCTGGTAAATAATCGCGACACCCGCAATCAGTGCTGCGGTGGTATCGGAAAAGGACATTTCCTGCCCATTAATCACTACAGAACCCGTGGTTGGCGCATAGTTTCCACTAAGGATTTTTAAGAGTGTTGATTTTCCGGCGCCATTTTCACCCATCAACGCATGAACCTGACCGGCATAACAGTCAAAACTGATATCCGTAAGCGCCTTAACGCCTGGAAAGGTTTTACCAATGCCGCGAAATGAGAGATACGGGGTAGACTGTTGCATAACGTCTCCGTGAATCACTGGTCGTTTTACACCCCCTCTGCATAACGCAGAGGGGAATTTTTCCGGCAGATTACTTACCGCCTAAACCTTTTTTCTCCAGTTCTTCTTTAAAGTTGTCACGCGTGATCAGCACCACGTCGGTAACTTCAGTGAATTTTGGCGGTTCAACGTCTTTTGCTACCCAGTTGTAAAGCATTTCGCTGGATTTATAGCCATGAACGTCCGGGCTTGGCAGCAGTGAACCATAGAAACCCGTAGCCTGTGCCTTTGACAGTTCACTCACCGCATCCACACCGTTAATACCGATACCGATAATATCTGCGGCTTTAAAGCCCTGACCTTCCGTCGCGCGAACGCCACCCAGCACGGTGCTGTCGTTCATACCGACGATCAACCAGTGTTTAACTTCAGGATGCTGAACCAGCATAGAGTTGGCGGCATCAAACGCCCCTGGAATGTCGTTAGATTTGGTAGGAACTTGATAAATTTGTTTTTCCGGGAATCCGGCGGCTTTCAGCGCATCCATAGAACCGGTGGTACGACGACGGGCGGTATCCAGTTCGTTGGCAGTAATCGCCATTACGGCGCTTTCTTTCACATCCCAGCCACGTTTCTGCATCTCTTTATACAGTTCCTGGCCCTGACGTTCGCCAATTTTCGTCGCCGCCATCATCACCAATGGAACGGTATCAACCGGCTTACCTTTGGCATTAACAAACTGATCATCCACGGCAATAACTTTCATATCGTAGCCACGCGCTTTCGCCACGATGGCTGCACCCAGTTTCGGGTCCGGAGTACAGATAACAAAACCTTTCGCGCCACTGGCTGCCAGGCTATCAATAGCGTTCAGTGTTTTTTCGCCATCAGGTACGGCTATCTTAATAACTTCAAAGCCTAAATCTTTCCCGGCTTTATCGGCAAACTTCCATTCAGTCTGAAACCACGGTTCTTCTGGTTGCTTCACCAGAAAACCGAGTTTCAGATTTTCCGCCATAGCGGATTGTGACATAACGGCAGCCAGACCGATGGCTGCAAGAGCTTTAGTAAATTTGTGCATGGTTATCTCCAGCTTTAGCATCATTTTGTGTAGGGCAAAACCTAAGAACTTTCGTTAATTCAATCGGAAAACAAAGCATTACCTTTGGCGAAAAGATAAGTGACTGTGTTGGCATAGTTTTAGCGAGAAATTAATTCTCCATAGGAGAGCAATATCACACCGCAGAATTACAGTGAGAACGTGCATGAATTTAGCAATAAAAGACATACGGAAGACGTCAATTGTATGACAAATGAGAAATGACTTAGCAGATTAGTCCATAAGATTAGCCTGGAAATCCTTGTGGCATCATTTGATAGCTCTGGCGTGTCTTCTTTTTAATCTAATTTGCTCGGGCAAGAAGCTGCTCATTACAGCTGAATGGTGAATGATGTAAGAAGAATAAAAATTCCAGACAAAATTCCTTTCACTGTTAATTATCACCACCTTCATTAATGAAGGATAAATCCATAATGCGAGCATCATCGCAAAACTGAAAAAATACCTAAAAATATAAGAATAGCATCATGAAATTGATAAATTCATTTAATATCAATAACATCCAGAAATTCACAACATTGAGAGTTATTGCAAATCAATAACTCTAATCAATGAAATGTAAAAAAATATAAACTTGGTGATTTAAGGATTTTCTTATAATGCTTCAGACGTTATGCTTATTTCAGATCATCGTCAGAATTGACTCCAGGATCACATTTCGGACCCGCAGAAAGGAATTATTCTGCAAACAGTAATTACGGTGTTTTGATTTATCTTGCACCTCTCGTCTTCTGGATATAAGGATATTAGGTATGGCAACCACTGGAATGCTTCTCAAACTCAACACTCAAATGAACCGCGAGTTTTATGCATCCAATCTCTACCTCCACCTGAGCAACTGGTGTTCTGAACAAAGTCTGAATGGCACCGCGACTTTTCTTCGCTCCCAGGCACAAAGTAACGTGACTCAAATGATGCGCATGTTTAACTTCATGAAAAGCGTCGGAGCGACGCCCATCGTTAAAGCCATTGATGTACCTGGCGAAAAACTGAACTCTCTGGAAGAACTCTTCCAAAAAACGTTGGAAGAATATGAGCAGCGTTCAAGCACGCTGGCGCAATTAGCAAATGAAGCTAAAGAATTGAATGATGATTCTACTGTCGATTTTCTGCGCGATCTGGAAAAAGAACAGCAGCACGATGGTCTCTTACTGCAAACCATTCTTGATGAAGTGCGCAGTGCGAAACTGGCCGGTATGTGCCCTGTCCAGACCGACCAGCATGTTCTGAATGTCGTGTCGCATCAGATACATTAATAAAATCGGCGCATGAAAAGATGCGCCGAATACACAAAAAGTGGTGAAAACCGCTGCCTCACATCGCTGAGGCGGCGGTTTTTTAATGGGATTCGTTTTGTGGGGTAAACTTTAGCTCAATCAACGCGATGGCTTTTTGAATAGCACGCATAGTGACTGGGTCAGCAGCAGCCGGATGGTGGGTAAAATCAATATTCTTCAGCTGGCTGGACATTTTTTCACGAACCTCAACAGGCGCGATCACATCGAGCACGTCGAGAATTTGTTTGATCACCAACTGGCAAGCAACAACATCAGAAACCAGTTCCTGATCGGCATTCAGCGGCTGGGACATCCTAAACTCCTGATAGCATTTTGAAAGCCGTTATAGTAGCGGCTTCCCTTCCTCAACGATAGTCACATCAGCCCGCATCAGGGTGTAAAAAAACCTGCCGGAGCAGGTTTTTTTATTATCTGAACATATTGCCTGGCGGTACGTCTTTGAACGTCTTGCAATAATTATTGAACATGCTTTTCAGGATCTTACGCAGTTTCATCGCGCCACTCCGATTATTTGTTATGCAGGTGTTATTGTTCTTGCTGCTTATAATATGACATCCATCACAAAAATCAATCTTTATGTGATGCAAATCACATAAATACCCCTTTAATGTTACATAAATGATAACCACAAGATGTGTGCGTTCTGAAGAAAGCAAGGAATAGCGCTAATCCGTCGTCTTTTCTGTCCATAACCTGGCTGTGTCCACAAGTACAATACCTGTTTCTTCTCCCTCTTCAGGCTGTGACATGAAACATCTGATAATTGTTTTTTCACTTTTAACAGTAGCGGGCTGTACCGTAACTCGTCAGGCTCACCTGAGCGATGTTGATGCCACGAGTGGCATTGTACGCCTCGTTTATAATCAGGCTTTTTTACAACACGCCCGCACTGACAACTATCTCGATCAGGGAATCGCGAACCGCGCATGTCAGCAGGTTGGATTTACCCGCGCCTTTGCGTTTGGGCAACCTGTAAGTAACTGTAGTTTGTTTGCAGGATCATTATGTCTGAATACGCAATTTACACTGTCGTATCAGTGCCGATACTTAACCCCCTCGGCTTATCAATAAAGATTTTAATCAGCGAGGGAGGCTTCGCTGGTTAATTACCATCTCAAATAGCGTTAATGCGTTTTATTCACATTCGCATTTTTAATAATTGAATTTAATATTTTACCTTTTGCAAATAATAAAATAACAAATTATAGTGGCGCCACAGCAACAAATATAACCTTTGTGGAGCACTATCATGCTGAAACCAGAAATGATTGAAAAACTTAATGAGCAGATGAACCTGGAACTCTACTCTTCACTGCTTTATCAGCAAATGAGCGCATGGTGCAGCTATCACACCTTCGAAGGTGCTGCCGCGTTTCTGCGTCGCCACGCCCAGGAAGAGATGACGCATATGCAGCGTCTGTTTGATTACCTGACCGATACCGGAAATTTACCGCGAATTAATACCGTTGAATCACCGTTTGCTGAATATTCTTCACTTGATGAATTATTCCAGGAAACTTATAAACACGAACAATTAATTACGCAAAAAATTAACGAACTCGCTCACGCTGCCATGACTAATCAGGACTACCCAACGTTCAATTTCCTGCAATGGTATGTGTCTGAGCAACACGAAGAAGAGAAGTTGTTCAAATCTATTATTGATAAATTGAGCCTGGCGGGGAAAAGCGGCGAAGGACTTTATTTCATCGATAAAGAACTCTCTACCCTCGACGCACAAAACTAATCTTCTCTGGCGGCAGATTTTCTGCCGCCGTTTCAGATCAGTGACGACAAATCTTACTTTTATCGGTTGAGAACCCCTCTTCGCAGGGAATAAATTTGCCTTTTTCCGCCAGAAAAGCCACCAACTCTCCCGCTGTCATCCCTTCAGCCGAGCAAGTATGAAAACGTGTCTGATCACCAAAACGCGCTTTGATCGCCGCTTCCAGGCTGGCGTGCGTATATTGCTCACCTGATTCAATCATCATATTTAACACTTCATGACCGTGAATCGATTCCATCGTTCCTCCTCAAAAAAAGCATAGCGTAACGATCCCCGCGCCTTATGGCTTTGCGCCAGCTCAGTTCTGAATGCATTTATCGTACATTTTTATTTACACCAAATGTAACGTCGATTTGACGAAATATGGATAATGCCTTAACCTGCGCCGCAGATATCACTCATAAAGATCGTCAGGACAGAAGAAAGCGTGAAAAACAGAACTCTGGGAAGTGTTTTTATCGTGGCGGGAACCACAATTGGCGCAGGTATGCTGGCAATGCCGCTGGCAGCGGCTGGCGTCGGTTTTACCGTCACTCTGACATTGTTAATCGGCTTGTGGGCCTTGATGTGTTACACCGCGCTGTTACTGCTGGAAGTGTATCAGCATGTCCCTGCAGATACCGGCTTAGGCACACTGGCAAAACGCTATCTGGGCCGCTACGGTCAGTGGCTGACCGGCTTCAGTATGATGTTTTTAATGTATGCCCTGACCGCAGCATATATCAGCGGTGCCGGTGAATTACTTGCCTCCAGCATCAGCGACTGGACAGGCATTTCAATGACCACAACCGCTGGCGTGCTGTTGTTTACTTTTGTTGCCGGTGGTGTGGTTTGTGTTGGGACGTCGCTGGTCGATTTGTTTAACCGTTTTTTGTTCAGCGCCAAGATTATTTTCCTGGTGCTAATGCTGGTATTGCTGCTACCACATATTCATAAAATCAATCTGCTAACGCTGCCACTGCAACAGGGTCTGGCATTGTCTGCAATTCCGGTGATTTTTACCTCGTTTGGTTTTCACGGTAGCGTACCGAGCATCGTCAGCTATATGGATGGCAACATTCGTAAATTGCGCTGGGTGTTTATTACCGGTAGCGCGATCCCTCTGGTGGCATATATTTTCTGGCAACTGGCGACACTGGGCAGCATTGATTCAACAACCTTTATGGGACTGCTGGCGAATCATGCTGGATTAAATGGGCTGTTACAGGCATTACGCGAAGTGGTGGCCTCGCCGCATGTCGAGTTGGCGGTGCATTTATTCGCTGATTTAGCCCTCGCCACATCTTTCCTGGGCGTAGCGTTAGGCTTATTTGATTATCTGGCGGATTTGTTTCAGCGTTCCAATACCGTTGGTGGAAGACTGCAAACCGGTGTAATTACCTTTCTGCCGCCATTGGCGTTTGCGCTGTTTTATCCACGTGGTTTTGTAATGGCGCTCGGGTATGCTGGCGTAGCGCTGGCAGTATTAGCGTTGATAATTCCTTCACTGCTGACCTGGCAGAGCAGGAAGCATAATCCACAAGCAAGCTATCGGGTGAAAGGTGGACGTCCCGCACTGGTGTTGGTGTTTATCTGTGGCATTGGCGTGATTGGCGTGCAATTTTTGATTGCGGCAGGATTGTTGCCAGAAGTGGGATAAATGCTTTGCCGTGTATATGGACATAGTCCAGATTTTTGTCCGCATCCTTAAAACATGGGTGCCAGAGTTAATTCTGACACCCAATATAGCCTCTTAATGCAGGCAGCACTGCTTATATTTCTTGCCACTACCACATGGGCAAGGGTCGTTACGACCAGGTTTTTCTTCAGCTTTAATCGGTTGCTGAACAGCTTTTTCCTGAGGATGCGTCATCCAGTAAGCATGCAAATCAAGCGCCGCCAGTCGAATGGCATCCACGCTTTCTTCAAACGCTTCTGGCGACATCTTCTCTACGCGCTCGAAGTTTTCCTCAGTACCGTGCAACGCAATCGCTTCAAGCGCCGGTTTTAATGAGTCAGGCAATGCTGACCAGTCAGAAAGCGCAACGCCACGCATATAGCCAAAGCACCACTCTTCGACAATCGTCAGCTCGCTACCGTCAACTTCTCGTAGACCAAATAACGGTTCAAACTGTTCAGGAAACTCGTTGAGGCGCTCTGCAGTATCGGCCATATGTTGAAACGCCAGGTTCATAAAGCGCGTCATCTCTTTCTCTGACGCCCAGCGCGGCACATAATCCGCCCCACCCCACACAGCAACCAGCCACTGTTCTGGTTCAATTTCTTGCGGAGAACTCAACACCGCCGTCAACAAACCGTCCAGCTCTGCCACATCAAGGATGGCGTGGTCTGTGTTGTATTTGGTCAAGATATCATCCAGCCATTCCAACTCACTTTCGTTTAACGGTCCAGTTTTCATACGCTTTTCCTTGTGGATCTCGACTCGCCAGCGCCTATCTTACATGTCGGTCTGGCATAGAGATACTTTTCGAGTGGATTACCCGGAGATTAAAAATCAGAGAGGGTGTAACGACAAGTTGCACATACAAAAAAACCACCCGAAGGTGGTTTCACGACACTGCTTATTGCTTTGATTATTCTTATCTTTCCCATGGTACCCGGAGCGGGACTTGAACCCGCACAGCGCGAACGCCGAGGGATTTTAAATCCCTTGTGTCTACCGATTCCACCATCCGGGCTCGGGAAAAATTGGAGGCGCGTTCCGGAGTCGAACCGGACTAGACGGATTTGCAATCCGCTACATAACCGCTTTGTTAACGCGCCAAATTCTTCAGGCTTTTCAGCCAGACACCCGCTTAATGCCGATGTCGTTTAAACTGGAGCGGGAAACGAGACTCGAACTCGCGACCCCGACCTTGGCAAGGTCGTGCTCTACCAACTGAGCTATTCCCGCAATCATCAAGCAATCAGCTAATTACTTGATTTTATTATCGTCTGGCAATCAGTGCCGCCGTTCGATGCGTTGCATTCTACTTACCTGACGCGTTGAGTCAACGATATTTTTCATCACTTTTGATCGTTTGCTGAAATTTGCGTCGAAACGATCACTGATCAAGCAAATCTGCGCGAGCAGCGCTCAAATATTGCAACATTGACCAGAGTGTCAGCACCGCAGCCACAAAGAAAAGGGCAATACCGGCGTACTCAACCCAAATATTCGGGCGCCACAGCAACCAGGCCAGCGCGACCATCTGGGCAGTCGTTTTGACTTTACCAATCCAGGATACGGCCACACTGCTACGTTTACCGAGTTCAGCCATCCATTCACGCAGAGCAGAAATGATAATTTCACGGGCAATCATCGTTGCCGCCGGTAATGTCACCCACCAGCTATGATAATGCTCGGTTACCAGCACCATGGCGATGGCGACAAGCACTTTGTCTGCTACTGGATCAAGGAAGGCACCAAAACGGGTACTCTGGTTCCAGCGACGCGCCAGAAAACCATCGAACCAGTCAGTCACCGCCGCGACGCAGAAAATGAGCGCGGCAGCAAACGGCGACCAGGTAACAGGTAGATAAAAAACCAATACAAAGAATGGGATAAGGATGACACGGAACAGTGTGAGCAACGTAGGGATATTAAATTGCATAATGACGGGTAACTATCTGTTGTCAGTAAGATTACCCCTATGTTGCTACAGAGACATCAATGTTTCAACGACCAGAAGATCTTTTCTGCCAGACCTTGCGAAATACCCGGCACTTTTGCAATTTCTTCGACGCTGGCGTTACGTAAACCTTGCAAACCGCCCATATATTTCAACAACATTTGTCGACGTTTTGGCCCGACGCCTTCAATGGTTTCCAGGGTGCTGGTATTTTTGACCTTCGCCCGTTTTTTGCGATGTCCGCCAATCGCATGATCGTGTGATTCATCGCGAATATGCTGGATGACGTGCAACGCAGGCGAATCTGGCGGTAAGCTAAAGCCCTCTCCTTCAGGCTCGAAGAACAATGTTTCCAGCCCAGCCTTACGGTCGGCCCCTTTGGCAACGCCAAGTAACAACGGATGGTTTTTATCCCAGGGGACGTCCAACTCGGCGAAGACATTTTTCGCCTGCGCAAGTTGTCCTTTGCCACCATCAATCAGGATCACGTCCGGAATCTTACTGTCATCGATGGCTTTACCATAACGCCGACGCAACACCTGATTCATCGCCGCATAATCATCGCCCGGCGTAATGCCATTGATGTTATAGCGCCGATACTCCGCACGCAGTGGACCATTAGCATCAAACACCACGCACGAGGCAACGGTTTGTTCGCCCATCGTATGGCTGATATCGAAACATTCCATCCGTTTCACTTCCGGCAATTTCAACACGCTGGCAAGCGCTGTCAGTCGCTGATGAACGGTTGATTGCTGCGAAAGTTTGGTGGTTAACGCTGTTGCTGCATTCGTCCGCGCAAGTTTCAGGTAACGCGCCCTGTCGCCACGCGGTTTGGTCTGAATGTTTATCTTGCGCCCCGCCAGTTCTGATAATGAATCGGCGAGCAGCGTTTTATCGCTAAGATTAAAATCGAGCAGGATCTCACCCGGGAGAGTGCGCATCTGGCTGCCCTGTAAATAGAACTGACCAACAAAGGTTTCCACGACTTCGCCCAGTTCCGTACCGCCCGGCACCTTCGGGAAATAGCTACGACTACCGAGCACTTTGCCCTGACGAATAAACAAAACATGGACACATGCCATGCCAGCATCGAACGCCACGCCAATAACATCAAGGTCGTCGCCCGTATTAGAGACAAATTGTTTTTCGGTGACGCGTCGCACCGCCTGAATTTGGTCGCGAATACGTGCCGCTTCTTCAAACTCCAGATTCTGGCTGGCTGTTTCCATGCGGCTAATCAGTTGCTTAAGCACCTGATCGTCTTTACCCGATAAAAACAGGCGCACATATTCAACCTGCTGGGCATACTCTTCTTCGCTAACCAACCCGGCCACGCACGGCCCAAGACAGCGCCCTATCTGGTATTGCAGACATGGACGCGAGCGATTGCGATAAACGCTATTTTCGCACTGGCGAATGGGGAAAATCTTTTGCAACAACGCCAGAGTTTCACGCACCGCATAACCATTCGGGAACGGGCCGAAATACTCTCCCTTGGCGTGCTTCGCACCGCGATGCATCGCCAGACGTGGATGTGTATCGCCACTGAGGAAGATAAAGGGGTAAGATTTATCATCGCGTAACAATACGTTGTAACGCGGCTGATAGAGTTTGATGTAGTTGTGTTCCAGCAATAATGCTTCGGTTTCAGTATGAGTCACCGTGACATCGATTTGCTGGATCTGGGCGACCAACGCTTCCGTTTTGCGCGAAGCGAGATTGCTACGGAAATAGCTGGAAAGCCGTTTTTTCAGGTCTTTCGCTTTACCGACATAAATAACCGTACCACCAGCATCATACATGCGATAAACGCCCGGCTGGCTGGTGACGGTTTTTAAAAACGCTTTTGCGTCAAACTGAACACTCACTGACTTGTTAACGTCTCCGCATTACACAAACCATGGCGAATAGCCAGGTGAGTCAGCTCAACATCGCCATGAATGTTTAATTTACTGAACATACGGTAGCGATAGCTGTTCACCGTTTTCGGGCTGAGATTAAGCTGTTCTGAAATCTCATTGACCTTCTGGCCTTTGGTAATCATCAGCATAATCTGCAATTCGCGTTCAGACAAACTGGCAAATGGGCTTTCTGTTTTTTCTGGTTCGATCTGGCTTAACGCCATTTGTTGCGCAATGTCAGAAGCAATGTAACGCTGCCCAGAATAGACAGAACGAATCGCGCTCACCACCTCCTGCGGGGCCGCACCTTTGCTTAGATAGCCCGCAGCGCCAGCCTGCATGACTTTTGCTGGTAAAGGGTTTTCGGTGTGAACCGTAAGCATGATGATTTTGACATCTGCGGTTGAACGGGCGATTTTACGCGTCGCCTCAAGGCCGCCAATGCCAGGCATACTCATGTCCATTAGCACCACGTCGACGGAATTTGCCCGGCACCACTTAACGGCATCTTCACCACAGGAAGCCTCACCAACGACTTTAATACCCTTTATATCTTCCAGAATGCGTCGTATCCCTGCGCGCACCAGTTCGTGGTCATCAACAAGTAGAACGTTGATCAAAGGAATATCTCCAGAAATAGGGATAACGCTACTGATAGTTAGTCATCCGTATATTAGCGGGTTTTATTGCAACTTTGAAACGTTAAAAATGGTGGGTATTCGATTTTTCTCTCATTTTTGATAATTCGATTGTCCACAGTTATGATCACGTCCGTCACCAAAAAGCTTCCGGGGCGTTGTAACCTGTCTGTTAGACTGAAATGTGACAAAAATTGACTTCATTCAGCACAAATGAAAAATCATCAGCATGAATATGTAACATTAATTAACTCAATAAATACGCACAAAAAACATTCATGATATAAATATTTATTAACCACTATATTAACTAATTTAATATCAATGATGATTCAGCGACCAAAAAACAACCACTGCTATTTTTAGTAAAGCTTATGGTATACTCCGCCGCCTTAACATTTTTTACTGCAAATTTTCATTGCAACATGACGAGGAAAATAAATGAGTACGCCTGATTTTTCTACTGCCGAGAATAATCAAGAACTGGCAAATGAAGTCTCCTGCCTGAAAGCGATGCTGACGCTGATGCTGCAGGCGATGGGACAAGCTGACGCGGGCCGCGTGATGTTAAAGATGGAAAAACAGCTTGCGCTGATCGAAGACGAAACCCAGGCTGCGGTATTTTCCAAAACGGTTAAGCAAATTAAACAGGCCTACCGCCAGTAATATAAAACCGGCTGAAAGCACACCTTTCAGCCGGTTTTACACCTGGCACGCAGAATGTAATAGAGGTCATATTAAGCCAGTTGCGGCAGCGTAGCAGGCAACTTGGGTCTTATTCGGCGCGTTGATTTTTTTCTGCATGTTTTTCTGATGAAAATTAACCGTGTTCTCGGAGATTGACAAGATCATCGCAATCTCTGCCGATGTCTTACCTTCCGCGGTCCATTTCAAAATCTCCTTTTCCCGCTTACTGAAATTCATCTCCGGCGTCATCACTATTTGATCATTTAAACGCATCAGCGCCATCAGACTTTCGCGCACCAGTAACTGCATTTTTAATTGCAGCTCATCACTAAGAACGGGTATTTCGCGCGTACTGCTACGAGAAAATGACAAAAATCCCAACGCCCGGTTCGGTAGCATTAAATACTGAGTGACTCCCCTGCGTAAACCATGCGCACGCGCAGCCTCCCATAATGGCTGGGCTTCACTGAATAAGTCATCATTCCACAATAAATGGCCCTGACTGAAGTTTTCAGGGTTGAGCACGGGATCAATAGCGAGAAAGTTTTTTGCCTGATAATAACTAACCCACGACTCAGGGTAATTGGTGTAGAAAGCCACTTTGGGTCGCGTGAATGGCACCGGGTGGCGAACACATAACGAATAGTAATCGTACTCGAGCTGCTGAGCCTGAAGCTCTATTTCATGGTAGACCTCTTCTGCGGCCTCCATCCTCTGAAAGCGCGACAGCATTGTGCGACGCCAGCTAAAAAAATCCGTATCCTGCATAGTAAACCGCAATGCCCCTGAGAGTGAGTATCATTTATACTGAAAACTCAAGCTATCACATAAATAAGATTTATATATAATTTATATTATTCAGATAATGAATTACTTTTGCAAGACATCGCATTCTCTTATGTTATTAATGAGTTATGCTGATTTATTGACCGTTTATTGAGTCTTCAGAAGAGTGGTTCGCCCCGGTAACTAACTCACCGGGGCTGATTTTTTCTTATTATTGCAGTAGAAACTTCTCGAGAAACTGGCGGGTACGGGGCTGCTGTGGAGTAGCAAATAACGCTTTCGCCGAGCCCTGCTCTACTATCCGCCCCTGGTCCATAAAGATCGCGCGGTCAGCAACATCTCGGGCAAAGCTCATTTCGTGTGTCACAATCACCATTGTGCGCTTTTCCTGTGCCAGCTGGCGGATAGTATTCAGGACTTCGCCCACCAGCTCTGGGTCCAGGGCCGACGTTGGCTCATCAAACAAAATCACCTCGGGACGCATCGCCAGCGCCCGGGCAATCGCCACACGCTGCTGTTGACCGCCAGATAAACGACGTGGATAGCTGGTTTCTTTGCCTGCAAGGCCAACTTTCGCCAACAACTCACGTGCGCGCACCGTGGCTTCCTCTTTAGGTTCACCTTTGACAATCACCGGCCCTTCAATAATGTTTTCCAGCACCGTACGATGCGGAAACAAATTAAAGTTCTGGAAAACAAAACCAACGTGCTGGCGCAACTGACGAATCAGGGATTTTTGCTGGCTTAACGAACGCGCTGTATCAATGGTGATATCCCCGACGGTAATCGTCCCCGCTTCTGGTTGTTCCAGCAAATTTATGCTGCGTAGCAACGTGGTTTTCCCGGATCCGCTTGGACCTATAATAGCCACCACTTCGCCGGTTTTAACCTCCAGATCTATGCCATGCAGCACCGTCTGACCGAGGAATTTTTTCACCAGGTTTTTAACGTCAATGGCACTCATTTTGGATCCCTCTCCTGGCGATTAAGTTGACTCTCAAAATGGTTCTGCAACGTCGATAACACCGTCGCCATAATCCAGTAGATGAGCGAAGCCGCCAAATACATGGTGAAAACTTCCAGTGTGCGCGAAGTAATCAACTGCGCCTGACGGAACAGCTCTGGCACCTGAATCGTCGCAGCCAGAGAAGTATCTTTTACCAGGCTGATAAAACTGTTCGACAGCGGCGGCAGTGCTACCCGCGCGGCCTGTGGCAAAATAGCACGACGCATAGTTTGCCACGGCGTCATGCCGATACTGGCAGCTGCTTCCCACTGACCTTTATCTATAGACGAAATCGCTGCCCGCAGCGTTTCGGCTGCATAGGCGGCGGTGTTCAGTGACAGGCCAATCATCGCTGACGGAATCGGGTCTAATTCAATGCCAAACTGCGGCAAGCCGTAGTAGATCATAAACAGCTGTGCGATGAGTGGCGTACCACGGAAAATGGAGATATAAAAACGCGCCAGCCAGCGCACTGGCCAGACGGGCGACAGGCGCATCAGCGCGAGAATAAATCCCAGCAGTAAGCCAAAAAACATGCCGCCAATGCTGAGTTGCAGCGTATACCCTGCCCCTTTCAACAGGAACGGCAGCGAATCAATAACCAGTTGTATGCTTTCTTGCATGAGCGTTTCCGGAGCTAAACGTGGGGGTGATAGGCGAACAGTGCAGGTGCGCCGCCGGTATGAATAAACAGAATCGGCCCTTCATCTTTGAAGCGTTTCTGACTTATACCATCAATCAGCCCCGCCATCGCTTTTCCGGTATACACGGGATCAAGCAGAATGCCTTCCAGACGCGCCAGCAGTTTCACCGCCTCCATGCCTTCGTCATTCGGCACACCGTAGCCAGGCGCAAAATAGTCATCCCAGAGTAAAATTTCCGCTGAGGCAGTCAGCTCCAGTTCTTTCGCGATCGCCTGTTGTAGGCTAACCACTTTCGGCAACTGGTCAGCAACAGAACGTGAAACAGTCACGCCAATCAGTTCTGTTTCAGGCATCAGTTGTTCCAGCCCTACTGCAAGCCCGGCGTGAGTTCCGGCACTGCCTGATGCCACCACCACCGACGATATGTTAACCGCCCCTTCACACTGCTGGGCGATTTCCAGCGCACTCTCCACATAGCCCAACGCCCCTAAAGCATTGGAGCCGCCAACCGGAATGACGTATGGGCGAAAGCCTTGCGCTTCGACGCGAGTCGCTAACTCTTCCAGTTGGGCATCAGGATCGGTCAGCGCATCGCACATTTCAATCTGAGTATTGAACAGATCCAGCAACAAGCGGTTGCCGTTAGTTAAATAGTTTTCTGCGGTAGTACCAATGGGATTTTCCAGCAGCGCCACGCAATGCAGACCAAGTTTTGCGGCCACTGCGGCAGTCTGGCGCACATGGTTAGACTGAATCGCTCCGGCGGTAATCAGTGTGTCAGCACCTTCGCGCAAGGCGTCTGCTGCGAGAAATTCCAGTTTGCGTAACTTATTTCCGCCCATTGCCAACGGGGTGACGTCATCCCGTTTGATGAAAATGTCCCGACCGAGATAATCAGAAAAACGTGGCAGATATTCGAGCGGTGTCGGTGCGCCGATAAACTCCAGTCGTGGAAAACGAGTTAAATTATGCAATGGCATAAAAGCCTCCGATGTGTGTTGTTGTAATCTTGTTATTATGCACGCTGGAAACGTATAAATAAAAAATGCACCGATTAAAGCGCCCTTTTTTGTCATTATGCCCCGTCCAGAATAGCGTTGACACGTTCCCGACTGTGAGTTCAACCGAGGGATGCAACACACTGGTTGAACCGATCTGTGAGTGATTCGTACTCTGGAGTTTTCTCGGTCTTTCGTTGAGCATATGGCAACTGTAGTACTCATGGATTCCGGGCGATAGCAGGTAGTGTGTTAATAGAATCAGATTTGTGGTCCCGTGATGCTGTTGAATGTCCGATGGGTCATCAGGAACGTAACGGTGTAAAGGCTGCTTATGTAAAATCTGATGTCCCCTGGTTATGGGGATAACTTCTCCTGGCATCTTAGGTTGATCAAGCCTGGTTATCCATACCCGTTCATTAATATGGTAATCATTATCTCTGTATTAATTATTATTTATATCCATGTCTGTTTTTAGGATAAAAATATTATATTCCATGACGGTATTTTCAGGCACTTTTCTTATAAAAAAGCAGAGAAACACTCACTATCTAAAATTACACCAATCAATAAACAAACTAACATCCAGAAAACATTACAATTTCAAATTACTCGCCAAAAAAAAATCAACCTGATTGCTTGAGATGGATTTTCTCTGTTTATTTGCAATAATGCTCGCATCGATCATTTGTATGATGATTGGATGATGCATATTACTTCCCAATGACATTACACAGTCAAAACATTTAACCCACCATTCTTAAACAAAAAAATGGAGCTTTTGTGAAAATCAAAATTAATAAAAAAGAAATGTTTAATATATATATAAACAACAGAAAAACATTCGGCATAACGCAAGAGGGAATGAAGACAACATTACTATTCAGCCTTATATCTGCCACTCTGGCCATTCAGCCTGCTTTGGGAGCTAAAAAGGAAGTTACTCTTTCTGAAGGAAACCCTGCTGAAATATCTGAAAATATCATTGGTGCTGATGCCTCGCATCACAGACCAGATAATAATGATGATGGGGAAGCCGGTGAAGATGCTCTCATTGTTAATGTTGTACCTGGTTCGTTACAGGATGAAAATATCCTGACAATTAACAGCGGTGCTCGCATTAGTGGCGGTGAAGGCGGATGGGCTGGTGATGATGATGTTACTAAGATGGGCTCTGCAGGAGGCCAGGGCGGCACAGCTATTACTGGAAATAATTTTACTCTTGTTAATTATGGTGATATTTCCGGTGGTAAGGGGGGGTGGGGAGGTTATGGTAATGGCGGGGGCGATGGAGGTGAAGCGGGTACCGCTATTTCCGGAGATGATCTTACCATTACGAACAACGGTAGCATTACGGGTGGCAATGGCGGAATGCCTGGAGCCAGTGGTTATGGCGATAAGAGCAGTGGTTTAACTGGGACTCCTGCTGTTGGTGGGACTGCCATATCTGGCAATAATCTTCAAATAAGCAATAACGGAAACATCACTGCCGGGCAAGGTAGTAGTGGTGCCTGGTGGGCGGTATGGGGGTCTTCTGCCGGCACAGGAGGGAATGGAGGCACGGCAATATCCGGAAATAATATGGAGATAACAAATAATAATCACATTACAGGTGGCCAGGGGGGGGATGGTGCTCGCGGTGGTGAAGGTAGTGTCGAATTTACTACCGATCAGAATATTAATGGAAGTAGCGGTGGTAGTGGTGGTATTGGAGGGTCTGCTATATATGGTAATAATATTAAGATAAATAATACGGGAGATATAACTGGCGGACAGGGGGGCACTGGTGGTGAAGGTGGTAGAGGTGGTACAGATGAATATGATTACACTGACTCAGCGCCCCTTGGTTCTGGTGGTACTGGTGGTATTGGTGGCACCGGGGGGATTGCCATATCTGGAAATAATATGGAAATAAATAATTATGGAAATATTATTGGTGGAAATGGCGGCACTGGTGGTGATGGTGGCGATGGATGGCGTTCCCTTGAAAATAATAAAACTGGTGCCGGAGGTAATGGTGGCAACGGAGGTAATGGTGGTACTGCTATCTCCGGGAGTAATATCACGATAAATAATCATGGCAGGATATTGCCTGGGAGTGGCGGACAGGAAGGTGAAAGTAACGTTATCTTCTCCGGAGGAGTATCTGGTAACAGAGGGCAAGATTGTGATACCGCAATATCTCTGAATGGTGGAACTAACTCGTTGAATCTCTTCGCTGGTTCTGTCATTCAAGGTGATATTGTTTTGAATAATGTCGAAAATAATGCTGATGGTAATTCTCTGTCCATTACAAATAAAGACTCCGCCAGCTCTGAGATCAAAGGCAATCTGAGTGCGGGTACAGGTACACATATTTCCGTTTCGGGAGCTGATGTCACCTTTAGCGGAAGTTCGGTATTTGACAGAGATTCATCGCTGAATATGAGTACAGGTTCCAGTCATTTAACTGCCAACAATATCCAGTTCAATAACGGTGCAGTGCTTAATGTTGATACTGCCATGACAATATGGAAGCAAAATGAGTACGGCTTGTTGACGACCTCCGACGGCATAACAGGGCTCTCTGAAAATAATATTTATCAGCATAATAATCTACTGAGTGATGGTGCTGAAGACTATGTTTTAACATCACTTAGTGGTAACGGGCAGACAGTAAAAGAGGTTAGTTCTTCCCTGAAGTGGAATGACCCTTCAGGAAATGGATATGGCACGTTTGACCTGAGATATGGCGCGGTGTTAGAGCTGAAGGTACGGCTTGCAGATAACAATGCTGTTCAGTTATCTCATGGCTGGGATGGAAAAACGCTGACCAAAGCCGGCGAAGGAACACTGATTCTGTCCTCCCAAAACACTTACACAGGTGTAACAGACATCCGCGGCGGCAATGTCCGCATGAACAGCAACAGTGCACTGGGGCAGACCAGCGAGATTCGCCTGGCAGACGACACCATGCTGGACATGAACGGTCACAGCCAGACCGCAGGTAAACTGAACAGCGCAGCAGGTTCCATACTGAACATTAATGGCGGTAATCTGACCCTCACAGGTGGAGGCCTGTCTGCAGGTACCCTCATCGGCTCTGGCTCCCTGAACATCAGCGGTGGCGTGTTCGATATTACTGGTACCAGCCGCGCCCTGAATGCCACCACCACTATCGCAGAAAAGGCAATGGTGAAAGTGCTTAATACTGACGGACTGGGAACAGGCTTGGTTAACACTGCCGGCACACTGATTCTGGGCAAGGCTGATGCACCTGTCATGCTTGCCAACAGCCAGGTCACCATCGCTCAGCAGGGGACACTCTCCGGCTCTGGTGGTGTCGCCGGGAACGTAACCAACAGCGGTACTCTTGACCTGAGAGCCGATGCTCCGGGTAATGTACTGACGATCGGAGGTAACTATACCGGTAATAATGGCTTACTGCTCATGAACACCGCTCTGGGGAATGACAGCTCCGCAACAGACAAACTGGTTATTAAAGGCAATGCTTCCAGTCAGACCCGAGTGGTTGTTATAAATGCAGGTGGTACCGGAGCACAGACACTGAACGGTATTGAGTTGATTCATGTCGACGGAAATGCTGACAGTGCTGCATTTATTCAGGCCGGGCGTATTGCCGCCGGGGCTTATGACTACACGCTGGGACGTGGTCAGGGAAGCAACCGTGATAACTGGTATCTGACCAGTGGTAAAAACACTCCGTTCCTGCTGCGCGCTCTGAAAGCAATGCAACCCCCTGCCCCTGAACCTGCTCCGGGTGGTCATGACAACGACCTGCGCCCGGAAGCTGGCTCCTACACGGCGAACATTGCTGCCGCAAACACTCTGTTCGTGACCCGTCTTCATGAACGCCTGGGGCCAATGCATTACACCGATGTGATTACCGGTGAGCAGAAAGAAACCAGCATGTGGATGCGCCATGAAGGGGGACACAACCGCTGGCGTGACGGTACAGGTCAACTGAAAACACAGGGTAACCGTTACGTCCTGCAGATGGGCGGTGACCTGGCCCAGTGGCGCCGGAACAGATCTGACCGCTGGCATCTGGGGGTTATGGCTGGTTACGGTAATGACCATAACAATACAGATTCTGTACGTACCGGATACAGTTCAAAAGGCAGTGTGAAAGGATACAACACAGGTCTGTATGCCACCTGGTATGCTAATGATGAGACACATAGCGGGGCTTATCTGGATAGCTGGGCACAGTACAGTTGGTTCGATAACGATGTGAAAGGTGACGGACTACCGGGGGAATCCTGGAAATCAAAAGGTCTGACAGCCTCACTGGAAACCGGTTATGTCTGGAAAACCGATGAGTTTACCGGTAGCCATGGCAGTCTGAACGAATGGTATGTCCAGCCTCAGGCTCAGGTTATCTGGATGGGCGTAAAAGCTGATGAGCACCATGAACGCAATGGTACCCGTGTTGAAAGCACTGGTGACGGTAACGTCCATACCCTTCTGGGCGTGAAAACCTGGATTAAGGAACACAACAGAATGAATGACGGCAAATCCCATGAGTTCCGTCCGTTCGTTGAAGTGAACTGGCTGCACAACACCCGTGATTTTGGCGCCCGCATGAACGGTGTGACGGTACATCAGGACGGCGCCAGCAATATCGGAGAAGTAAAAACCGGTGTTGAGGGACAGATTAATGACCATCTGAACCTGTGGGGCAATGTGGGTGTACAGATCGGTGACGAGGGATACAGTGACGCCTCTGCCATGCTGGGGGCGAAGTATACATTCTGAACCGGGTAGTGGAGTAGCCAGCGCTTTATCAGTCAGTGCATGAGAGAGACGGGATAACCTGCTCAATGACCGTTGGTTATGACTGCGACCAGAATGCGCTGGCTGAACGAATAAACGAGATCCTGAAAAACTCGCGTCCTGCAGGTCCGGATAATAGTAAAAAATCCGTGGCAATTTATAACCATGAGCGGCCACACCTGGCACTGAAAGACAAAACGCCCGATGACGTTCATCAGGCGTTTTACAGACAGAAATCTGTCAACTTATAGCAGGACCAGTCAATACGTTGATTATTTGCTCACATCAGCACCAAACCATTTTTCGGAAAGGGCTTGCAAGGTTCCATCTTTTTGCATTTCTGCAATGGCATCGTTAACTGCTTTCAGCAAGTCTTCGTTACCTTTACGCAGCGCGACACCTGACTCCTGGCGGGAGAAGGCTTCGCCAGTTACTGCCAGCGTATCATTGGTTTTCTTCACCAAATCCAGCGCCGCCAGACGGTCAACCAGGATGGCATCAATACGGCCTACGCGCAGATCCTGGTACTTGGTCGGGTCGTCATCATAGGTGCGCACATCAACACCCTGAACATTCTGACGCAGCCACTCTTCATAGTTGGTGCCTAAACCAACACCAACTTTTTTACCTTTCAGGTCGTCTGCGGTTTTTATTGTGCCTTCATTACCTTTTTTCACCAGCGCCTGAATACCGGAAATGGTGTAAGGGGTAGAAAAATCGTATTTTTTCTTGCGTTCATCAGAAATGGTGACCTGGTTAATCACCACATCGATGCGTTTAGAATCCAGTGACGCCAGCATCCCGTCCCATTTGGTCGGTTTTAATGCGGCATCAACGCCCAGATGTTTTGCCAGTTGTTGGGCAAATTCCACTTCAAAACCAGTCAACTTGCCGTCATCGCCCTGAAAGCTAAACGGCGGGTAAGTCCCTTCCAGTCCCACCAGCAACGTGCCACGCTCTTTTACTTTATTGAGCAGGCCTTCGTTGGCAAAACTTTTCACGCTCATACCCGCAACCAGCGCCACGGCCATAACGCCCATCAACGCCTGATGTCCCAGATGTGCTAGTTTCATATTCACCCCGAATGTTGTTTTGTTGGTTTGCAGTGTAGAGCTATTGTTTGTAAACACAAAAACAAGTCTGCTACATCTTATTCTTATTTAATATATATCAGAAGCTGACATGCAGGGGGAATTCTGCGCAAGATCACCGCGGGTTTGCGTCTGGTAACACTGATACTTACGTAATGCGATGCGGTAATTATTGGTGCTTGTGGTGGGTAGCCAAGGCGCCAGGTTTTCATCAAGAAAACCATCCTGCAGCAGGTCGGTGGAAATATCTTGCTCGCTTAAATAATTACCCAAACGACGCAGACGTACCACATATTCGCGCACAGTACCGGGGCTCATTTCAGTATGGTCAAAGAGAAACTGCTTGAAGCCGATAATATCAAAAAAATCACTCTGCGTTTTGCAGTGTAAATCGCCGCAAAAACGACACAACGCGGACCATGATTTTTGTTCTTCCTGCCAACCATTTTCATCAAGCAGTGTATCGAGACGGGAAATCTCGATTTTATTCACTATTTTACCGTCGCGAACCAGCGTAATGCGATCAAGTAGTTTACGGCAAAATGCGCAATGGGTTTGACTGTGTTTAAAGTCTTTAAGATAGCGACTCAATGGCCGCCTTTTCTGGTGCTGCATCATTATTAAGAACTCCTGGTATTCAAAATTAATGTGCGGCATTTACTTAAGCTATAACTTACCCAGTTTGGTGCGTAACCGTTTAATGGCCTGACTGTGTAACTGACTGACCCGCGATTCACCAACTTCCAGCACCGCGCCAATCTCTTTGAGATTAAGCTCTTCCTGGTAATAGAGCGTTAATACTAACTGTTCACGCTCCGGCAACATTTCGATGGCTTCCATTACCCGTTGACGCAAATTACTTTCCAGTAATTTTTGTAACGGGTTTTCGCGCTGATGATCGTCACTTACCAGTTCAATACTATCGCCATGCTCTTCACGCCACTCATCGTAGGAAAAGAGTTGGCTGTTATTAGTATCAAGCAACATTTGTCGATAATCGGCGATTTCGATCCCTAAACGTTCTGCCACTTCAGTTTCTGTGGCGTTACGGCCAAGTTCCTGCTCCAGTTGCCCCATTGCCTGCGCCACTTCACGCGCATTGCGTCGCACGCTTCGTGGCACCCAGTCACGGCTGCGAAGTTCATCCAGCATAGCGCCACGGATTCGCTGCACTGCGTAAGTTGTAAATGCCGTTCCTTGCAGGGCGTCATAACGTTCAACGGCATTAAGTAATCCAATGCCGCCCGCCTGTAGGAGATCATCAAGTTCTACACTCGCGGGCAGTCGGACCTGCAGGCGCAATGCTTCGTGACGCACCAGCGGGATATAACGCTGCCACAGCGAGTATTTATCCATTACACCTTCAGCGGTATAGAGTGATTTCACGATAAACAACCCTGCGTTATATAAGTAATCGGCATAATTATCCGTTTCTGCAGGTTTTTTAATCGGACGATTAATGGGTGAAATAAGCGGTTATTTAGAGTGATCGGTAAATAATGAGCAAAATAACCCCGCCGGACGCGGGGTTAAGAGATCTGACAACGTACGCTTCATCTTGCCGGATGCGGTGTAAATGCCTTATCCGGCCCGGACGAATATGCAAATTTAATTAATTGCGATTCACCTCGTAGGCCTGATAAGCGTAGCGCATCAGGCAATTTGGCGTTTGCTGTCATTATCGGTTAGTCAGGTTTTGGCGATTAACCCTGCAGCAGAGACAGAACTTGCTGCGGCACCTGGTTAGCTTTAGACAGCACGGAGTTACCCGCCTGCTGGATGATCTGCGCTTTCGACATGTTGGACACTTCGGTCGCATAGTCGGCGTCCTGAATACGGGACTGCGCTTCAGACAGGTTGGTGGTGGTGTTGTTCAGGTTAGTGACCGCAGAATCCAGACGGTTTTGTACGGCACCGAGGGAGGAGCGGAAAGTATCAACTTGTGAGATAGCTTTGTCTAAAAGTGCCAGTGGATCGTTGGTTGAAGCACCTTCAAATTGCTCAGTCGCAGTTGTAGTTACCTTACCATTAGTATCAGTAACATCACTTAAATTCAGATCCGTTAATGCAAGAGCGGTTGCTCCATTCTTAAGAATGTCTGCCGCATCACCAGCAGAATAGTTTTTGCCTTGAAGTGTGACGAAACCTTGAGCTGCGCCGTCTTTATCTGCTGAAACTTTGATCAGCTGATCTGTTTGCTTGGCATCGTCAACACCGTTCGCATAATCATCATAAGTAACATTAATGGTGTTTAAGGTTACTTTACCCGAAGTGGCATTAACAGAAGCAGCATAGAAGTCTTTACCTGACTGAACAACATAATCAGCTGTCGGCTTACCATCTTTATCAAGGATGTTGTGCAGCGACAGGTTTGACGTATCGGATACGCCCAATTTAGCTGCAATTGCTGCAGACTCATCAGTATCACCAAAATTAACATCAACAGGTTTATTGCCAACGCCTTGCGGGATAGATGTGATAGCATTGCTGACATTAAGAGAGTTTTTAGAAACTGAGAAGCCATTCAGCCCTAAAGTTGAAGAATCAATTTTCTGCAAATCAATAGAGATGGTCTGCCCGTCATTGGCGCCAACCTGAATCTTCATCGAACCGTCTTTCGCCAGCACGTTCACGCCGTTGAACTGGGTCTGACCGGAAACACGGTCAATTTCATCCAGACGGGATTTGATTTCGTCCTGAATAGAAGACAGGTCAGAATCAGAGTTCGTGCCGGTCGTCGCCTGAACGGTCAACTCACGCACACGCTGCAAGTTGTTGTTGATTTCAGACAGTGCGCCTTCTGCGGTCTGCGCCAGAGAAATACCGTCATTGGCGTTACGCGCGGCCTGAGTCAGCCCTTTAATGTTAGAGGTGAAACGGTTAGCAATCGCCTGACCAGCGGCGTCGTCTTTCGCACTGTTGATACGCAGACCAGAAGAGAGGCGTTCGATAGAAGTCGACAGAGCAGACTGGTTTTTGTTGATGTTGTTCTGAGTGATCAGCGAGAGGCTGTTGGTGTTAATGACTTGTGCCATAATTTTTATTCCTGTTTTTTAGCTCTACGGTTTAAGTATTGGGCTTCCACCCTTCGGCTTCGTCGCCGTCAACCCTGTTATCGTCTGGTCACTCACAACCTTTAGAATTTTTTTCTAGCCGTCGAAATACTCCCCTTCCTCGTTGCTGTTCGTGTCATTAAGCCCAAAAATAAATCGTAAACTTTGCCCCGCTTGCGCCGATAACCCCGGTATTCGTTCTACATGTCGCATGATTAAGGAATATATATGGCTAGTATTTCAACGCTCGGGGTTGGGTCGGGGCTGGATCTCAGCAGCATCCTCGACAGTCTTGAGGCGGCAGAAAAATCTACCCTGACGCCGATATCAAAACAGCAAAGCTCGTACACCGCGAAACTGAGCGCCTACGGGACGCTGAAAAGCGCGCTGGAGAGTTTTCAGACCGCCAACACGGCACTGAATAAAGCCGACTTATTTACTGCTACCTCAACCACCAGCAGTTCCTCGGCTTTTAGCGCCACCACCACGGGCAGCGCGATTGCCGGAAAATACACCATTAGTGTCAGCCAACTGGCACAGGCACAGACGCTCACGACCCAAAACAGCCAAAAAGACAACAAAGCCGCCATCGCCACCAGCGATAGCGTACTGACCATCCAGCAAGGCGGTGGAAAAGATCCCGTCACGATTGATATCAGCGCGGCTAACTCGTCACTCTCTGGCATCCGCGATGCAATTAACAACGCCAAAGCCGGCGTCAGCGCCAGTATCATCAATGTGGGTAACGGCGAGTATCGTTTGTCTATCACCGCCAATGATACCGGTAGCGATAACGCCATGAAACTGAGCGTCAGCGGCGACAGCGCCCTGCAAAGTTTTATGGGTTACAACGGAACGTCGGGTGATAGCAGTAATGGCATGATTGAAAGCGTCACCGCGCAGAACGCCAAACTGACGGTTAATAACGTTGAGATTGAAAACAGCAGCAACACAATCAGTGACGCGCTGGAAGATATCACTCTCAACCTGAATGACGTCACCACTGGTAATCAGACCCTCACCATCAGCAAAGACACCTCCAAAGCTGAAAATGCGGTTAAAGCGTGGGTGGATGCCTATAACACGTTACAGGATACGTTCAGCAGCTTAACAAAATACACCGCAGTCGATGCCGGGGCAGAGAGTCAGGACTCCAGCAACGGCGCGTTACTCGGTGACTCCACGCTGCGCACCATCCAGACCCAGTTAAAAACGCTGCTTGCCAATACGCATAGCAGTTCGGCCTATAAAACATTGGCACAGATCGGTATTACCACCGACGCCAGTACCGGTAAGCTGGAAATAGCGACTGACAAGCTGCAAACGGCCCTGAAGAAAGATGCCACTGGCGTAGGTGAAATGTTTATTGGTGACGGTAAAAGCACTGGCGTAACCACCAGCATTAGCAGCAACCTGACCAGTTGGCTCTCCTCCACCGGGATAATCCAGGCTGCAAAAGATGGCGTAAGCAAAACGCTGAACAATTTGACGGATCAGTACAACGCTGCCAGTGAACGTATCGATACATTAATGGCGCGCTACAAAGCCCAGTTCACCCAACTGGATGTGTTAATGAACTCGCTTAACTCCACCAGTAGCTATCTGACACAGCAATTCGACACCTCAAATAGCAGCTCGAAATAATCTTCAGGAGAGACTATGTACAGCGCAAAAGGCACGCAGGCCTATGCACAAATTGGCGTTGAGAGCGCCGTGATGAGCGCCAGTCCACAGCAACTGGTTACCATGCTATTTGACGGCGTGTTGAGTGCGCTGGTAAGAGCACGCCTGTTTATGCAGGACAACAACCTGGAAGGTAAAGGCGTTTCTTTATCGAAAGCTATCAACATCATTGAGAATGGGCTGAAGGTGAGCCTCGAAGAAGAAAGCCAGGATGAATTAACCCAGAATTTAATTGCGCTCTATAGCTATATGGTCAGGCGTTTGCTGCAAGCGAATTTGCGTAACGATGTCTCCGCAGTAGAAGAAGTGGAAACGTTGATGCGCAATATTGCCGATGCCTGGAAAGAGACTTTACTCTCCCCTTCTTTGATTCAGGACCCTGTCTGATGAACCATGCACCGCACTTGTATTTTGCCTGGCAGCAACTTGTCGAAAAAAGCCAGCTCATGTTACGCCTGGCGACAGAAGGACGATGGGATGAACTCATCGCCAGCGAAATGGATTATGTGAATGCGGTGCAACAAATCGCACACCTGACGGAAGAGATGGCACCCTCTGCCATGATGCAGGAACAACTCAAACCGATGCTACGCCTCGTCCTGGACAACGAAAGCAACGTTAAGCAGTTATTGCAGGGGCGAATGGATGAGCTGGCGAAGCTGGTTGGTCAGTCATCGATGCAAAAATCCGTATTAAGTGCTTACGGCGACCAGGGCGGCTACGTACTGGCGCCGCAGGAGAATATCGTCAATTTTTCTCCCCATCTGCATTTTGGCAAAGCATAAAAGTTGGATTACTCGCGAATAACCTGATTACGGCTACGCTTCTAATGTTCCCCTCATGTGGAGTCGAAGAATGCGTAATCCCACGCTGTTGCAATGCTTTCACTGGTATTACCCTGAAGGCGGCAAGCTCTGGCCCGAGCTTGCCGAGCGCGCCGACGGTTTAAATGATATTGGTATCAATATGGTCTGGCTACCACCTGCCTATAAAGGCGCATCGGGCGGATATTCTGTCGGCTACGACTCCTATGATTTATTTGATTTAGGCGAGTTTGATCAAAAAGGCACTGTCGCGACGAAATATGGTGATAAAGCGCAATTGCTGGCGGCCATCGACGCGCTTAAACGCAACGACATCGCCGTACTGCTGGATGTGGTGGTGAACCACAAAATGGGTGCCGACGAAAAAGAAGCGATTCGCGTTCAGCGAGTTAACGAAGAGTGTCGCACGCAAATTGATGATGAAATTATCGAATGCGAAGGCTGGACCCGTTACACCTTCCCTGCACGAGCCGGAAAATATTCACAATTTATATGGGACTTCAAATGTTTTAGCGGTATCGACCATATCGAAAACCCGCATGAAGATGGCATCTTTAAAATCATCAACGATTACACTGGCGAAGGCTGGAATGATCAGGTCGATGATGAATTAGGCAATTTCGATTATCTGATGGGCGAAAATATCGATTTTCGTAACCATGCCGTCACCGAAGAGCTCAAATACTGGGCGCGCTGGGTAATGGAACAAACTCAGTGCGATGGTTTTCGTCTCGACGCGGTAAAACATATTCCGGCGTGGTTCTATAAAGAGTGGATCGAGCATGTGCAAGAAGTTGCGCCGAAACCACTCTTTATTGTGGCGGAATACTGGTCGCGCGAGGTCGAGAAACTGCAAACGTATATTGACCAGGTGGAAGGTAAAACCATGCTGTTTGATGCACCGCTGCAGATGAAATTCCACGAAGCGTCTCGTATGGGGCGTGATTATGATATGACTGAGATTTTTAGCGGCACATTGGTTGAAGTCGATCCTTTCCACGCTGTGACGCTGGTCGCCAACCACGACACCCAGCCGTTACAAGCCCTTGAAGCTCCGGTGGAGCCGTGGTTTAAGCCACTGGCTTATGCCCTTATTTTGCTACGGGAAAATGGCGTGCCTTCGGTGTTTTACCCTGATCTGTACGGGGCTCATTACGAAGATGTCGGTGGTGACGGACAGACCTATCCAATCGATATGCCAATAATCGAACAACTTGATGAGCTAATCCTCGCCCGCCAGCGTTTTGCCCACGGTGTACAGACGCTATTTTTCGATCATCCGAACTGTATTGCCTTTAGTCGCAGTGGCACCGATGAATATCCTGGCTGCGTTGTGGTTATGTCGAACGGTGAGGATGGCGAAAAGACGATTAATCTGGGGGAGAACTACGGCAATAAAACCTGGCGCGATTTCCTCGGTAATCGACAAGAGAGCATAGTTACCGATGAAAATGGCGAAGCGACATTCTTTTGCAACGGCGGCAGCGTCAGCGTTTGGGTTATCGAAGAGGTGATTTAAAACCGATCGCTGACAATACACGCATCGTTATTGCGGCGCCGTTACAGTTCCAGGCCCGATAAGCTTGCGTATCGGGCACTTTTTTTGACATGAAAATCCCCCTGGGCCAGGGGAATTTCATTACGGCAGCGGCGTCGGTAACGGCGCTTTTTCCAGCGCGGCGGCACACTCTGCCGTCGGACGAGCCACGCGTTCCATCGTCATGCCATCATACTCAATAGTGTTACCGTCACGCTCAATCTCGTACAGCTCACGTTTCACAGTAACGTTAGTGAGAGAATCAGACATCAGCGTCAGCTTACCCGGTAACGCAATCACTCGCTGCCATTGACGGCAATCCAGGGTATCACCCTCTTTAGTGACAATCAGGCTACCAATCGCTTCCGGGCTGACCAGCGCACGTTGCGGCCCTTTGGTCTGCCAGTACCCTGCCAACCAGTCTGGCGCAGGGGTTTTTACAACATTATTATAGTTTTCGACTTCGGCACAGCCCGCCAACAACATGAGTGCGCCTGCAATTGCGAGTTTTTTCATCATTCGTCCTGCATGAGAAGAAAAGTGGATTGTGGCATTAAAGCCCTGACGCTGCCACCCTTTCCAGGCCCAAAGAGAAATTTGATCTAACTATTATTTTTGTGAATTATTGCCGCGCAAATAAATTCTCCTGATGTATGATTCGCGACTCTTGTTTAAACCTTCTGAGTTCAGAGGCTACATACATGTCATGGCAGCAATTCAAACAAGCCTGGTTGATTAAATTCTGGGCGCCAATCCCTGCGGTCATCGCGGCGGGCATTCTCTCCACTTACTATTTTGGCATTACCGGCACCTTTTGGGCAGTTACGGGTGAATTTACCCGCTGGGGCGGTCAGCTCCTGCAACTGTTTGGCGTCCATGCTGAAGAGTGGGGCTATTTTAAAATCATCCATCTGGAAGGATCGCCATTAACCCGCATTGACGGGATGATGATTCTCGGTATGTTCGGCGGCTGTTTTGCCGCGGCATTATGGGCCAACAACGTCAAACTACGCATGCCGCGTAGCCGTATCCGCATTATGCAGGCCATTATTGGCGGGATTATTGCTGGTTTTGGTGCACGTCTGGCGATGGGCTGTAACCTGGCGGCGTTCTTTACCGGCATTCCTCAGTTCTCGCTGCACGCCTGGTTCTTTGCCATCGCTACCGCCATCGGCTCATGGTTTGGCGCGCGCTTTACCCTGCTGCCTGTCTTTCGTATCCCCGTGAAAATGCAGAAAGTCTCTGCCGCCTCACCGTTGACGCAGAAACCAGATCAGGCGCGGCGCCGTTTTCGTCTCGGGATGCTGGTCTTTTTCGGCATGCTGGGCTGGGCGCTGCTGACGGCGATGAACCAACCAAAGCTGGGGCTGGCGATGCTGTTTGGTGTCGGCTTTGGCTTGCTGATAGAACGTGCACAAATCTGCTTTACTTCGGCGTTCCGCGACATGTGGATCACCGGACGAACCCACATGGCGAAAGCGATCATTTTCGGTATGGCGGTAAGTGCCATCGGGATTTTCAGTTATGTACAGTTAGGCGTAGAACCCAAAATCATGTGGGCGGGTCCGAACGCGGTAATTGGTGGATTACTGTTTGGTTTTGGTATTGTGCTGGCGGGCGGCTGCGAAACGGGATGGATGTACCGCGCGGTGGAAGGCCAGGTGCATTACTGGTGGGTCGGTCTGGGCAACGTTATTGGCTCCACGATTTTGGCGTATTACTGGGATGATTTCGCCCCGGCACTGGCAACCGACTGGGACAAAATCAACCTGCTAAAAACCTTTGGTCCAATGGGCGGCCTGCTAGTGACATATTTACTATTGTTCGCTGCGCTGATGCTGATTATCGGTTGGGAAAAACGCTTCTTCCGCCGTGCGGCGCCGCAGACAGCTAAGGAGATCGCATGAAAAATATCGTTCCTGATTACCGTCTTGATATGGTGGGCGAGCCCTGCCCTTACCCGGCGGTTGCAACCCTTGAGGCGATGCCGCAGTTAAAAAAAGGCGAGATCCTAGAAGTAGTCAGCGATTGTCCACAGTCGATTAACAATATTCCGCTGGATGCGCGTAATCACGGCTATACGGTACTGGATATTCAGCAAGACGGGCCGACCATTCGTTATCTAATTCAGAAGTAATCTTTTCTTCCGCTGTTTCAGGCAGCGGGAGTCACTTGCTACGAATACTCCGTTGTCTATTTTCCGTACCGCAGTTGGACTATTATTGATTCACACAGACACAGCATTAAGTGATCGGACCAGATTGAAGGAATAACACCGATCATGCAAACTACTCTCCCTCACAACTGACGAGAGATTATTTCCCTGATGGATCAGGTTGCTAATTTTCAAAAGATGTTTGAGCAAGTGAGAACGGAGCTAAACTTTTCCTGGTTTTATGCTGAGTTAAAACGTCATCGTATTGCACATTATATTTACTATCTTGCCACAGATAACATCAGGATCGTCACGCACGATGACAATGTTTTGTTAATCAGAGGGAGCAGAAGTCTATTAAAAGTCAGTGCCATCAAGGATCCTGAGCAAGTCAAAAAAGCAGCCCGGACTCACATTTCAAGACAGTCAACATTTCGGGAATATTGTATAACGCTTGCAAAGGCTGGCGTTTTCCGGTGGGTTACTGACGTTGGTGATAATAAGCGGCGTTACTATTCTATCGATAATACACTCTTATATATTGAAGATGTCGAGAACAACAAACCACTCATTTAGCTGTTCTCGCCAGCTCAGCCCTGACAGTGACTGGTTATTAATAAAATTTTTTAAATGAACGGTTCCGAAATAGCGATTAACTAACACCTTCATGTTCATGCCTGTGACCATGTATTTTTCGTTGATGACAAAGAAAGCCCTGGGGCGCACCAGATAACAGGCGGGGTGAATTATCAAGCATCATCGTTCACCGTAGAGCCCGCGGTGTGTCATACCCTATACACGCCCATCACTCGATGGGCATTCTGAAAGCAAGTTACTGCGAAGCGTTCTTCCAGCGATGGCTCCATACAATGGTGAGCGGTCATTTTTTACAAACAGAACTGTGTCATAAGAAACATCTATTAGACAAAAATGTTTTCGCCTGTTGGTATGTTGTCATTAGACAACCAACAAGAAACAATCATGTTCACTGTCAAAACAGATGATCTCTCCCATCCTGCAGTACAAGCATTTGTGAATTACCATATTTCCGGTATGCAGGAACAATCTCCACCAGAAAGCATCCATGCTTTGGACGTACAAAAACTACGTGATCCGGCAGTGACATTCTGGTCAGCATGGGAAGGAGATCGACTCGCCGGAATTGGCGCGCTGAAGTTACTGGATGATGAACATGGCGAGTTGAAATCAATGCGTACTGCGCCAGACTTTTTACGTCGTGGCGTTGCAAATCTGATTTTACGGCATATTTTGCGGGTTGCACATGACAGACGCCTTCATCGCCTGAGTTTAGAAACAGGAACACATGCTGGATTTACGGCCTGCCATCAACTTTATCTCAAACATGGCTTCACTGCCTGCGAGCCCTTCGCTGATTATAAACCGGATCCAAATAGCCGTTTTATGACCTTGAACTTATATGAAAATCATCAATTGTCATGACTGGTAGCCCAACCAACTGCGGCAGGGAATGCTGATTATGTGTTTACATTCACTAACCGCCGCCCCAGGTTTCGTAGGCCATTTTTTGTTTTATCGCCTCAGTTACAAAACCTACACCTGCATGGACATCATTTCCTGGTACGCCGCCACCAGCTTATTACGCACCTGAATCCCCATTTGCATTGAAACTGAGGCTTTTTGCATATCGGCCATCACATCGTTTAGCGCTACGCCGGGTTCGCCGAGGGTGAATTTTTCTGCCTGGGTGCGGGCGGCGGTTTGCGTATCACTTATACGATCGAGCGCGGCATGAAGCTGTCCGGCAAAACTGATGCCAGGTTGTGGTAGTGATTCCTGCGCACGGGCACTCATCGCCGTAGCCTGTAACTGGCTGATAACCCCTTCAATCCCCTGTATGGCTGACATATTCATCTCCTGGACCATTTCTGGTAGCAGAGATTAACAGTAAGTCAATAAGATAAAGGCGTTAAATAACGATAAAAAACCGGGTTAATTGGCGCATAGAAAAAAATAAAACCACAAATAATGAGGCCGTCAATTTTTCGAGTTTGCTGACCCGGGAGTGCGTCTTGTTCCACTTTGCCAATAACGCCGTCTTTCATCTGCCGCGAGGTGCGCGATGAATACGACTGCAGCCCAGACAAAATCTCTTGAGTGGCTTAATCGCCTACGCGCGAATCCGAGAATCCCTTTGATTGTTGCTGGTTCCGCTGCAGTGGCAGTGATAGTCGCGTTAGTTCTATGGGCAAAAGCCCCTGATTACCGCACGTTATTCAGCAACCTTTCCGATCAGGATGGTGGCGCGATTGTCAGCCAACTGACGCAGATGAACATCCCTTACCGCTTTAGTGAAGCCAGTGGTGCAATTGAAGTTCCGGCGGATAAGGTTCACGAATTGCGTCTGCGTCTGGCGCAGCAAGGCTTACCTAAAGGCGGAGCGGTCGGCTTTGAGCTGCTCGATCAGGAAAAGTTTGGTATCAGCCAGTTCAGCGAACAGGTGAATTATCAGCGAGCGCTGGAAGGCGAACTTTCTCGTACCATCGAAACTATCGGCCCGGTAAAAGGGGCGCGCGTGCATCTGGCGATGCCGAAACCGTCTTTATTTGTCCGTGAGCAAAAATCCCCTTCCGCATCGGTGACTGTGAATTTATTGCCAGGACGTGCGCTGGATGAAGGGCAAATTAGCGCCGTTGTGCATCTGGTTTCCAGTGCAGTAGCTGGGCTGCCACCGGGTAACGTTACACTGGTGGATCAAGGTGGGCATCTGTTAACCCAGTCCAACACCAGCGGGCGCGATCTCAATGATGTTCAGTTGAAATATACCAGCGATGTCGAAGGCCGCATTCAGCGTCGTATTGAAGCAATTCTGTCGCCTATTGTCGGCAACGGCAATATTCATGCGCAAGTCACAGCGCAGCTGGATTTCGCCAGTAAAGAGCAAACAGAAGAGCAGTATCGCCCTAATGGCAATGAGTCGCAGGCGGCGCTTCGTTCCCGTCAACTGAATGAAAGCGAGCAAAGCGGTTCCGGTTATCCGGGCGGCGTGCCGGGGGCATTATCTAATCAGCCCGCGCCCGCAAATAACGCGCCGATCAGTACGCCTCCGGCAAATCAAAACAATCGCCAACAACAGACGAGTACCACCAGCAATAGTGGACCGCGCAGCACACAGCGTAATGAAACCAGCAACTACGAAGTCGATCGCACCATTCGTCATACCAAAATGAACGTCGGCGACGTGCAACGTCTGTCTGTCGCGGTAGTGGTGAATTACAAAACGCTGCCGGATGGCAAACCGTTGCCACTGAGCGCCGAACAGATGAAACAAATTGATGATCTGACCCGCGAGGCAATGGGCTTTTCGGAAAAACGCGGTGATTCGCTCAATGTCGTCAACTCGCTGTTTACCAGTAGTGATGAAAGTGGTGGTGAGTTGCCGTTCTGGCAACAACAAGCGTTTATCGATCAGTTACTGGCTGCCGGACGCTGGTTGCTGGTGATACTGGTGGCGTGGCTGCTGTGGCGTAAAGCGGTGCGTCCGCAATTAATCCGCCGCGCTGAGGTGGTGAAAGCCGTTCAGCAACAGACACAAACTTGCCAGGAGACGGAAGATGCAGTGGAAGTACGCCTGAGCAAAGACGAACAACTGCAACAACGCCGCGCTAACCAACGTCTGGGGGCTGAGGTAATGAGCCAGCGCATCCGCGACATGTCTGATAACGATCCGCGCGTAGTGGCGCTGGTCATTCGCCAGTGGATAAATAACGATCATGAGTAACCTGACAGGCACCGATAAAAGCGTCATTCTGCTGATGACCATTGGCGAAGACCGGGCGGCAGAGGTATTCAAGCACCTGTCCCAACGAGAAGTGCAAACCCTGAGCGCGGCAATGGCGAACGTCTCGCAGATCTCCAACAAACAATTAACTGAAGTACTGGCAGAGTTTGAACAAGAAGCCGAACAGTTTGCCGCATTGAATATTAACGCCAATGATTATCTGCGTTCAGTGCTGGTCAAAGCGCTGGGCGAAGAGCGTGCCGCCAGCCTGCTGGAAGATATTCTCGAAACCCGCGACACTGCCAGCGGTATTGAAACGCTCAACTTTATGGAGCCACAGAGCGCCGCCGATCTGATTCGCGATGAACATCCACAGATTATCGCCACCATTCTGGTGCATCTGAAACGCGCTCAAGCCGCCGATATTCTGGCGTTGTTCGATGAACGTCTGCGCCACGACGTGATGCTACGTATCGCCACATTTGGCGGCGTACAACCTGCCGCGCTGGCTGAACTGACAGAAGTGCTGAATGGCCTGCTCGATGGCCAGAATCTCAAACGCAGCAAAATGGGCGGCGTGAGAACAGCAGCCGAAATTATCAACCTGATGAAAACTCAGCAGGAAGAAGCGGTTATTACCGCCGTGCGTGAATTTGACGGCGAGCTGGCGCAGAAAATTATCGACGAGATGTTCCTGTTCGAAAATCTGGTGGATGTCGACGATCGCAGCATCCAGCGTCTGTTGCAGGAAGTGGATTCCGAATCGTTACTGATCGCGCTGAAAGGTGCAGAACAGCCACTGCGCGAAAAATTCCTGCGCAATATGTCGCAACGTGCTGCCGATATTCTGCGCGACGATCTCGCCAACCGTGGTCCGGTGCGTCTGTCGCAGGTGGAAAACGAACAGAAAGCGATTCTGCTGATTGTGCGCCGCCTTGCCGAAACCGGCGAGATGGTGATTGGCAGCGGCGAGGATACCTATGTCTGATAATCTGCCGTGGAAAACCTGGACACCGGACGATCTCGCGCCACCACAGGCGGAGTTTGTGCCGCTGATGGAGCCAGAAGAAACCGTCACTGAAGAGGCCGAACCCAGCCTTGAGCAGCAACTGGCACAACTGCAAATGCAGGCCCACGAGCAAGGTTATCAGGCGGGGATTGCCGAAGGTCGCCAGCAAGGCCATAAACAAGGCTATCAGGAAGGTCTGGCTCAGGGGCTGGAACAAGGGCTGGCACAAGCAAAATCCCAGCAAGCGCCGATTCATGCCCGGATGCAGCAACTGGTCAGCGAGTTTCAGACCACCCTTGACGCGCTGGATAGCGTGATTGCTTCACGCCTGATGCAGATGGCGCTGGAGGCAGCGCGTCAGGTGATCGGCCAGACGCCAACGGTGGACAACTCGGCACTGATCAAACAGATCCAACAGTTGTTGCAGCAAGAACCGTTATTCAGCGGCAAACCGCAGCTACGCGTGCACCCGGATGATCTGCAACGTGTTGATGAGATGCTCGGCGCAACCTTAAGTTTGCATGGCTGGCGCTTGCGCGGCGACCCGACCCTGCATCCTGGCGGTTGTAAAGTCTCTGCTGATGAAGGCGATCTCGACGCCAGTGTCGCCACCCGCTGGCAAGAACTCTGCCGTCTGGCAGCGCCAGGAGTGGTGTAATGACCACGCGGCTGACTCGCTGGCTAACCTCGCTGGATAACTTCGAAGCCAAAATGGCGCAGTTGCCTGCGGTGCGTCGCTACGGGCGATTAACCCGCGCCACCGGGCTGGTGCTGGAAGCCACCGGATTGCAACTGCCGCTCGGCGCAACCTGTGTCATTGAACGTCAGAACGGCACCGAAACGCACGAAGTAGAAAGCGAAGTGGTTGGCTTTAACGGTCAACGGCTGTTTTTAATGCCGCTGGAGGAAGTGGAAGGCGTGCTGCCCGGCGCACGCGTTTACGCCAGAAATATCTCCGGCGATGGGCTGCAAAGCGGCAAGCAGCTACCGCTCGGTCCGGCGTTATTAGGTCGCGTTCTGGACGGCGGTGGTAAACCGCTCGATGGTCTGCCCTCCCCCGACACGACTGAAACAGGCGCCCTGATTACCCCGCCGTTTAACCCGTTGCAACGTACACCGATTGAGCATGTGCTGGATACGGGCGTGCGCCCAATTAATGCCCTGCTTACCGTTGGGCGCGGGCAGCGTATGGGGCTGTTTGCCGGATCTGGCGTTGGTAAAAGTGTGCTGCTGGGAATGATGGCACGCTACACCCGAGCCGATGTGATCGTCGTTGGTTTGATTGGTGAACGTGGGCGAGAAGTAAAAGATTTTATTGAAAATATTCTCGGTGCCGAAGGGCGTGCGCGCTCCGTGGTGATTGCCGCTCCGGCGGATGTTTCTCCGCTCCTGCGAATGCAGGGTGCCGCCTATGCCACGCGCATTGCCGAAGATTTTCGCGATCGTGGTCAGCATGTATTGCTGATTATGGACTCCCTCACCCGCTACGCGATGGCCCAACGTGAGATTGCGCTGGCGATTGGCGAACCACCCGCCACCAAAGGTTATCCGCCGTCGGTATTCGCCAAATTACCGGCGCTGGTCGAACGTGCCGGAAACGGAATCAGCGGCGGCGGCTCGATTACCGCGTTTTATACCGTGCTCACCGAAGGCGATGACCAGCAGGATCCGATTGCCGACTCCGCGCGGGCGATCCTCGACGGTCACATTGTGCTTTCTCGTCGTCTGGCGGAAGCCGGGCACTATCCGGCAATTGATATTGAAGCCTCAATCAGCCGTGCAATGACGGCGTTGATCAGCGAGCAGCATTACGCGCGGGTACGCACATTCAAGCAGCTGTTGTCGAGTTTTCAACGTAACCGCGATCTGGTCAGCGTCGGCGCGTATGCCAAAGGCAGCGATCCAATGCTCGATAAAGCTATCGCCTTGTGGCCGCAGCTGGAGGGCTATTTGCAACAAGGCATTTTTGAACGCGCGGACTGGGAAGACTCTCTCCAGGGGCTGGAACGTATTTTTCCGACGGTGTGATTACGCAGGAGATAACAGCAGATGGCAGAACATGGCGCCCTGGCGACCCTGAAAGATCTGGCAGAAAAAGAGGTGGATAATGCGGCCCGCCTGCTGGGTGAAATGCGTCGCGGATGTCAGCAGGCGGAAGAACAACTCAAAATGCTGATCGATTATCAAAACGAATATCGCAGCAACCTGAACAACGACATGAGTGCAGGAATGACCAGTAATCGCTGGATCAACTACCAGCAGTTCATTCAGACGCTGGAAAAGGCCATTACCCAGCACCGCCAGCAGCTTAATCAGTGGACGCAGAAAGTTGACATTGCTCTGAACAGCTGGCGAGAAAAGAAACAACGTTTGCAGGCCTGGCAGACCCTCCAGGAACGGCAATCCACGGCGGCCCTGTTAGCAGAAAACCGCCTCGATCAGAAAAAGATGGACGAGTTCGCCCAGCGCGCCGCCATGAGGAAAACTGAATGATTCGTTTAGCGCCCTTGATTACCGCTGACGTTGACACATCCACATTGCCCGGTGCTAGCGCCACTGACACGGCACAGGATTTTCTTGCGTTGTTGAGCGGGGCATTAGCAGGAGATGCAGCACCAGGCAAAGCTTCGCCATTGCTTCAGGTTGCAGTGGATACCCCACACGCGCAAGGTAAAGAACGCGCCAGCGAAATTCTGGCCGGGGTATTGCCGTCTGATTTACACATCGCTACTGACGAAACGCTGGCTGAAATAACCGCAGCACGACCCGATACAACGCCGCTGACGACGGCTCTGGTTAATACGCTGGCAGCCATGCCAGAAAAGGAGACGGTCGCCGACGATAAAACGGATGACCTTAATGAAGATGCTGTCGCCAGCCTGAGCGCCCTTTTTGCTATGCTGCCCGGTTTTGACAATACCCCCAAAGTGACTGATGCGCCTGTCACAGCGTTACCGACGCAGAAGCAAGCACTCTCAACAAAACTGACTACCGCGCAACTCGCAACAGCACAACCTGACGACGCCCCTGGTGCGCCAGATCAGCCATTAACACCGCTGGTCGCTGAAGCCCAGAGTAAAGCGGAGATCATCAGCACGCCTTCACCTGTTACTACTGTCACCAGTCCGCTAATTACTCCGCACCAGACGCAGCCACTGCCCACCGTCGCAGCGCCTGTTTTGAGCGCACCGCTGGGTTCCCACGAATGGCAACAATCCTTAAGCCAGCATATTTCGCTGTTTACCCGCCAGGGGCAACAAAGTGCCGAACTGCGTTTGCATCCGCAAGATTTAGGCGAAGTGCAAATCTCCCTTAAGGTGGATGACAACCAGGCGCAAATTCAGATGGTTTCACCGCATCAGCACGTGCGCGCCGCTCTGGAAGCGGCTTTGCCGGTACTGCGCACACAACTGGCAGAAAGCGGAATTCAGTTGGGGCAGAGCAATATCAGCGGTGAGAGTTTTAGCGGTCAGCAGCAGGCAGCTTCCGAGCAACAACAAAGTCCACGCACAGCAGGCCATGAACGCCTGACAACCGAGGATGACGATGCATTGCCAGTTCCAACAACTCTTCAGAGAGTTTCATCGGGCAATGGTGGCGTCGATATTTTCGCCTAACGTCAGAGGTAGCACCTTAATCCGCGTCTTTTCCCCGCTTTGCCACACTTAAGACGCAGGATAATTAGCCGATAAGCAGTAGCGACACAGGAAGACCGCAACACATGACTGATTACGCGATAAGCAAGAAAAGCAGGCGATCGCTTTGGCTCCCGATCCTGGTATTCATCACTCTCGCGGCTTGTGCCAGCGCGGGTTACAGCTACTGGCATTCGCAACAAGTGACCGCTGGCGACAAAGCGCAGCAACACGTCGTGCTCTCACCTGTCTTCTATGCGCTAGACACTTTTACGGTCAATCTTGGCAATGCAGATCGCGTGCTTTATATCGGTATAACGCTGCGACTGAAAGATGAAGCCACCCGTTCGCGGTTGAGCGAGTATTTGCCGGAAGTCCGCAGTCGCTTGCTGTTACTGTTTTCGCGCCAGGATGCCGCCGTGCTGGCAACGGAAGAAGGCAAGCAACAACTGATTGCCGCAATTAAAGCCACACTTTCCCCCCCGCTTGTTGCCGGGCAACCGAAACAGGATGTCACCGACGTGCTGTATACCGCTTTTATTCTGCGATAACGACATGGGCGATAGTATTCTTTCTCAAGCTGAAATTGATGCGCTGTTGAATGGTGACAGCGAGGTCAAAGACGAACCGACGGCTAGTGTTAGCGGCGAAAGTGACATTCGTCCGTACGATCCTAATACCCAACGACGGGTTGTGCGCGAACGGTTACAGGCGCTGGAAATCATCAATGAACGTTTTGCCCGCCATTTTCGTATGGGGCTGTTCAACCTGCTGCGCCGTAGCCCGGACATTACCGTCGGGGCCATTCGCATTCAGCCGTACCATGAATTTGCCCGCAACCTGCCGGTGCCAACCAACCTGAACCTTATCCATCTGAAACCACTGCGCGGCACAGGGCTGGTGGTGTTTTCGCCGAGTCTGGTGTTTATCGCCGTGGATAACCTGTTTGGCGGCGATGGTCGCTTCCCTACCAAAGTAGAAGGTCGTGAGTTTACTCATACCGAACAGCGCGTCATCAACCGCATGTTGAAGCTGGCACTTGAAGGCTATAGCGACGCGTGGAAGGCGATTAATCCGCTGGAAGTCGAGTACGTGCGTTCCGAAATGCAGGTGAAATTTACCAATATCACCACCTCACCGAACGACATTGTGGTTAACACGCCGTTCCATGTGGAGATTGGCAATCTGACCGGCGAATTTAATATCTGCCTGCCATTCAGCATGATCGAGCCGCTGAGGGAATTGTTGGTTAACCCGCCGCTGGAAAACTCGCGTAATGAAGATCAGAACTGGCGCGATAACCTGGTGCGCCAGGTTCAGCATTCACAGCTGGAGCTGGTTGCCAACTTTGCCGATATTTCGCTGCGCCTGTCGCAGATTTTAAAGCTGAAGCCCGGCGATGTCCTGCCGATAGAAAAACCCGATCGCATTATCGCCCATGTTGACGGCGTTCCGGTACTGACCAGCCAGTACGGCACCATCAACGGTCAGTATGCGTTACGGAT
Source organism: Escherichia sp. E14S1 (assembly GCF_004211995.1). Taxonomy (NCBI): domain Bacteria; kingdom Pseudomonadati; phylum Pseudomonadota; class Gammaproteobacteria; order Enterobacterales; family Enterobacteriaceae; genus Escherichia; species Escherichia sp. E14S1. Next base: position 311,583 of record NZ_RHJQ01000012.1, read on the forward strand.
AGAACATTTGATTAACCCGATTTTGAATTCTCTGAACGAGGAACAGCCCAAATGAGTGACTTGAATAATCCGGCCGATGACAACAACGGCGCAATGGACGATCTGTGGGCTGAAGCGTTAGGCGAACAAAAATCAACAAGCGGCAAAAGCGCGGCTGAAGCCGTGTTCCAGCAGCTTGGCGGCGGCGACGTCAGTGGAACATTGCAGGATATCGACCTGATTATGGATATTCCGGTTAAGCTGACCGTCGAACTGGGCCGCACACGAATGACTATCAAAGAGTTGTTGCGTCTGACGCAAGGGTCAGTCGTGGCGTTGGACGGTCTGGCGGGGGAACCACTGGATATTCTGATCAACGGTTATTTAATTGCTCAGGGCGAAGTTGTCGTAGTCGCTGATAAATATGGCGTGCGGATCACCGATATCATTACCCCATCCGAGCGGATGCGCCGCCTGAGCCGTTAGTGATGAATAACCACGCTACTGTACAACCTTCCGCGCCGGTTTCTGCTGCTCCGCTCCTTCAGGTGAGCGGCGCGCTAATTGCCATTATTGTCCTGATCCTCGCTGCGGCCTGGCTGATAAAAAGGCTGGGATTTGCTCCCAAACGTAATGGCACGAACGGACTGAAAGTCAGCGCTAGTGCCTCGTTGGGGACACGTGAACGGGTTGTGGTGGTCGATGTGGAAGATGCGCGACTGGTGCTCGGTGTTACTGCCGGGCAAATCAATCTGCTGCATAAACTTCCCCCTTCTGCGCCAACGGAAGAGTTACCTCAAGCCGATTTTCAGTCGGTCATGAAAAATTTTCTTAAGCGTGGCGGGAGAGCCTGATGCGTCGTCTCTTGTCTGTCGCACCGGCCCTTCTCTGGCTGCTTACTCCCCTCGCCTTTGCGCAACTGCCTGGCATCACCAGCCAGCCGCTGCCTGGCGGTGGACAAAGCTGGTCACTCCCAGTGCAGACGCTGGTGTTCATCACCTCGCTGACTTTTATTCCGGCAATTTTACTGATGATGACCAGCTTCACCCGCATCATCATTGTTTTTGGTTTATTGCGTAACGCACTGGGAACGCCCTCCGCGCCGCCCAACCAGGTTTTGCTGGGGCTGGCGCTGTTTTTGACCTTTTTTATTATGTCTCCGGTAATCGACAAAATTTATGTCGATGCGTACCAGCCATTCAGCGAAGAGAAAATTTCAATGCAGGAGGCACTGGAAAAAGGGGCGCAGCCACTGCGTGAGTTTATGCTGCGCCAGACCCGCGAGGCGGATTTAGGGTTGTTTGCCAGGCTGGCGAATACCGGCCCGTTGCAGGGACCTGAAGCAGTACCGATGCGCATTTTGCTCCCGGCCTACGTGACCAGCGAGTTGAAAACCGCCTTCCAGATAGGCTTCACGATTTTCATTCCGTTTTTGATTATCGACCTGGTTATTGCAAGTGTGTTGATGGCATTGGGGATGATGATGGTTCCCCCCGCGACCATTGCCCTGCCGTTTAAACTGATGTTGTTTGTACTGGTGGATGGCTGGCAATTGCTGGTCGGCTCGCTGGCACAAAGCTTTTACAGCTAGAGAGGCCAAATGACACCCGAATCGGTCATGATGATGGGGACAGAAGCGATGAAAGTCGCGCTGGCACTGGCTGCCCCGCTGTTGCTGGTGGCGCTGGTCACCGGTCTTATCATCAGCATTTTGCAGGCCGCCACGCAGATTAACGAAATGACGCTGTCGTTCATTCCGAAAATCATCGCCGTATTTATCGCCATTATTATTGCCGGACCGTGGATGCTCAACTTGTTGCTGGATTACGTTCGTACCTTATTCACTAACCTACCGTATATCATCGGGTAATCGATGTAATGTTGCAGGTAACAAGCGATCAATGGCTTTCCTGGTTAAGCCTGTATTTCTGGCCATTACTGCGCGTGCTGGCGCTGATCTCCACCGCGCCCATTTTGAGCGAACGCAGCGTGCCAAAACGGGTAAAACTGGGCCTCGCAATGATGATCACGTTCGCCATTGCTCCGGCAATACCCGCCAACGATGTGGCTATTTTTTCGTTCTATGCCCTATGGCTGGCGGTGCAGCAAATCCTGATTGGCATTGCTCTCGGCTTTACCATGCAATTTGCCTTCGCCGCTGTGCGCACCGCTGGCGAAATTATCGGTCTGCAAATGGGGCTGTCATTTGCGACGTTTGTCGATCCTGGTAGTCATCTCAATATGCCCGTCTTAGCGCGCATTATGGATATGCTGGCGCTACTGTTGTTCCTGACATTTAACGGTCATTTATGGCTGATTTCGTTGCTGGTCGATACATTTCACACTCTACCCATTGGTAGCGAACCGCTGAACAGCAATGCATTTCTGGCACTCACCAGGGCAGGGAGTTTGATTTTTCTTAACGGGTTGATGCTGGCGTTACCGCTCATTACCCTGTTGCTGACGCTGAATCTCGCATTAGGTTTACTGAATCGTATGGCCCCGCAATTATCAATCTTTGTTATTGGTTTTCCATTAACGTTGACTGTCGGCATCTCATTAATGGCGGCATTAATGCCGTTAATTGCTCCTTTTTGCGAACATTTATTTAGTGAAATTTTTAATTTGCTGGCAGATATTATCAGCGAATTACCTGTAATATGATCCCCTAATGTTTATCTTGTTATCCTAAGGATTATCCGAAAAATAATACCAGCGAACATCTTCCAGGATACTCCCGTGGCGAAATATTTGTTTTAACCTCACTCACATATCGCAACATTTACTTTACTTTAAGACAATTCCAGGCAAATTATACAACGCTTTACGGGATAGTAAGTCCGCCTGAAAATTCGCGAGAGTGGCGCATTAGGTGACCCATGTCGTTCCGTTTAGTCATGATGAAATATTCAGGTAAGGGGAATTATCGTTACGCATTGAGTGAGGGTATGCCATGTCAACGATTATTATGGATTTATGTAGTTACACCCGGTTGGGTTTGACCGGGTATCTGTTGAGTAGAGGGGTGAAAAAAAGAGAAATCAACGACATTGAAACCGTTGATGACCTTGCCATCGCTTGTGATTCACAGCACCCTTCAGTGGTGTTTATTAATGAGGACTGTTTTATCCACGATGCTTCTAACAGTCAACGTATCAAGCACATCATTAATCAACATCCCAATACGTTATTTATCGTCTTTATGGCAATTGCCAATGTTCATTTTGATGAATATCTATTGGTCAGAAAAAATTTATTGATCAGTTCAAAATCGATTAAGCCGGAATCTCTTGATGATATCCTTGGCGATATTCTGAAAAAAGAGACAACGATGGCCAGCATTTTAAATATGCCAACGTTATCATTAAGCCGGACCGAATCAAGTATGTTGCGAATGTGGATGGCTGGCCAGGGAACGATTCAAATATCTGACCAAATGAATATTAAAGCCAAGACCGTTTCATCGCATAAAGGCAATATTAAACGTAAGATCAAAACGCATAATAAACAGGTTATCTACCATGTCGTCCGACTGACGGATAATGTGACAAATGGTATTTTTGTTAACATGCGCTAAGGCATACTGACTGGTGGGATACCACCAGTCAGGCTGGCAGAAATTACTCGGCTTTCTCCACAAAGATACCATCCTGATGCCCTGCTTCATTAAAGAACCAGATGCCGAGCGGGTAGTCTTCCAGCGAAACCAGGTACATTGTGCCTTCACTAAACTCCTCAACTGCCAGTACCACGCCAGGACGACGCGGACCGCCATCCGTTTTGACTGTTACCCGATCATTCACCTTCATCGTTTTCCTCCTGTGGCTTTGTGCCAGTTTAGAACAATTTCGTTTTTCTGACAGCGCCGGGCGCGTGCGAGTGCTGATTTTCTCAACGGTCTATACTTAAGAAATGCCTGGCTGACATGACGTGACGTGTCGGCAGCAACATATAAGCAACGGTTGCGAGGAAAGATGATGAAAACCGCAAAAGAGTACAGCGATACCGCAAAACGTGAGGTCAGCGTCGATGTCGATGCCCTGCTGGCGGCGATCAATGAAATTAGCGAAAGCGAAGTTCATCGCAGCCAGAACGATTCGGAACACGTTAGCGTCGATGGCCGTGAATATCATACATGGCGTGAATTAGCCGATGCCTTTGAACTTGATATTCATGACTTTAGCGTCTCTGAAGTGAATCGCTAAATGCGTGATAAAAAAATCCCGACCCTTGTTGGGGTCGGGATCAAACTTGCTTAAGCAAGAAGCACTTAAAAAATTCGTTACACCAGGAAATCTGATGCGTTCATCACCTTATCCGCAATTTTTTAGGCTGACAAGAAAATATTCTTGATATGAATGATTAACGTCACTAATGAATGGAAGTGTGATCCGCGTCACCCCTTGGAGGCTATGGCGTTCACGTGATCGCTCCCAAAAAACGATTTTTTATTATTCGTGCTGTTTTAAGAAATATCCGGCAAAGGGAGTACTGCGCGATCATGCTTTCAATTCATCAACCGCTGCTGATTTTCACCGATCTTGATGGCACCCTGTTGGACAGTCATAGCTATGACTGGCAACCTGCCGCCTCCTGGTTAATCCGCCTGCGGGAAGCGGAGATCCCCGTGATCCTGTGTAGTAGTAAAACCTCGGCTGAAATGCTGTACCTGCAAAAGATGTTAGGTCTGCAAGGGTTGTCACTCATTGCAGAGAACGGCGCGGTGATCCAACTGGATCAACAATGGCAGGATTTGGACGATTTTCCGCGCATCATCTCGGGTATTGCTCATAGTGAGATCAGCCAGGTATTAAATACGCTGCGTGAGAAAGAACACTTCAAATTCACCACCTTTGATGACGTCGATGATACAACCATCGCTGAATGGACTGGCTTAAGCCGCAGCCAGGCCGCACTGACGCAGTTGCATGAGGCTTCGGTCACGCTTATCTGGCGCGACAGTGACGAGCGGATGGCACAATTTACCGCTCGCCTGAATGAACTGGGCTTGCAGTTTGTGCAAGGTGCGCGTTTCTGGCATGTGCTGGATGTCTCAGCCGGGAAAGATCAGGCAGCCAACTGGATCATTGCGGCATATCAGCAATCGCGTGGAAAACGTCCGACCACGCTTGGCTTAGGCGACGGCCCAAATGACGCACCATTACTGGAAGTGATGGATTATGCGGTGATCGTAAAAGGGCTAAACCGGGAAGGCGTGCATTTGCAAAATGAGGATCCGGCCCGTGTCTGGCGGACACAGCGAGAAGGACCGGAAGGCTGGTGCGAAGGGCTGGATCACTTTTTCACGGCCAGTTAAAGGCTATCACTCGCGCAGACCTGATTGCGCCCCGCTTGTTTTGCGAGATACAACCGCCGGTCGGCCAGAGACTGTAATTGCTCAAAATCATAATCGCCGGTTTCCTCGCTGCTACTCACCCCCAGCGAAGCACTGATGCGTAGGGTCGTGCTCTTGGCGATCAACATCTCTTTTTCATTCAGCTTCAGGCGAATACGTTCGGCCACTTCCGTTGCCTGCGCCAGGTTAGCGCCAGGCAGAATCACACAAAACTCCTCGCCGCCCACGCGGCCTGCAACGTCCTGTGAACGCAATGAACGACTGATTAATCCGGCAGCATGCGACAGCACACGATCGCCTGCCTGATGACCAAAGCGGTCATTAATCGCTTTAAAATGGTCAAGGTCGACCTGTATGACAGAAAACGGATGTTTGTGTATCTGACACAATTCGGCAAGCGGACGCGCTTTTTCGAACAATGCGCCACGGTTATACAAGCGCGTTAAGGTGTCATGCCACGCCTGCCACTGCAACGAGCTTTGCAGGACATACATATTGCTGACCATCTGGCGAATCACATACCATGAGATAAGTAACATCGTCGTAAAGAGCGCCCACAGAAGGGTTAACGCAATGCTGATGCTGCCGAAATCACCACGCACACCTTCACTAAGCGTATGAATGCGCACTAATGCGCCGTCAAAATGGTCCAGTCGCTCCCAGCTAACATAGCGACTGTTCATCCTAATACCACCGCGCGTATCGTGTTCCATAGCCTGCGCCAGAGATGCCAGCTCTCGAGGATCAAAAAGGTCCTCCGCCGAGTGTTCCGGGTTAGATGAAGTCAATAATTTTAGTTTGCTGTCGTAGAGCTGGTATTCTCCATCCAGTTTTTTATCAATAGCGTTTTTTAGAAATTGCTGCATCGAGCGCACAGGGATACTCATTCCCAACACGCCATACCAGTAATTATTACTGTCGACCGGTACGCTTACGGTGACCTGCGGTTCAGTAACATTGTTATGGTCATGCTGAGAGGTAAACCATCGTACGCCACGTTGACGATTTTCTCGTTCTGATTGGCCGATAAACCAGGGTTGTGTGACAAATTCGTAGTAACGCGTAGGGATATTTCGGGTAAACAACGTCGGCTGCGTCGAAACGTAGAATCCGGCGCGTGAGACATACATTGCCTGTTCAACCATCGAAGTAGAGTTGTGCGCCAGTCGTAGTAAGTAGCCGACTTCCAGTGCGGCAGTAATTTCATTGTCGAGTAATTCATTTTCGCGAGAAAGCTGATTTCCCTCGCTCACTAACGCATCCGAGACACCGTTTACTGACAGAGTGCGTCGTCTGTTGAGTTCGATTTGCCAGGCGTGCTCGTCGCGATGTTGTTCAAACTCGACAACAGCGTTACGCATAGAGGTGAAATCCAGCGGCGCAACAAGGGCTTCACGCATTCCATTACGCAAAAAAATCAGTTTATCGACGTTATATTGCAATTGCTTATCGAGCGCGTTGGCAACGTTTTCCAGATGATTACGCTGACTGGAGATATAGGCGTCTTCCAGCACCACGACTTCACGCCAGGTGAGCAAAGTGGAGAAGATCAACACCACGATAAAACACAGATTAACGACATGACCTGGCCCCAGGCGGCGCGCGAGTTTTTTTAGCCAGCTCTGGTTTTCCATTTTTGTCTCGTGCTGCACCCTGACGACTCCCAACCTGCTTTTTAATGATTCTGGCATAACCTGGCGATAGCGTACCGCCAAACAACGATAATTTTATAATGTTGGCATGATACGAGGCATCAGGCCTTCGATATTGACGCTGGCAGGACTGCCGGATGCGGCGTGAACGCCTTATCCGGCCTACTTTTGATTCTATCGCCAGATATCGATTATTTGTATAACCCAAGCATGATAAGACGCGACAGCGTCGCATCAGGCACTCCATACAGACGCTGGCACAACTGCCGGATGCGGCGTGAACGCCACATCCGGCCTGGTGTTAATTACACATTTTCAAACTTCTTCCGACGAACAACTCCCCTCCCCCGGAACAAGCTCGGTTTCATGAAAAGCTTCCCGCTTGACCCCATAACCGTCATACCACCGGCACTCAACCATACCGCTGGAATACCCGGTGACAATCATCCGCGGGCCGCCCTCTTTTACCGTGACTTCCTCACTAACCATAAAGCTCATACTCGCCTCCTTTTTTCGAGTGAAACTTGTTCACCTTAGTCGAGGATGGCGAATTTTGCATAACAGCCAATGTGAATTTTAATGTGCCTGGCCGCGCATTTTCGCTACCACTTTCACTCCCAGCACCACGATGCCACCGATGATAAATCCAAGAATCAGATTTAAAACAGTCGGTAATATCATCGCCACCAGCGCGTTCTGCTGTTCGGTAAAATGTTCAATGGCATGATGCAGCGGCGCGATGCCATGCACCACAATGCCGCCACCAACCAGAAACATCGCCAGCGTGCCGACAACCGATAATGCTTTCATCAGCCAGGGCGCGATAATCAACAGCCCCTTACCCAACGCCTGCATCAACGTACTGGACTTTTCTGCCAGCCAGTAGCCCAGGTCATCAATCTTAACGATAATCCCCACCAGGCCATACACGCCAATCGTTACCACCAGAGCTATCCCTGAGAGCACCAGCACCTGATTAATCAGCGGCGCTTCCGCCACTATGCCCAGCGTGATGGCGACAATTTCCGCAGACAAAATAAAATCGGTGCGAATGGCCCCTTTTATTTTGTCCTTTTCAAACTTGAGCGGGTCTTGCTCCGCCAGTTTTTCCAGACGCTGCTGACTCTGCGCCGGATCCTCTTTGTGTTTACGCGCCTCCAGCATATGTAGCACTTTCTCTACCCCTTCAAAGCAGAGAAACGCACCACCAATCATCAACAGTGGCGTAATTGCCCACGGGATAAATGCACTGATGATCAGCGCCAGCGGCACCAGAATCACTTTGTTGATTAGCGATCCCTTCGCCACGCCCCAGACCACAGGAAGTTCCCGGTTGGCACGCACACCTGAAACTTGTTGCGCGTTGAGCGACAAGTCATCCCCTAATACGCCAGCGGTTTTCTTCGCCGCCAGCTTGCCCATCACGGAGATATCGTCCAGCAAAGTGGCGATATCATCGAGCAACGTCAATAAACTACTCCCGGCCAAAAGCATTCCCTCTCATTTTTTCGTTGACGCGCTAAGTATGAAGCAAAATCCGCTTGCCTGATACTGTGCTTCACAGGTCAACATTTTTTTAACAATCAAGCACAATTATATCTCTCGCCAGCAGAATGATTTTCACGTTTACTATGAACCACCTTTTTATTTCCACCGTGAGGGATTATACGTTTCCGCCAGTTGTTACCGCTTTTTGGCGCGCTGTTTGCGTTGTATATCATTTGGGGCTCGACCTATTTTGTCATTCGGATTGGCGTTGAAAGCTGGCCACCGTTAATGATGGCGGGGGTGCGATTTTTGGCAGCAGGTCTTTTATTGATGGCATTTTTACTGCTGCGTGGGCACAAATTGCCGCCGCTACGTCCCCTGCTCAACGCCGCGCTTATTGGCCTGTTACTGCTGGCTGTCGGTAACGGTATGGTGACGGTTGCCGAACATCAAAACGTCCCTTCCGGCATTGCCGCCGTGGTGGTAGCAACGGTGCCACTCTTTACTCTTTGCTTCAGCCGCCTGTTTGGCATTAAAACGCGCAAACTGGAATGGGTGGGTATCGCCATTGGGCTTGCCGGGATCATCATGCTCAATAGTGGCGGTAATTTAAGCGGTAACCCGTGGGGTGCAATGCTGATTTTAATCGGCTCAATTAGCTGGGCGTTTGGGTCGGTTTATGGCTCGCGCATTACCTTGCCGGTAGGGATGATGGCAGGCGCCATTGAGATGCTGGCAGCAGGCGTAGTGTTAATGATTGCGTCGATGATTGCGGGTGAAAAACTGACAGCAGTCCCTTCGCTTTCTGGTTTCCTTGCAGTCGGCTATTTGACGCTGTTTGGCTCGATTATCGCCATCAACGCTTATATGTATTTAATCCGCAATGTCAGTCCGGCTCTGGCCACCAGCTACGCCTATGTTAATCCCGTGGTCGCGGTATTGCTGGGTACGAGTCTGGGCGGCGAAACGCTGTCGAAGATTGAATGGCTGGCGCTAGGAGTGATTGTTTTCGCCGTGGTACTGGTCACGTTGGGGAAATATCTCTTTCCGGCTAAACCCGTTGTCGCTCCCGTCATTCAGGATGCATCAAGCGAGTAAATGAATCCCCAGAGTGTCGATCTGCGCGCTGGCGCCCTCGCCGCAGATCCACTCTTCCAGACGCTCGGTAAGTCCCGCGTCCGTTAATTTCTCCCGCCCGCGTAACGCACATTCCCAGACAATCAACACACGCCAGCCGAGTTCCTGCAAACGACTGATATCGCGCCGATCGCGCTCGACATTTTTACCTATCTTCTCAAGCCAAAAATCTGTTCGCGTGGCGGGGACGTTAAACAGATAGCAATGGTGATGGTGCCAGAAGCAACCGTGGGCAAATATCACACAGCGAAATTCATCAAGGACAAAATCCGGACGTCCGGGAAGACTGGCTTCCTGAACACGAAACGCCAGCCCCTGCTCAGTTAACAGGCTGGCGAGACGTTTCTCGATTGCCGTATCGCGCGTGGCAATCGCGCGCATATTTTTGCTGCGCGTGGCCTTATCGTGAACGTCGGCCATGCTGTGTTTCTCGCTGACGCAACGCCACCGCTTGTCTGATTTTTGGCTCGAGCAGTTTTGCCACCGCGGCAAAAACCGGTACTACCACCGAATTACCGAACTGACGATAGGCTTGCGTATCAGAAACCGGTATACGGAATTTCGCTTCTCCCGGCGCTTCAAAGCCCATCAGACGCGCGCATTCGCGAGGCGTTAATCTGCGTGGGCGATGTTGCTGATTCTGCGGATCGTCAAAGTCTTTCTCACCTGTCGCCATATCCCAGCCGCGATCGATTAAGATTTCCGCGCCGTCTTTATAATAACGGGCAGAAAGCGTGCGCGTGACACTTTGCGGATTGTTCGGATAAACCATCCCATAACCGAAGCCGTTACCGCGCGCCTGATGCTTTTTCGCATAGCGATAGAGATACTTCCATAGCACCGGCGTCAGGATATATTTCGCTTCGACCATCGGGTCCAGCAACTGCGCCAGCGTCACTCGCTGCACCGGGAAACAATCGCTAATATCACGCAGGGTGAAATCTTCTTTCAGATTAAGATCGCGACGGAAGCCCACCAGCACGATGCGCTCACGGTGCTGCGGTAGAAAATGTTTGCCATCGATGATTTTCGGATCGTCCGGGCCGTTATCTTCTGCGTCGGCAACGTCATAGCCCAGTTCGTCCAGCGTCTGCATGATGATGCGAAACGTTTTACCCTGGTCGTGGCTTTTCAGGTTCTTAACGTTTTCGAGCACAAAAATCGCCGGACGACGAGCGTCGATGATGCGCACCACATCAAAGAACAACGTCCCCTGGGTATCGCAGGCAAAACCGTGCGCCCGCCCAAGCGAGTTCTTTTTCGATACGCCAGCCAGTGAAAACGGCTGGCAAGGAAAACCGGCTAGTAAAACATCGTGTTCAGGAATGTGCTGACGGATATGTTCCGCCGCCGCGTCATCACTTACGCCCTCTTTATGGCTCAGGGTAATGTCGCGGATATCTTCATTAAAATGATGAGTTGCCGGATCGCAATAATGGTTGGCTTTATAGGTGCGCACCGCATGTTTATTCCATTCACTGGTAAATACGCACTGACCGCCAATTGACTCAAAACCGCGACGGATACCACCAATCCCGGCAAAGAGATCGATAAAGCGAAACGCATAATGCGGATGATGTGCTGGCGGTTTGGGTAGCAACGTTTGCAGGTGGGCGAACTCATTTTCACTTAAACGGTGCCATACCGAATCATTCGCCAGCGCACGTTTTAAAATCGCCGCGCTCCAGTGGTTCTCACCCACACCATTAAGTTGCGCCACCAGCGTTTTAACATCATAAATTTGCAGCAGTTTCTCCAGTATTGCCTGTGCGGCATTCCCGGTGCTGTATGAATCGGTTACTGAAATATTTTCCTGCATAGATTTAACCGGCCATATGAGATGGCCGACAGGTTAACATAATTACCTCGGTTTAGGGCCACGCGCGCAGTCAGCTGGCGAAAACGCATCAATCACGTTGTGATCGATACCTTCATTCTCCCCCGCCAGTTCAGCACTAAGTTTGGCCATAAACTCCACCAGAAAACGGGCGTTGTGTTGCGCCAGTTGTTTACCTTTTGTGGTTTGCATCGTTTGAGGTAGTTTTAGCAGCTTGGTCTGGAAGTGGTCCAGCGCGTAACGTTTATCATCGAGCGGGCGATGCTGCGCGAACGGATCTTCGCCATCAAACAGCGCCACACCTAACGCGCCTGAAACCGCAAACACACGCGCCAGGCCAATCGCGCCTAATGCTTCCATCCGGTCCGCATCCTGCACGATTCTAGCTTCCGCCGTTAAGGGCGTAATTTGCGCACTGAAACTGTGTGCGGCAATAGCATGACAAACGGGCTCTATTTTCTCCGCTGGAAATTGCGCAAACTCTTCACATAGCAGGCGACGCGTCTCTTCTGCTGCCAGCATTGAAGATTGCTGCCGTTGCGGATGATTTTTCGCCAGACTCACGATATCGTGAAAATAACAGGCGGTTAAAATCACCAGCATGTCCACGTCTTCATCTACCGCCAGTTTTTGTGCCGTCGCCCAGACGCGGCGAAAATGACACAGGTCATGGGCCGCGTCCTGATACTGATGATGGCTCTTCAACCAGTTCTCGAATTGTGCCTGCCAGTGTTGTAAGTCCATATGCGCTCCGCTGCCAAAGAGCCGCAACCTTAGCAGTTTTTACTCATAGCGTCTGCTACGTACGGGGCGAGGTCGCGTGTACCAGGCAATGCCGCCTAACAACGCACCGACCATGGCCATAAACAAAAACCCCACTAACGCACCTAGCCACTTCCCCGCAGTTGAACCTAAATCACTTTCAAATCCAGACACGGGGGCATCGGGGATGCGGCTCATTACCCAGATGTAACGCGCCATTACCCAGACAAAATAACCACACCAGGTATAGAAAGCCCATAAAGCCAGTTTGCCGCCAGGGCTACGAGAGAGTCTTTCTTCCATTGCTGTCGAACCATACTCCATTTTGAGATAACCCGGAAAATTCAGACTTATACTGTTATGTGATAAAAGTCACATTTTTCCACATCGGTCGAGCCAGTCAAGTCTCACTCATTTTTTGAACAAATATATGAATCTTAACCACTGACATTATGTGCAGAAAAAACAAGTCGGAAGGCATTTGTTTTTTGTTTGGGCATAATTGATTAATTCATATTTTGAATATATTGGCATTGAATACAATTATACCTTTTTTGTTTTCTGTGTCATGATGACTACGTTATTAGCCTTTTATCGTCTTGTTTATATTTTTTGGGCCGGCATGATGCCGGCTTTTTTTATGCGTTCATTAATGTGCAGTAGATCACACTCAGTCTTTAGTTCAACAATCATTGATGTAATCCATCCTTCCAAAAGAACAATAACCAATTGATATACAAATATAAATATGATGAATACTTATGTCTGAAATTCATAATTATGAATTATATTAAATAGAATAGAAACATTTTGAAATCTTTTAAATACATTTGTTACATGTAATCTTTAAAATAAAATGAACTTCATAGAATAGTATCCAAATGTGCTTTTTTTTGGATAACGGCACTTATTGATATATTCATGAAGATTATAATCACAAGGGAATACATAATGAAAAGAAAAGTTCTGGCAATGCTGGTCCCGGCGTTATTAGTTGCTGGCGCAGCAAATGCGGCTGAAGTCTATAATAAAGATGGTAATAAACTGGATTTATACGGAAAAGTAGCAGGTCTGCACTACTTCTCTGATGACTCTGGCAGTGATGGCGACATGTCATATGCCCGTATCGGTTTCAAAGGTGAAACCCAGATCGTTGACCAGTTCACTGGCTATGGTCAGTGGGAGTTTAACATTGGCGCAAATGGCGCTGAGAGCGACAAGGGCAATACCGCAACTCGTCTGGCATTTGCAGGCTTAGGTTTCGGTCAGAACGGTACTTTCGACTATGGTCGTAACTACGGTGTCGTATATGACGTTGAAGCATGGACCGATATGCTGCCAGAATTTGGTGGCGATACCTACGCTGGTGCCGACAACTTCATGAACGGTCGTGCTAATGGTGTTGCAACCTACCGTAACAATGGTTTCTTTGGTCAGGTTGATGGCCTGAACTTTGCTCTGCAATATCAGAGTAATAATGAAAGCAGTGGACCATTCGGTCAGGAAGGTTCTGGTAAGGGACGTAGCATTACCAAAGAAAATGGTGATGGTTTCGGTATGTCAACTTCCTATGACTTCGACTTCGGTTTAAGTCTGGGTGCTGCATATTCTAACTCTGACCGTACCGATAACCAGGTTCACAAAGGTTTGCATGATACTCGTTACGGGGATCGCTTCGATGCAACTGCTGGCGGTCAAACAGCAGAAGCATGGACCGTTGGTGCAAAATACGACGCTAATAACGTTTACTTAGCAGCCATGTATGCTGAAACCCGTAACATGACTGGTTACGGTGATGCTGATGCTATCGCTAACAAAACCCAAAACTTCGAAGTTGTTGCTCAGTATCAGTTCGACTTCGGTCTGCGTCCGTCCATCGCTTACCTGCAATCAAAAGGTAAGGATTTAGGCGGTGTAAATAGTGATAACTTTGACAGCCAGGGTAATCATCATTACACCAACAAAGACCTGGTTAAATATGTTGATATCGGTATGACCTACTATTTCAACAAAAATATGTCCACCTATGTTGATTATAAAATCAACCTGCTGGACAACGGCGACGACTTCTACAAAGAAAACGGCATCGCGACCGACGATATCGTTGCTGTGGGCTTAGTCTACCAGTTCTAATCCGCCAACGCGCCGCGGCACGTAACTGTAAAACATAATATCGGCCTGAGTTCGTCCCTCATCGAATTCAGGCTTTTTTATATCCCACATCAAATCACCAACAGCGGCACGCTAAACTGCCGTAGCATGTCGATAAACCCTAATTCCTGCGTAGCTCCCAGCACAATAACATCAGCCAGTTGTTGTTCAGCAAGTTCCTTTATCCCTTCCGGAAGAGTGCCGAAATGAACATATGTATGAATAAATCCTTCAGGCAAAACCAGTTGTTCTGCTATATGAGCTAAACGGCACACAGCCTGCCCACGTAGACCTTCTTTAAAACGATGCATATCAGAAATATACCCACGCTCGAGAACTCTTAAATATTCCGGTATAAAGCCAAGTAAGTGAACATGTCCAGAAGAAACATTGGCGAAAAATTGCGCGTGCAAAAACGCTTGCTCTCTATCATCCCGAGAAAAAACATTCACCGGAATAACAATATTTCGGTACATAGGTATTCCCTGAAAAAATTCAATACAATCAACTGCACTTGAATTATTAGTGCATATTTCTAATACTATATTTAAGTCGTTTTTTTGGAAAAGTTATCGTTGCTGCCCCACTTTAGTCTCCAGGCCATTCCCTCTGACAAATTGTGCAAAGAGTACATCTGATGACAAGTAATTAATCATATCTGTCATCAGTTAAACCTTAATCTGGATCATCATTCTTTCGCGATAATCTCTCATGCCAGACAGTTTTACGATTATTTTTTTGCTAATAATCTCATTTTCTTAACTTACACTCTCATGGCATGGCCCGGCGAGATTCTTCGCTTCAGCATTTACCTGTTTTAAGCAGGCCTCAGGCGAATCCTCCTATTGTAGGCACATCTGGCGCCGCTCTAAACTTCACGTGAGCACAAAAAATCACCACAATTAAAAATTGTGCTACCGTGAATCAATATCCTGATTTCTGAAAAATAGACTAAAATAAATTAACACCAATTACGACCACTTTACGCAATAAGGAGAAATCGGCATGATTAATATTCGACACAAGTGCAGCATAACCATCGCACATTCCCCCCTTGCATACCGCTTTCGATATATTGACTCCAATTTACCACCTGGTTAAAAATAGCAACCAGCTCAGTCGCGAATATAGTGACTAACCTACATAAGTAACAACAAGGAATACACTATGACTGTTCAACAAAGTAAGAATCCGCAAATCGATATGGCTGAAGATAATGCTTTCTTCCCGTCAGAATATTCGTTAGGCCAATATACCAGCCCGATTTCTGATCTTGATGGGGTAGACTATCCAAAATCGTATAGCGGAAAGCAAAAAATTCTGGTAATCGCCGCCGATGAACGCTATTTGCCAACTGATAATGGTAAGCTCTTCTCAACAGGAAACCATCCGATTGAAACGTTGCTGCCGTTATATCATCTGCATGCTGCTGGTTTCGAGTTCGAGGTTGCGACGCTTTCTGGCCTGATGACAAAATTTGAATATTGGGCTATGCCGAGTAAAGATGAAAAAGTGATGCCATTCTTTGAGCAGCACAAATCTCTGTTCCGCAATCCGAAAAAATTGGCAGATGTTGTCGCCAGCCTCAACGCAGACAGCGAGTACGCAGCAATCTTTGTTCCTGGCGGTCACGGTGCACTCATTGGTTTACCAGAAAGCAAAGATGTGGCTGCCGCTCTGCGGTGGGCAATCGAAAATGACCGTTTTGTTATCTCTCTTTGCCACGGTCCGGCAGCCTTTCTGGCGCTTCGCCACGGCGATAACCCATTAAATGGTTATTCAATTTGCGCATTCCCTGACGCTGCAGACAAACAAACACCAGAGATTGGCTACATGCCGGGTCATCTGACCTGGTACTTTGGTGAAGAACTGAAGAAAATGGGCATGAACATCGTCAATGATGATATTACCGGCCGGGTACACAAAGATCGTAAACTTTTAACCGGTGACAGTCCTTTCGCAGCAAATGCGTTAGGCAAACTGGCAGCACAGGAGATGCTGGCCGCATACGTAGGTTAATCGGCTGACACTTACTGTGGAATAAAAGTGGGGGTAACTCTCCCCCACTTAACAAACATGAAAACGACCACCTCCAATTACTGACGTTTTAACGCTTCCCTTCACTTTATGCACCCCAGACTGAAGAATGCGACACAAGCTGTTTTTAAACAAAATGATAATTCTCGAAAATGATTAACACATAAACAATAAATATATAGCATATTCCACGTTATTATTTATCGATTTTAGAAATCAATCATTTCTGTTAAACTTCACCACGTTTTAACCAGAATGGAAGCGAGGTTGGAAATGTCATTTGTATCATTTTTCAGACGTATTGCATTTGCGTATTATGATTATCGCTGCAAAAATACTGATATTGCTAAAAGTGAATTCGTAGTTATTCACATTCCCGATCAAATTGGGGATGCAATGGCTATTTACCCAATAATCCGATCGCTTGAAATGCATAAAATAAAACACTTATTAATTGTCACATCAACAATTAATAAATCTGTTTTTGATGCACTTCATCTGGAACAAACAAAATTAACATTGATCAGTATGACAATGCAGGATCATGCCAGTATTAAAGAAATAAAAAAATTAGCAAAAAACATCAATGAACAATATGGAACTCCTGATCTTTGTATTGAAGCAATGCGCAAGAAAAACCTGAAGACGATGCTATTTATTAGCCATTTACGAGCCAATACAAATTTACAGGTTGTGGGTTTAACAATGAAATGTTATTCACCGATATGTAAGTCAGCGTCGAAAATGGATCAGTCACTACGCGCCCCAGTACCGCTGACATGGGCCTTCATGATGCGAGAAGTAGGATTTCCGGCGCCCCCGCCCATATTTGAATTGCCCCTCAGCGAAATAGTGCTAAAAGAAGTACGTTGTGAGATGCATTCATTAGGTTCATATATTGCTCTTAATTTAGAAGGTAGCGTGCAAGAGAGAACATTTTCATTAACAATGGCACAAAAAATCATTGAGATGATTAAAATGCAATCAGACATGCCAATTGTCATTGTTCATGGTCCGAAAGGTTCGGAAACAGCCCTGGAACTAACCCGGCATTTTGATAACGTTTATCATTTGTCGTTATCACCTTCAATAATGCGGTCTGCAGCAATCATAAGAGATGCCTTCCTTGCAATAACGCCAGACACATCTATTTTACACATGGCAAGTGCTTATAATGTTCCTGTCATCGCCGTGTATGCTGATTATAAGACTCGCTGGCCTGCCATGGCCGACATTTCAGAGACGATTGTGGTAGGAAAGGCTATTGATCATCTAAATTTGGATGAATTCAGCAATACGCTGAAAAGGATTATCGCGAAAATTTCAGTCACAGCGTAATGAAAGCTCTAACAAAAATTCAAACACTAAAGCACGTTTGCAGAAAAGCAAAAAGCCCGCTCGAAAGCAGGCTTTTTTGAATTTGGCTCCTCTGACTGGACTCGAACCAGTGACATACGGATTAACAGTCCGCCGTTCTACCGACTGAACTACAGAGGAATCGTGAGAACGAGGCGAATATTACTTAGCAGCGCAGCGAGTGTCAACACTAAAATTCGTAAGTCATTTCAATCGGTTAATTAAGCAACAAAATTTATATTTAATGAACATTTTGTACTGAATTGGTGTCTCGCCCATTGGCATTTCGTAGCCGTTGTAATGGATCCTGCTTATAAAATTGGCAGAAACGTTGCCACAGCGAGGGGAAGCGTGGCGCAAAAAGTTCCGGTGCACTAAAAAAGTATTCGGAAAGTACGGCAAAACATTCTGCAGGGTCACTAGCAGCATAAGCATCGATGCTGGAGGCATTTTCGCCCACTAACTCAATTTCTTCCTGAATGTTATCCATCGCCGCATGAAGATCGTGTTCCCATCCAGCGACTTCACGCAAAGAAATGAAGGGAACCCCACTGGCGCGATCGCCATTTCGTGTATCCAGCTTATGTGCAACTTCGTGGATAATCAGATTAAAGCCCGAGGCATCGAAAGAATCTTGTATATCGAGCCAGTTCAGCACGATTGGGCCTTGCTGCCAGCTTTGTCCTGATTGAACGATACGTTGATTATGCACCAGCCCTATATCGTCTTCCCATTCATCGTCTACCACAAATGGCGCAGGGTAAATTAGCACTTCATGAAAACCATCCAACCATTCCAGTCCAAGCTCCAGAACAGGCAAGCAGAAAAGTAAGGCGATGCGACTACTTTTCAATGCATCAAGTTCAAATCCTTGCAGCGGGACCAGTCTTTTTTGCTGCAAAAAACGTTCGGCAAGAGTGACTAGTTTGCTTTGCTCCTGCTCTGTCAGACATGTCAAAAGAGGTATCGCCAGAGCTTCCTTCCATGGCAGCGTATCTTCATGATCTGTTTCTTGTACTTTCCAGGGCCACTTAATCATCGTTTTGCTCGCAAACTCGTCACTTGAACAAAATTGCACGGACAGGGACTGTTAAAATGCCAAATTTCCTGGCATCATGGCAACCATCTGAACGGAGAGATGCCGGAGCGGCTGAACGGACCGGTCTCGAAAACCGGAGTAGGGGCAACTCTACCGGGGGTTCAAATCCCCCTCTCTCCGCCAATCATTCAAGCAATTAGCTCGCCTGGTGTCAGTGACACAAATCCCATTAGGAAAATTCAAAAAAATCCATCAGAGAAAAATAGCATCAGCCGAGCATGCGTTGCGGCTTTAGCGTTCACATTTTTCTGTTCAACGCGGTTGTGATATGTAACTGCCCCCCTCCCAGCCCTTCATCCTCAGTTCCTGGCATAAAAACATTTGCAGATGCTTTCTGTCGCGGTAGTCTCATAAGGTTCGTTTATAGATCGACGGCAATGTGAGTTACCTTTTCCATACTAATTATAAAAAGACAGTACAAACAGGATCACTATGGACTCCACGCTCATCTCCACGCGTCCCGATGAAGGAACGCTTTCGTTAAGTCGCGCCCGACGCGCTGCGTTAGGCAGTTTCGCGGGTGCCGTCGTCGACTGGTATGATTTTTTACTCTATGGCATTACTGCCGCATTGGTGTTTAATCGCGAGTTTTTCCCGCAGGTAAGCCCGGCAATGGGAACGCTCGCTGCATTTGCTACCTTTGGTGTCGGTTTCCTTTTTCGTCCGCTCGGTGGTGTCATTTTCGGCCATTTCGGCGACCGACTGGGGCGTAAACGCATGTTGATGCTTACCGTCTGGATGATGGGCATCGCCACAGCATTGATCGGCATTCTCCCTTCGTTTTCAACTATTGGCTGGTGGGCACCAATTTTGCTGGTGATACTGCGAGCTATTCAGGGATTTGCTGTTGGCGGAGAATGGGGAGGCGCTGCGTTGCTGTCCGTTGAGAGCGCGCCAAAAAACAAAAAAGCCTTTTACAGTAGCGGCGTGCAGGTTGGTTACGGAGTAGGTCTACTCCTTTCAACCGGACTGGTTTCATTGATCAGTATGACGACAACTGACGAGCAATTTTTGAGCTGGGGTTGGCGCATTCCTTTCCTGTTTAGCATCGTACTGGTGCTGGGTGCATTGTGGGTGCGCAATGGCATGGAGGAGTCCGCTGAATTTGAACAACAGCAGCATAATCAAGCGGCGGTGCAAAAACGCATCCCGGTTATCGAAGCTCTGTTACGACATCCCGGTGCTTTCCTTAAGATTATTGCACTGCGACTGTGCGAGTTGCTGACGATGTATATCGTTACCGCCTTTGCACTTAACTATTCGACCCAGAATATGGGGCTGCCGCGCGAATTATTCCTCAATATTGGTTTGCTGGTGGGTGGATTAAGCTGCCTGACAATTCCCTGTTTTGCCTGGCTTGCCGATCGTTTTGGTCGCCGTAGGGTTTATATCAGCGGCGCAATAATCGGAACGTTAAGCGCATTTCCTTTTTTTATAGCGCTTGAGGCACAGTCCATTTTCTGGATCGTTTTCTTCTCCATTATGCTGGCGAACATTGCGCATGACATGGTGGTTTGCGTGCAACAGCCGATGTTCACCGAGATGTTTGGTGCCAGTTATCGCTACAGCGGCGCTGGCGTCGGATATCAGGTTGCCAGCGTGGTAGGCGGTGGATTTACACCTTTTATTGCTGCTGCTCTGATTACTTATTTTGCAGGAGACTGGCATAGCGTCGCCATTTATTTGCTGGCAGGCTGCCTGATTTCCGCAATAACTGCGTTGTTAATGAAAGACAATCAACACGCTTGATAGCCTGGCGAAGATCGTCCGATCTTCGCCTTACACTTTTGTTTCACATTCCTGTGACATACTATCGGAAATGCGGTAATTGTATGGAACAGGAGAGACGTATGAATAATAAGGGCTCCGGTCTGACCCCTGCTCAGGCACTGGATAAACTTGACGCGCTATATGAAAAATCTGTAGTCGCTTTACGCAACGCCATTGGCAAATATATTAAAAGTGGCGAACTGCCTGATGAAAACGCCCGAAAACACGGCCTTTTTGTCTATCCATCGCTGACCGTGACCTGGGACGGTAGCGCAACAAACCCTCCCAAAACACGCGCGTTTGGTCGTTTTACTCACGCTGGCAGCTACACGACCACCATCACCCGCCCTGCTCTCTTTCGTTCATATCTTAATGAACAATTAACTCTGCTGTACCAGGATTATGGTGCACATATTTCCGTGCAACCGTCAGAGCATGAAATTCCTTATCCCTATGTCATCGACGGCTCAGAGCTGACGCTTGATCGCTCAATGAGCGCCGGATTAACTCGTTATTTCCCGACAACCGAACTGGCACAAATTGGCGATGAAACGGCAGACGGCATTTATCATCCAACGGAATTCTCCCCGCTATCGCATTTTGATGCACGCCGGGTAGATTTTTCCCTAGCACGGTTACGCCATTATACGGGTACGCCAGTCGAACATTTTCAGCCGTTCGTCTTGTTTACCAACTACACACGTTATGTGGATGAATTCGTACGTTGGGGGTGCAGCCAGATCCTTGATCCTCATAGCCCCTACATTGCCCTTTCTTGTGCTGGCGGGAACTGGATCACCGCTGAAACCGAAGCACCTGAAGAAGCAATTTCCGACCTCGCATGGAAAAAACACCAGATGCCCGCATGGCATTTAATCACTACCGATGGTCAGGGTATTACTCTGGTTAATATTGGCGTGGGGCCGTCAAATGCCAAAACTATCTGCGATCATCTGGCGGTGCTGCGCCCGGATGTCTGGTTGATGATTGGTCACTGCGGAGGATTACGTGAAAGCCAGGCTATTGGAGATTACGTACTTGCGCATGCTTATTTACGCGATGACCACGTGCTTGATGCGGTTCTGCCTCCCGATATTCCTATTCCGAGCATTGCTGAAGTACAACGTGCACTTTATGACGCCACCAAACTCGTCAGCGGCAGGCCGGGTGAGGAAGTTAAACAGCGGCTACGCACTGGAACTGTAGTAACCACTGATGACAGGAACTGGGAGCTACGCTACTCAGCTTCTGCACTTCGTTTTAATTTAAGTCGGGCCGTGGCGATTGATATGGAAAGTGCCACCATTGCAGCACAAGGATATCGTTTCCGCGTACCATACGGGACGCTACTGTGTGTTTCAGATAAACCGTTGCATGGTGAGATTAAACTTCCCGGTCAGGCTAACCGTTTTTATGAAGGCGCAATTTCCGAGCACCTGCAAATTGGCATTCGGGCGATAGACTTGCTGCGCGCAGAAGGCGACCGACTGCATTCGCGTAAACTGCGGACCTTTAATGAACCACCGTTCCGATAATGAGTTCAGATCCTTTGCGTCAGGAAAAGATGTGAAGGATTTGATTAAGTAACAAAGCAAAAAGCCCGCTATAAAAGCGGGCTTTTCAGAAATTTGGCTCCTCTGACTGGACTCGAACCAGTGACATACGGATTAACAGTCCGCCGTTCTACCGACTGAACTACAGAGGAATCGCGAGAACGGGGCGAATATTAACGATGCCCATCCACAATGTCAAAGCCTGTTTTTTAATTTTGAATTCGTTTGCTGAAATAATCTGCGCTTTGTCGTTTATTCCGACACATCTGGCTTTTTTTCATACTATTTATGCTCAGGACGAGGGTATTTCCATAACCATCGCCCTGTCACCATTCGCCAGTAAAACAGCACCGCCCGCACGGCCCAGTCGGCAAACATCCCCATCCAAACGCCAACCACGCCCCAGCCAAGCATAATTCCCAGCACATAACCGACTACCACCCGGCATCCCCACATGCTCAGCATAGAAACCCACATGGCGTAGCGAGCATCTCGAGCACCTTTAAAACCAGCAGGTAGTACCCAGGAGGCGGACCAAATCGGCATAAATAAAGCATTCAACCAAATCAGAATCACAACGACATGTTTAACCTGCGGATCCTGGGTATAAAACGACGCCATAATCCCGGCAAAGGGGGCGGTTAACCAGGCTATTGCCGTTAATCCAATAGTGGACAGCCAGAAAACATGCCTCAATTGAATTTCTGCTTGTGCTATCTGCCCTACCCCCAACCTTCGACCCGTAATGATTGTAGAAGCAGATCCAAGTGCACTTCCTGGTAAATTGATAAGAGCTGCAATCGAAAAAGCGATAAAATTCCCGGCAATAACACTCGTCCCCATCCCGGCAACGAACATTTGTGTTAATAACCGGCCACTGGTAAATAATACGGATTCCACACTTGCAGGAATACCAATCCCCATGACTTCCCAGATAATGCTGAAATTCAATGGCTTAAAATAGCTTTTTAACGAGATCCGTAGCGCAGGATTAAAACCAATCGCCAGAACCCACAAAATGGCGACTGCGCCAATATAACGGGAAATAGTTAATCCCAGTCCTGCCCCGACAAACCCTAACCCCTGCCAGGAGAAAAGACCGTAAATCAATATGCCGCTAATGATGATATTAAGGATATTCAAACTACCATTTATAAGAAGCGGTATTTTCGTATTCCCTGCGCCGCGAAGTGCTCCGCTGCCAATCAAGGTGATTGCCGCCGCAGGATAACTGATGACTGTCAGCTCCAGATAAGTCAGCGCCAGTGCTTTTACCTCCGGTGTGGCCTCACCTGCAACAAAATCGATAATTTGCTCACCAAAATGATGAATAAGCGCTGCCAACAGTACGGCAAACAATGTCATGATCACTAATGACTGCCGTGTCGCTACCCTCGCTCGCCGTCGATCACGCTTACCGAGACTAAATGCCACAACGACTGTAGTACCAAGGTCGATAGCTGCAAAAAAAGCCATAATGACCATATTAAAACTGTCCGCCAATCCAACGCCTGCCATCGCATCTTTTCCCAGCCAACTGACCAGAAACGTGCTCAGTACGCCCATCAACAGGACACAGGCATTCTCCATAAAGATAGGAACAGCAAGCGGGGTTATCTCACGCCAGAACAACACCTTGTAGCTCTTACGTTTTGCGTGCCAGCGAGTGCCGTGAACAAACTGGCGTAAAGCTGAGGAGATATTCAAAACTGACCTTAATTGCAGAAAGTGAAACCACATTTCAAATAATGAGGGAGAATCAGCAAAGCTGCAAAGATTTTCGCCAGCAAATTGTCTGCAAATGCAACAAACTGTTGATAGAAACGGCAAACGGTTGAGAAATTTAAAAATCAGGTTTGACAAAAGATTTTTCGCCGTTAAGATGTGCCTCAACAGCGATTCCTCTGTAGTTCAGTCGGTAGAACGGCGGACTGTTAATCCGTATGTCACTGGTTCGAGTCCAGTCAGAGGAGCCAAATTTCTGAAAAGCCCGCTTTATAGCGGGCTTTTTGCTATATCTGATAATCAATTTCCTCTTCACTATTTTCCATCACCTGTCGCTTAATATCCTCAACCGACAGTCCTGCATTGCACAGTTCCAGAAAACGCCAGACATAGTTACGCTGTAATTGTCCTCGTTTTAGTCCCAACCAGACGGTATTAGCATCGAAAAGATGGCGCGTTTCCAGACGGATTAAATTCTCTTCCTCTTGTTCGCCACTGGATTGTTCGGCGACCAATCCAATCCCCAGGCCAAGGGCTACGTAGGTTTTGATAACATCAGAATCCTGCGCACTCAATACAATATCTGCCAGCAAACCTTTGCGGACAAATGCGTCATCAATCCGCGAGCGACCAGTAATCCCCTGTCGGTAAGTGATCAACGGCCACTTCGCTATTGATTCCAGCGTCAATGGCGTAATTTTTGTTAAGGGATGATTATCTGGAACGAGCAAACTATGATGCCAACGAAACCATGGGAAGGCGACGAGTTGCGGATCATTGCTCAGACGCTCACTGGCGATGCCAATATCGGCCCCGCCATTTTGCAGCAACGTCGCAATTTCCTGTGGTGTTCCCTGGATAAGCTCAAGCCGCACTTCCGGGAAAAGTTCGCGAAAGGCTTTAATGACCTTTGGCAAGCTGTAGCGTGCCTGAGTATGCGTCGTTGCGATAGTGAGAACGCCAGATGTATTGTTGGTAAAGAGATCGGCAAGTCGACGAACATTACTGGCTTCATTCAGAATGCGTTCTGCAATTACCAGCAATGCTTTGCCCGGTTCAGTCATACCAAGCAGTCGTTTTCCCCGACGAACGAATATTTCTATACCAAGCTCATCCTCCAGCTCTCGAATATGACGGCTGACACCTGACTGTGAGGTAAAAAGCATATTCGCAACCTCTGTCAGGTTGTAATCCTGACGTGCAGCCTCGCGGATTATCTTTAGTTGTTGGAAATTCACGGTAAACTCCGGGCAGATCAGACATTCCGCTATTGTTAAAGTCTAACGCCCGGCATAACAAATAATAAAAACCCGCATCTTATTCCATCCAGATATAACGTTTAGCTAACCAATTGCCATTGTCTTTTTTCCATGACTGGAGGAGTGATCACTGACAATAACAGCTCTTTCACTGCTTGTGCCTGTGGCGACAGTTTTGCTCTGGCAGGTAAATTTAATGACAAAGAGAGACTCATTGACGGTGTGGTAATACGTGACATCCATCCGTTAACTGCGTCACATAACGAGCGCGCGGCTGATTCGGGTAACACTGCAACCCCCATGCCGCTGGCAATCGCTGCGGTAAGCGTGGCGATAGACTCAATTTCACCGATGACTTTTGCCGTGAGTCGCCGTAAAGAAAAAGCCTCATCAACGCGGAGTCTTACGGCACTGTAATCGCTGGGAAGAAAGAGATTCATTTGCGCTATAGCATTAACATCAACGCTTTGCCCTGGAAAATCCTGAGTGCCGACAAGAAAAAGATCTTCTTTTAATAAAGCCTGGCTGGATACACCTGCCACAGGGGAATGCTCGTAAATTATCGCCATATCAAGCTGGCTATTTATAAGTTTATCGTTAAGAACAGCGCCGCTGTTTTCATGTAGATAGATAATCACTTCCGGAAATTCAGCACGTACCGCCTGTAATAAGGGCATGGTGATAGACGACGCGGCGGTTCCTGGCGCAAAGCCAATTGAGACTTGACCCGATAATGTCTGACCTACGTTATGAACTGCCAGTTGGGCCTGTTCACACTGACGTAAAATTGCCCGCGCATGGGTATAGAGAATTTTTCCGGCATCTGTTGGAGTAACGCCACGTTTAGTGCGAATCAAAAGTTGTTGATCCAGCTCGCCTTCCAGTGTGGCGACCTGCTGACTGAGCGCAGGCTGCGCGATATGTAACACTTCAGCAGCCTGAGTCAGGCTACCAATGTCTACAATTTTTACGAAGTATTTCAGGCGTCTGAAGTTCATGTTGCCTCCGGTTTTTAAGAATCGGCCCAAGTGCCGGTATTACTCACAACCAGATTGCAAGATGCTTGCCAGTTTAAGTTTGGCACTAATGCGAAAGCTAATCGCCTGTCAAATAAGAGATTATGATTGTTTTGTCCTTTCGTTCGGGTTACAGAACGAGCGTTCATTGCCCCATAAAAGGATGGCATGCACTACAATGGAACATTACAAAAAAGATTGAATGTTCATCGCTTTGTCGAAATTGCCAGCAAACGAACAAAAAAATGCATTTCCCCCTTTGACATCGCGGAACGCTGCCATTAATATGCGCCCCGTTCACACGATTCCTCTGTAGTTCAGTCGGTAGAACGGCGGACTGTTAATCCGTATGTCACTGGTTCGAGTCCAGTCAGAGGAGCCAAATTCAAAAAAGCCTGCTTTCAAGCAGGCTTTTTGCTTTCTACGTAACAACTATTTTAAAACATCTGCCTCGCCCCAGAATTAACTTGCACTGGCATTCCTGAACGACGCTGCAAAGCTGCGTTTGCGCGATTTACATCAACTTCTTGTCCGTTGATAAACGCCTGCAATGAAGGTGTTACCGGCAATGGCACTTTTCTGTCGGACTCATATTCCGCCCGATTGCGCGATAACGGTTCATGAACTTCCAGCCACTTTGAGCCATCCAGTTCCGTTGCGTATTTCACCGGCTGATCGATAATTTGCACGCGCGTCCCGACTGGAACATTATCGAACAAATACTTTATGTCATCATTGCGCAGACGAATACAGCCCTGACTCACCCGTAAGCCAATGCCAAAATTGGCATTAGTACCGTGGATGGCATAAAGCCGACCGATATAGATGGCATAAAGCCCCATAGGATTATCGGGACCCGCAGGGACAAATGCGGGCAGGCTCTCCCCTCGTTTTGCATATTCACGGCGAGTATTAGGGGTCGGTGTCCAGGTTGGTGCTTCTTGTTTGCGTTCAACGGTAGTCACCCAATTGCGCGGTGTTTCGCGCCCGGCCTGACCGATACCGATAGGAAAGACCTCCACAGTATTACTGTCTGGCGGGTAGTAATAAAGACGCATCTCAGCAACGTTAACCACAATCCCTTTACGAACAGTGGCGGGCAAAATCAGTTGCTGCGGAATGGTGAGTTGCGAGCCAGACTTCGGCAAGAAAACATCAGCGCCCGGATTCGCTTCCAGCATATTACTCAGACCTTGCCCATACTGTGCAGCAAAGGTTTCCAGCGGCTGGGTATTGTGATCAGGAACCGTTATTGTCAGTGGTTGCCCGACTAAACGGCTACCCTCTGGAGGGAGTGGATAAGTTACCGCCAGACTATTATGGCTGGCAAAAAGCAGAACAAATGAACAAAGAATATTTACACGACGCATCATGTCCCTTTCCTAAGTCGCGAAAGCTATCCGATAATTATAGCTTTTATCTGACTTTTCGTTTTTAACTGTTCAATTCAGAAGTCGTCTTCCCCGGTAGAACAATATTACTGGCGGCAAGTTCTCCCATGTTGCTGTATATCGCGCAGGCGGCTTCGATGATGGGCATCGCCAGCGCTGCGCCACTCCCCTCACCTAAACGCATTTCCATATTGAGATAAGGCTCCAGCCCCAAATGTGACAGCGCTATACGCGCCCCTTTTTCTGCCGACAGGTGAGAAGGAATGAGATACGGTTTGATTGCAGGACACATCCGGCAGGCGGCAAGTGCAGCGGCGTAAGAAAGAAATCCATCCAGCAACACGGGTAAACCGCAGGAAGCGGCACCTAACATTACGCCAGCCATTCCGACCAAATCAAACCCACCGACTTTGGCCAGCACATCAATACCATCCAGTGGATTCGGTTGATTCAATGTTATTGCCCGACGAACAACATCAACTTTATGAGCCAGTTTATCTGTCGGCAGGTTTGCGCCAATACCGACCACTTCTTCAGGATCGCGTCCAGTAATCGCACTGACTATCGCCGCTGCCGGTGTGGTATTTGCCATCCCCAGTTCACCCACACCAAACAGCGTGACGCCATTTCTCGCTAACTCGCGCGTATATTGTATGACGTCCAAAAGCAACTCTTCAGCCTGACAGGGGCTCATTGCCGGACCCGAGGCAATATTACCGCTACCTCGTGCGACACGCATGTTAATAAGCCCAGGGATAGGCTCAACGGTATCAATCCCAACATCAATCACGTGAACTTTAGCGCCCGCTTGTGCTGCCAGCACACACACACCAGTTGTTCCACGTGTCATATTTTCAGCCTGGATGGCTGTCACTGCTTTCGGAGAAATAGCGACACCTTCATCCCAGACGCCATGATCGGCACACATAACCAGCACTGCTTTTTGGCCCACATGAGGCACACCATTCAGTCCCGGCATTCCTGCCAGTTGTACGGCAAGCGCCTCCAGTCTTCCCAGACTACCGACAGGTTTGAGTAACCCATCAATATACCGTTGGGTACGCGACATAGCGGCAGGATCGATGGCAGGGATCGTATTCAATAATTCGGCGAGTGTTTGCATGTAGCGTCTCTTCGGTAATCAGTCTTATAGCAGTGCCAGCAGGAAGACCAGTTCACCAAGTTCTATGGCTGCTCCTAGCGTATCGCCGGTTTGCCCGCCCAGAGTCCGTTTGAGAAGCTGGCCGAGGACGAAAATCGCCACCATCGTCACCACCATAGCAGCCACACCATGCATACCCGGCAATAATACGGCAGCAAAAATAGCGGCTAAACCGAGGGTGACACAGGTTTGTCGCCCGTCAATTTTGCCAATGAACACATTACCAAGCCCTTCTTCCCGGGCATAACAATGACGATACATCAACAATGCGGCAGTCCCACGGCTAACCGCACATGCAGCCGCCAGCGATGCAAGGATCGGTTCGCCACGCAGTGCCAACTCGCTTAGCACCAGAATCTTTGCCAGAACCACAAAAATCAGCGCCAGACCACCGTGAGTACCCAAACGGCTATCACGCATGATTTCCAACATGCGATCGCGGCTACGTGCAGAAAATACGCCATCACAGGTATCTGCAAGGCCGTCCAGGTGGAATCCCCCTGTCATCAGCGCCAGCACCAGCACGCTAAACAGTGCCGCCAGCGGTATGCCACACCATGCCTGCAACGCCATGAAGACCAGTCCACTAATGGCGCCAAGCAATAAACCAATTAAGGGAAAAGTAATGATACCGCGAGAATAATGCTCGAAATCCAGCCCCTGGGACCAACGACGCGGTACAGGCAGACGCGTAATAAAAGAGAGCATCGCCCAAAATAATTTACTCATTTGATTTTTACTCCAATACCCGAAACCACCAGCCATACTTCATCTGCCGCAGCGGCCAGCTGCTGATTTACCCGCCCGGCAATATCACGAAAATGTCGCGCCAGACGATTCTCCGGCACAATCCCCATGCCCACTTCATTGGTCACTAATACGACCTTTGCAGTACAACGTTGACAGGCGGCAATCAACGACTGAATCTCACCGTTAATCGCCTGCTCCATCGCGCCATAATCCCATTTTTCAGAATCTTTATCGCCGCTATATTCAAACAAAAGATTAGTCACCATTGTTGTAATGCATTCCAGCAATACGGCAGCCTGCGGGTTAATGTCTGTGTTAATTAACTCATCAAGATTTTGCCAGCGTTCCACCGTGTGCCAGTG
This sequence comes from Escherichia sp. E14S1, assembly GCF_004211995.1. NCBI lineage: Bacteria > Pseudomonadati > Pseudomonadota > Gammaproteobacteria > Enterobacterales > Enterobacteriaceae > Escherichia > Escherichia sp. E14S1. The sequence goes on from NZ_RHJQ01000012.1 coordinate 341,425, forward strand.
CGCCGGGCGGCCTTGCCGATGGTGTTCAATCCGTGCGGCCATCTCATCATCAAAAATTTGCGAAGTAGCGATATACAGGACCTGTGGAGTGTCCCCAATAAGCGCCTCGGCGTGCCGGCTCTTCCCGCTCCGTGCGCCCCCCGTCACCAAAATCATCATACGGACTCCCGGTTCAATTGTATGATGGTATTCATTGACCAGAGCAATGGATGTTCCACTGTTACTGACCGTAATAACATTTCTTCGATTAATACTGCGCGTATTAAAAATAAAAATCCAGCATTCTCAATCCATTACGAATGGGGGAGGCATTGTGAAATAGCCCAATTCTCCTGCGTTAACGACCGACAAAATGTGTCATTAGCAACGGTTTCTCTGAATTGACACATTTCATTCAGATAATGGAGTAACGCTACAGCCCCACCAGCCGTGCCATTCAGCAAACGAGCATTGTGCTCTGCTATTAAGATTACCGTCACGCCATCAGGCAGAGGGAGCCTTTCTGGGATGAGCGTCTCGCTTTCAGCAATCAATAACAGCACTGAATAATCGCTATACGCATCTGATAATGATTGTTCTGGCCCCCCGTTAAAAGGCAGGAAACCTTGCTGCCAATCCTCACCGACAAAACAGGTAATAGGCAACATTTCAGCCAGATGTTTAGCGAGTTCAATATCGCCAGATGAGAGGCAAAAAAGAGCTATCGATTCAGGTTTTATCGTTTTCATGACCACCACCCTCCGCTTAGTTTCCTGTAATAACGGTCAGGTTGATATGCCACAAAAAAAGATTGCCACACCATAAGTGCAGCCCTGGTGCCTGTCGACACGACGATGAATGAAATAAATGCTGCCGCCATCCCCTGATCCTTTCAGGGTGGTAGGGGTATAAAGACGCGCCAGTGCTCAACCGGGCGCTTCCAGACAACCCACTTCCCACCGAAGTTGTTGGTATTAACTGACAGGCTGGTCTTCTGGCTTAGCGTCATCCTCCCCCGACCTTCCCGATCTCACGATCAGTGGCATTTTCGGGGTTGTCAGCATTACAGCAGCGGGGGCTGCGAGGGATTTCCACCCTCTTCCCAGGCACAAATGTGCCAAACCTGTCAGCGTATGTTATGAGCTGATTTCAATTTTCCCATAACACGTAAATGAATTATTACTGCCAGAGTATATTTAATCATCCCTCATTTTTTACATTGAATTTATGCCGTTTCCGCAGCCATATTTTCGCTAATTTGCTGACGGTAAACCTGCGGCGTTACCTGATAGGTCTGTCGAAAAACTTTGCAAAAATAACTGGTTTGAGAGAAGCCTAAATTACGCGCAATGCTGGCGATGCTCCAGTCACTATGGCACAGCAACTCACGGGCGCTGGCCATGCGTTGTTGGTTTACCCATGCATTAAAACCAATCCCATGATATTTCTTAAACAATTTACTGAAATAATAAGGGCTTAGATAAACATGCGAGGCAACATCCTCCAGGCGTAAATCGTCTGATAAATGCGCATCAATATAGCGCAATGCTTTTTTCATTTTATTATCGTGGGGATTAGACGCACGGGTCTGACGAACTGAATCCGAATGAGGTTTATTCTCTTTAATAACGACAAAATTGAGTTGCTTTTTGAGGCAATTTTCCACAATCAACTTCAACAAATCAGCAGAGGCCATAACTCGCGAGTAATCCATCTCCGGGACTTTGCGAAATTCATTAAGTAATTCGGGATCTGCTTGCCAACGATCATCGACATTCAGAATATCGATCAAATCGACATCACCATTACGCAGGCGGACTTGTCCACACAACACAAAGCCGACTAAATGCCCGGCAATCACCAAAGGAATAGAGAAATCGGTTAATCCTGCATGGCAACGGTAAATACAAGGTTGATCGGATTTAGAAGCTTCCAGGCCTCCACAACGATCGCTCATGCGGCAGCGAGTGCTAAGCTGTGGATGTTGCCGCATCATCTGACAAAACGGGGTGAAGTTAAAAAGTTCGGAAATTTCATCACCATGGATATTGACCACGACAACCGCAAGGCTGGTCGCCTGCGCAAAATCCTGCGCGATTTTATTAATGAGTTCTGAATTAAGTGTCGCCGCAGAAATCATGATAAAACCTCCCAGTTAATTTATTGTTATTGTAAAAAACAATTGTTTTACATTTAATCTTCACATCATCCCTGATGATTTACTGACGAGAAGCACAAAGGACAATAACAAAAGCCTCCATGAAGCGGGAGACTTTTTAATAAGTTCGGAAAGCAGATCACAAACAGTAAAAAAATAAACGTTTATAACCGCCAGATTATTTCGCTATTCGCGGATATCTTTAGGCGTAACACTATTGACAGGTAAATTTTGTGCAATGAGAAAGCGATAAATCGCCGCACCAACGCAGGCACCAATGACCGGGGCAATAATGGGTACAATAAAATAAGGAATATTGCGTCCGCCAGTCATCGCTATTTCTCCCCAACCCGCAAGCCAGGTGAAAATTTTTGGCCCAAAATCACGCGCTGGATTCATGGCAAAACCGGTTAATGGTCCAGTAGAAGCACCAATAACAGCAACCAGAATACCAATCAGTAAAGGTGCAAGAGGCCCCTTCGGTACACCGTTGCCGTCATCGGTCAACGCCATAATCAATCCCATCAACATAGACGTGATGACTATTTCAACCAGTGCCGCCTGCCATACATTTATTGCCGCTGCCGGGTAAGTACTGAAGATACTGGCGAGTTGTAAACTTTCTGCACTTCCACGAACCATATTGTGGGCAGATTCAAAATCGGTAAACAAATTGCTGTATAAAAAATATGCCAGAACCGCACCACCAAAGGCACCCGCTAATTGCGCCACACAAAATGGCAGCACTTTACGGGCTGGGAAAGAGGCAAACAGCCACAGAGCAATGGTAACTGCCGGGTTGAGATGAGCACCGGAAATACCTGCCGTAAGGTAAACAGCAAGCGAAATCCCTAACCCCCAAATAATACAAATTTCCCACAGCCCCAGACTTGCCCCAGCAAGTTTGAGGGCACACAAACAACCAATGCCAAAAAAGAGGAACAGTCCGGTGCCCAAAAACTCGGCAACGCATTGCGCCTTGAGTGAATCATTCATAGTGACACCTTCTTTGCGGAGTTTGTTTCTTCATCAGCCAACAGAATTGCTGATTGTTGTGTATATCGAGCGCAACTATAAAAATTGCTCTGCGGAAAATATTGCCAACATGCATGACAGACTCGTGGAAAAATCGTGCTGACATAGCAAATTATTGTCATTGCAGAAGCATGCAACACAGCGTTAATCAGTGTTGAAAGTAATAATTACCGCCAAACTTTCACAATAAAAAATTGTCATCATGACATAATAAAATTTAAACAAATATCACAGTTCCTTTCCGCGAACCAAACCCAACGAAATATTATTCGCGATTAAACCCTTCAGCCAACGCAATTAATTCACATTGAAAGGCCCACAAAACAACCAATAAATTAATAACATATAGTATATAAAAGCAATTTTATAATATTTGTCCTCTATTTATTTTTCTCATTGGCCGATTAAGTCAGCCATTCTTTTTCCTCGCTTTTTTTTATAGTCATATCGTCAAAAAATCCAGGCGAGGTCTTTATGCAACAAGAAGCGTTAGGAATGGTAGAAACCAAAGGCTTAACTGCCGCCATAGAGGCCGCAGACGCCATGGTGAAGTCGGCAAATGTATTGCTGGTTGGCTACGAAAAAATAGGTTCCGGGCTGGTGACCGTCATCGTGCGTGGCGATGTCGGGGCTGTAAAAGCGGCAACAGACGCAGGTGCCGCCGCCGCGCGTAACGTCGGTGAAGTAAAAGCCGTACACGTTATTCCCCGCCCACATACCGATGTCGAAAAAATCTTACCAAAGGGAATTAACCCATGAGTAGCAATGAACTGGTCGAACAGATCATGGCGCAGGTCATCGCTCGCGTAGCGACGCCAGAGCATGAGGTTCTCCCGGAAACCACTCATCAAACACGAGAGACGGCTATGGCAGAAAAAAGCTGCACGTTAACGGAATTTGTTGGCACCGCTATTGGCGACACTGTAGGTCTGGTCATTGCGAACGTTGATAGCGCCCTGTTGGACGCGATGAAACTTGAAAAACGCTATCGCTCCATTGGCATTCTGGGTGCACGTATTGGCGCAGGTCCACACATTATGGCCGCTGATGAAGCGGTAAAAGCTACGAACACTGAAGTTATTAGCATTGAACTTCCTCGCGATACCAAAGGCGGTGCCGGACACGGCTCATTAATCCTCTTAGGTGGCAACGATGTTTCCGACGTGAAACGCGGTATTGAAGTTGCCCTGAAAGAACTCGACCGGACCTTTGGTGATGTCTATGCCAACGAAGCCGGGCATCTTGAACTGCAATATACCGCCCGCGCCAGCTATGCACTGGAAAAAGCGTTTGGTGCACCACTGGGACGGGCTTGCGGCGTTATTGTTGGCGCTCCAGCCGCTGTGGGTGTTCTGATGGCCGACACCGCGCTGAAGTCCGCCAATGTGGACGTGGTGGCATACAGCTCGCCTGCTCATGGCACCAGCTACAGCAATGAAGTCATTCTGATTATCTCGGGTGACTCCGGCGCAGTCCGTCAGGCGGTCATCTCCGCACGCGAAATCGGTAAAACCGTACTTTCGACTCTCGGCGATACACCGAAAAACGATCGCCCTTCCTACATCTGAATTCCCTGAGGCTGATTCATGAGATCGAAAAGATTTGAAGCACTGGCCAAACGCCCGGTCAACCAGGACGGTTTCGTTAAAGAGTGGATTGAAGAAGGCTTCATTGCGATGGAAAGCCCGAACGATCCAAAACCGTCAATCAAAATTGTTAACGGCGTCGTCACCGAGCTGGATGGAAAACCCGCCAGCCAGTTTGACCTGATCGACCACTTTATCGCCCGTTACGGCATCAATCTCGCGCGCGCCGAAGAAGTCATCGCGATGGATTCGGTCAAACTTGCCAATATGCTGTGCGATCCGAATGTCAAACGTAGCGATATCGTTCCCATTACCACAGCAATGACGCCCGCCAAAATCGTCGAAGTGGTTTCGCAGATGAACGTGGTAGAGATGATGATGGCGATGCAGAAAATGCGCGCCCGTCGAACACCATCACAACAGGCTCACGTCACTAACGTCAAAGATAACCCGGTACAAATTGCCGCTGACGCAGCTGAAGGCGCATGGCGCGGGTTTGATGAACAGGAAACCACCGTTGCCGTTGCTCGCTATGCGCCGTTCAACGCCATCGCTCTGCTTGTAGGTTCACAGGTAGGGCGCCCGGGCGTCTTGACCCAGTGTTCACTGGAAGAAGCCACCGAACTGAAACTCGGTATGTTAGGCCACACCTGTTACGCCGAAACGATTTCTGTTTACGGCACGGAACCTGTTTTCACCGATGGCGATGATACCCCGTGGTCAAAAGGATTTCTCGCGTCATCTTATGCTTCTCGCGGCTTAAAAATGCGCTTTACTTCCGGCTCCGGCTCTGAAGTACAGATGGGTTACGCGGAAGGCAAATCAATGCTTTATCTCGAGGCTCGTTGCATTTACATCACCAAAGCCGCAGGCGTACAGGGGCTGCAGAATGGCTCCGTAAGCTGCATCGGTGTTCCATCAGCTGTGCCGTCAGGCATCCGCGCAGTGTTGGCGGAAAACCTAATTTGCTCATCGCTGGATCTGGAATGTGCCTCCAGTAATGACCAGACCTTTACCCACTCAGATATGCGCCGTACCGCGCGTTTCCTGATGCAGTTTCTGCCGGGTACTGACTTTATCTCTTCCGGTTTTTCCGCTGTGCCGAACTACGACAACATGTTTGCCGGTTCAAACGAAGACGCCGAAGACTTCGATGATTACAACGTCATTCAGCGTGACCTGAAGGTTGATGGCGGTCTGCGACCGGTGCGCGAAGAAGATGTTGTCGCCATCCGCAATAAAGCCGCACGCGCTTTACAGGCTGTCTTTGCCGGTATGGGATTACCCCTTATTACCGATGAAGAGGTCGAAGCGGCGACCTATGCCCACGGTTCGAAAGATATGCCAGAGCGCAACATCGTAGAAGACATTAAGTTCGCCCAGGAAATTATCAATAAAAACCGTAACAGCCTGGAAGTGGTGAAAGCCCTGGCGCAAGGCGGTTTTACCGATGTCGCTCAGGACATGCTCAACATGCAAAAAGCGAAACTGACCGGCGATTATCTCCATACCTCAGCCATTATCGTCGATGACGGACAAGTGCTGTCTGCGGTCAATGATGTCAATGATTACGCCGGACCGGCTACAGGTTACCGCCTGCAAGGGGAACGCTGGGAAGAGATCAAAAATATTCCCGGTGCACTTGATCCCAACGAAATTGACTAAGGGTGAGAAATGGAAATTAACGAAAAATTACTGCGTCAGATTATCGAAGACGTGCTGGCAGAAATGCAAACCAGCGACAAGTCCGTTTCATTTCGCGCACCTGTCGCCGCAACAGTCTCTTCCGCGCCGGATACCGGAAATTTTTTAACTGAAATTGGCGAAGCCCAACAAGGCACTCAGCAGGATGAAGTCATTATTGCTGTAGGCCCGGCATTTGGCCTGGCGCAGACCGTCAATATTATCGGTATTCCGCATAAAAACATCTTGCGTGAAGTGATTGCCGGTATCGAAGAAGAAGGTATTAAAGCGCGTGTGATTCGTTGTTTTAAATCGTCCGATGTCGCATTCGTAGCAGTCGAAGGCGATCGCCTTAGTGGTTCCGGCATTGCTATTGGTATTCAGTCAAAAGGCACCACGGTTATCCACCAGCAGGGGCTTCCCCCTTTGTCTAACCTGGAACTTTTCCCGCAAGCGCCTTTGTTGACGCTGGAAACTTATCGCCAGATTGGTAAAAACGCCGCGCGTTATGCGAAGCGTGAGTCTCCACAACCAGTTCCGACCCTCAACGATCAAATGGCGCGGCCTAAATACCAGGCCAAATCAGCCATTTTGCATATCAAAGAGACGAAGTACGTGGTCACTGGCAAAAAACCGCAAGAACTGCGCGTGACGTTTTAACAAAGGAAACCTTCATGAATACCGATGCAATTGAGTCGATGGTCAGGGACGTGTTGAACCGCATGAACAGTCTACAGGATGCAGCTCCTGTTTCTGCGACACCCAACGCGTCAATACAGAACGCCAAAGTGACGGATTATCCGCTGGCAAATAAACATCCGGAATGGGTTAAAACGGCGACCAATAAAACGCTCGACGATTTCACTCTGGAGAATGTACTCAGCAATAAAGTCACCGCCCAGGACATGCGCATAACCCCTGAAACATTGCGTATTCAGGCCGCGATTGCCAGAGATGCTGGTCGCGATCGTCTGGCGATGAATTTTGAACGTGCCGCCGAGCTTACCTCAGTGCCGGATGATCGCATCCTTGAAATCTATAATGCGTTACGCCCTTATCGTTCAACTAAGCAAGAACTCATTGCCATTGCTGACGATCTTGAACGTCGTTATCAGGCCAAAATTTGCGCTGCATTTGTCCGCGAAGCTGCAGAACTCTATGTCGAGCGTAAAAAACTGAAAGGCGACGATTAAGGACGAACTATGCGATATATAGCAGGCATTGATATCGGCAATTCATCTACAGAAGTTGCTCTGGCGACGCTCAGTACGTCTGGAGAATTGTCATTCGTGAGCAGCGCCCTTGCGGAAACCACCGGAATTAAAGGTACGTTGCGTAACGTATATGGCATTCAGGAGGCGCTCGCACAGGCAACGAAAAAAGTCGGCATCAATGTCAGCGATATTTCGCTTATTCGTATCAACGAAGCAACTCCTGTCATTGGCGATGTGGCGATGGAAACCATTACGGAAACCATCATCACCGAGTCAACCATGATTGGTCACAACCCAAAAACGCCAGGCGGAGTAGGACTGGGCGTGGGGCTCACCATCACTCCACAAGAGTTGTTAACACGTCCGGCGGATACACCGTACATTCTGGTCGTGTCATCGGCATTTGATTTTGCCGATATCGCGACCATGATAAACGCCTCCGTGCGTGCCGGATATCAACTGACTGGCGTTATTCTGCAACGTGATGATGGCGTGCTTGTCAGTAACCGCCTGGAAATCCCTTTACCCATTGTTGATGAAGTCCTCTACATCGATCGTATTCCGCTCGGCATGCTGGCCGCGATTGAAGTCGCCGTTCCCGGGAAGGTTATCGAAACCCTGTCTAATCCGTATGGGATTGCCACTGTTTTCGCCCTCAATGCTGAAGAGACTAAAAATATCGTTCCTGTTGCACGAGCACTCATAGGCAACCGTTCTGCAGTAGTGGTGAAAACACCTTCTGGCGACGTTAAAGCCCGTTCGATACCCGCCGGAAACATCGAGCTGCTTTCTGCCGGACGTACAATACGAGTTGATGTTGCTGCTGGTGCCGATGCCATTATGAAAGCGGTCGGCGAGTGCCCAAAACTGGAAAACGTAACGGGAGAACCGGGCACCAACATCGGCGGTATGCTGGAACATGTTCGCCAGACTATGGCGGAACTGACCAATAAACCCAGCCACGAAATTTTTATTCAGGATTTACTGGCGATAGATACCTCTGTTCCCGTCAGCGTAACCGGTGGGCTGGCTGGTGAATTTTCACTGGAACAGGCAGTGGGTATCGCCTCTATGGTGAAATCCGACCGACTGCAAATGGCGATGATCGCCAGTGAAATTAAGCAAAAACTGCATGTTGATGTTCAGGTCGGAGGCGCTGAAGCAGAAGCTGCAATTCAGGGAGCCTTGACTACCCCAGGAACCACACGCCCTCTGGCAATTCTGGACTTAGGCGCAGGTTCTACCGATGCCTCCATCATCAATCAGAAAGGGGAAATGATAGCCACTCACCTTGCGGGAGCGGGCGACATGGTGACGATGATTATTGCCAGGGAACTGGGCTTAAATGATCGTTATCTCGCAGAAGAAATCAAAAAATACCCGTTGGCAAAAGTAGAAAGCCTGTTCCATTTACGCCATGAAGACGGCAGCGTTCAGTTCTTCCCTACTCCGCTGTCCCCTCATGTATTTGCCCGCGTTTGTGTGGTGAAACCTGACGAACTGGTGCCTATTCCCGGCGATTTAACACTGGAAAAAGTACGTGCTGTTCGCCGCAGTGCGAAAGAGCGCGTCTTCGTCACCAATGCCCTGCGCGCGCTACGTCAGGTAAGTCCAGGCGGAAATATTCGCGATATTCCGTTCGTCGTTCTGGTCGGCGGTTCTTCGCTGGATTTCGAAGTACCGCAGTTAGTCACCGATGCATTGGCGCATTATCGATTGGTCGCCGGACGGGGGAATATCCGTGGTAGTGAAGGCCCGCGCAATGCGGTAGCTACCGGGCTACTGATTTCCTGGCACAGGGAGTTGGCTCATGGAAAGTAAAGAACATACGCCCGCTATTGTCGTTACGGAAATAGGTGACTGTATCAGTACATGGAATGAGGTGCTTCTTGGCATTGAAGAGGAAGGTATCCCCTTTCGCATTCAACATATCCCGTCAGGTGAAGTCATCGATAGCGCCTGGCAGGCTGCTCGTCAGTCCCCCCTGTTGGTTGGCATAGCCTGCGACCGGGAAAAGCTGATTGTGCATTACAAAAACTTACCGGCATCAGCGCCACTGTTTACGCTGATGTATCAACAAGATAACCATGCCCGGCGCAGCATCGGCAATAACGCTGCCCGCCTGGTAAAAGGCATTCCCTTCAGGGAATGCCACTCATAATCCACAGGAGAAACGCTGTATGAACAACGCACTAGGACTGGTTGAAACAAAAGGGTTAGTTGGCGCAATTGAAGCCGCAGATGCCATGGTTAAATCCGCCAACGTGCAACTGGTTGGCTATGAAAAGATTGGTTCGGGTCTGATTACGGTGATGGTCCGTGGCGATGTTGGCGCAGTAAAAGCCGCCGTTGATGCAGGAAGCGCCGCCGCAAGCGCCGTTGGCGAAGTGAAATCCTGCCATGTCATCCCGCGGCCACACAGCGATGTTGAGGCCATTTTACCTAAATCTGCATAACCCCATTCGCTAAGGAGCACAGCGTGAAGCAATCACTGGGATTACTTGAAGTCAGTGGTCTGGCACTCGCCATCAGTTGCGCAGATGCTATGGCAAAAGCCGCGTCCATCACGCTGGTTGGCCTTGAGAAGACCAATGGCTCAGGCTGGACGCTCATTAAAATCACCGGTGACGTCGCCTCGGTTAATGCGGCGATCGCGATGGGTGCCAGTTTCGCCGAACAGCGAAATGGCCTCGTCGCACACAAAGTAATTGCCCGCCCGGGTGAGGGAATACTGCCCCGCCCAACAGAAACAATGAATATGACGGTGGCAGTAAGCGAAACGCCAGCAACAGTCGCCCCCCCAGAGATTATCAGCTGTAATTTGTGTCTTGATCCCGCGTGTCAACGGCAAAAAGGTGAGCCACGTTCACTTTGTCTGCACTCTGATAAGCGAGGGGAGTAGCAATGGATAAACAAACCTTGCAGGAGACTGTTAGCCAGGTTCTGGATGAAATGCGCGAGCGCCCTATCCCTCTGGGCATTTCCAGTCGTCATATTCATCTTTCAACGGCGGATTATGTGCGCCTTTTTCCTGAACAAGCGATCAGCGAGAAAAAGTCATTACTGCAACCTGGTCAATTCGCTGCTGAACAGGTTGTTACGCTGGTGGGTCCAAAAGGCAAATTACACAACGTTCGCTTGTTAGGGCCACTACGTAACTCAAGCCAGGTGGAGATTTCCCGGACTGACGCCAGAACATTAGGGATCACCGCCCCGCTACGTATGTCTGGCGATCTCAGCGGCACACCGGGGATTCGTCTGATAAGCCCGTTTGCAGAGCTGGAAATCGCTTCTGGCGTTATTGTCGCACAACGGCACATTCATATGTCTTTGCTTGATGCCCTGATTTATGGCGTTACACATGGCGATAAAGTGGCGGTCGCCATTGAAGGTGATGAACGACGACTGATATTCGATAACGTTGCTGTTCGCGTCTCACCAGATATGCGCCTTGAAATGCATATTGATACCGACGAGGCCAACGCCGCAGGCGCTGATAATCCAGCCGTTTTTGCCACGCTGGTGTCGGTGCCATGAATAACAAACTGATGCAACACATTGTTGAAGAAGTGATTTTTCGCCTGAAACAACGTGCGGGGAAAACACTCGCGCTGACGGTTTCGCAACTGCGAGAAGCCAGCGTTAACGAAATAGTTCATCAGTATGCTTCGTTACAAATTCGATTCGTCGATTTACCGTTGCTGCGACAACTTGCGGAGAACGAAACGTCAGATCGAGCGGTAATCCACATTCACGAGGTGTTAGCCTGGGGAATACACATTCAATTGTCGTTGCAGAGTCATTTCCTGAACGCCATCAAATTGAAGTCTCTCGCCCATCTACCGCTAACCTGGTGCGACGAACAAGGACAACCAATCTACCTTCATCGTGGTCAACTTTTAAGTTATGCCGACGTAGTGCAGTTATGCGCAGGGATAGTGGTGTTGCAACGGAAATGTTGTGTGACCGCACTTGCGCGTGAAGCGGCAATGACCCGAAACATTCAATTAATCAGGCAGGAGTAACCCATGCATCTGGCTCGAGTCACAGGCGCGGTGGTATCCACGCAAAAATCGCCTTCCCTGGTCGGGAAAAAACTGCTGCTGGTTCGCCGGGTCAGTGCTGACGGCGAACTGCCTCTCACGCCATTAACCGGTGACGAAGTTGCCGTTGATTCAGTCGGTGCAGGCGTCGGTGAGTTGGTACTCCTCAGCAGCGGCTCCAGCGCCAGACATGTTTTTAGCGGCCCCAACGAAGCCATCGACCTGGCAGTGGTCGGCATTGTTGATACGATTTCGCGCTAAGGAGTTGAAAGATGGCGATTTATACCCGCACAGGTGATTCAGGAAGTACGTCTCTATTTACCGGACAACGCGTGAGTAAAACTCATCTACGCGTCGAAGCCTACGGCACACTGGATGAACTGAACGCGACACTCAGTCTGTGTTATTGCGCCACCGCCATCGAAAGCCATCGCATATTACTGGAAGCCATTCAGCAACAGATATTTTGGTTTAGCGCCGAACTCGCCAGTGAAAGCGAGCAGCCATCAGCGCAGCAGCGTTACATCAGTACGGAAGAAATTGCCGCACTTGAAAAAGCGATCGATAGCGCAATGAGCGCTGTTCCTCCAGTTCACTGTTTCATTCTGCCAGGACGTTGTGAAGCCGCGAGCCGCATGCATTTCGCCCGCACCGTGGCCCGGAGAGCTGAAAGGCGTCTGGTTGAACTGACAACGGAAGCCTCCGTCCGCCATGTTTTGCTGCACTATATTAACCGGCTTTCCGATTGCCTGTATGCCCTCGCCCGCGTGGAAGACAACGTTGCTCATCAGAACCTGATGATTCAGGAAATCACCAAACGTTATCACGAAGCCAACCACACTTCAGCATTGAAGGAACGCACGATGTCGCTCACTTTTCAGGATCTTCATCAGCTCATTCGTAGCGCGGCAATGCGTGCGGATGAACTGCATATTCCCGTTGTTATCAGCATTGTCGATGCCAACGGAACAGAAAGTGTTACCTGGCGGATGCCTGATGCACTTCTTGTTAGCAGTGAACTGGCACCGAAAAAAGCCTGGACCGCCGTGGCGATGAAAACGGCAACACACAAGCTTACGGATACCGTGCAACCGGGGGCGCCACTTTACGGGCTAGAAAGCCATATGCAAGGCAAAGTCGTCACTTTTGGTGGCGGCTTCCCCCTCTGGCGTGACGGAAAACTGCTTGGAGGGCTTGGTATTAGTGGTGGTAGCGTTGAACAAGACATGGATATTGCCCAAAGCGCAATGACGGCAATTAACGTGGGAGAAAACCAATGAATAACTCTGAATTAGAAACACTGATCCGCAATATTCTGCGCGAGCAGCTAGCACCCACGACATCACAAACGCAAAGAAACGGTATTTTCCAGACTGTCGATGAAGCTATCAGCGCTGCACACCAGGCCTTTTTGCGTTTTCAACAGTGTCCTCTTAAAACCCGCAGCGCCATTATCAGCGCCATTCGCGAAGAATTAACGCCCCGTCTTACAGAACTGGCGGAAGAGAGCGCTAACGAAACGGGAATGGGAAATAAAGAAGATAAGTACTTAAAAAACAAAGCGGCACTCGATAACACACCTGGAATTGAAGATTTAACCACCACCGCACTGACCGGTGATGGTGGCATGGTTTTGTTTGAATACTCCCCGTTTGGAGTTATTGGCTCGGTCACGCCAAGTACCAATCCCACGGAAACCATCATTAACAACAGCATCAGCATGCTGGCAGCTGGTAATAGCGTCTACTTCAGTCCACACCCAGGAGCCCAAAACGTCTCGCTGAAATTGATCGCCATAATCGAAGACATCGCGTTTCGCTGTAGTGGCATTCATAACCTGATCGTTACTGTATCTGAACCGACCTTTGCCGCAACCGAACAGATGATGGTGCACCCTAAAATCAGCGTTCTGGCGATTACCGGCGGTCCGGGTATCGTCGCCATGGGAATGAAAAGTGGCAAGAAAGTGATTGGTGCCGGTGCGGGTAATCCCCCCTGCATCGTCGATGAAACGGCAGATATTGTGAAAGCTGCCGAAGACATCATCAATGGAGCCTCGTTTGATTACAACCTGCCATGTATCGCTGAAAAAAGTCTGATTGTCGTGGCGTCAGTGGCTGATTATTTGATTCAACAGATGCAAAGTTTTGGCGCCCTTCTTCTTAGCCATGAACAAACTGAAAAATTGCGTGCTGTTTGCCTGCCAGACGGCGTCGCCAACAAAAAACTGGTCGGCAAAAGTCCATCAACCTTGCTGGAGGCCGCTGGCCTCCCTTTGCCAGTAAAAGCGCCGCGCTTACTGATTGCCGTTGTTGACGCCGATGATAGCTGGGTTACCAGCGAACAACTCATGCCAATGCTACCCATTGTTAAGGTCAACGATTTTGATAGCGCCCTCACACTGGCGCTGAATGTAGAAGACAGTTTGCATCACACCGCAATTATGCACTCGCAGAACATCTCACGGCTCAACCTTGCCGCTCGCGTTATGCAAACCTCTATCTTTGTCAAAAATGGCCCCTCCTGGGCTGGTATTGGCGTCGGTGGCGAAGGTTTTACGACCTTCACCATTGCTACACCGACCGGAGAAGGGACAACGTCAGCCCGGACTTTTGCCCGCTCACGACGCTGTGTGTTAACCAGCGGCTTTTCCATTCGCTAGAGGAACGGAAATGAATACTTTTTCACTGCAGACGCGTTTATACAGCGGACCGGGAAGTCTCAAAGTGCTTAGTCGTTTCACCAATAAGCACATCTGGATTATTTGCGACGCCTTTTTGGCACGCTCACCGCTGATTGATACATTGCGCCAGGCGCTGCCCGACAGTAATCGTCTCAGTATTTTTAGCGAAATAACGCCCGATCCAACTATCCAGACAGTGGTAAAAGGCATCTCTCAGATGCAAACTTTGCGCCCGGATGTGGTTATCGGTTTTGGCGGCGGCTCTGCACTGGACGCCGCAAAAGCAATTGTCTGGTTTAGTCGCCAGCGTGCCATTGAGATTGAAACCTGCGTCGCTATTCCCACCACCAGCGGCACCGGTTCAGAAGTGACCAGCGCCTGTGTCATCAGCGATCCTGAGAAAGGAATTAAATATCCCCTTTTCGATAATGCACTTTATCCGGATATCGCAGTCCTCGATCCCTCGCTGGTCGTCAGCGTGCCACCCGCAATAACGGCCAATACCGGAATGGATGTTTTAACCCATGCGCTTGAAGCCTATGTTTCTCCCCGCGCCAGCGACTTCACGGATGCACTGGTCGAAAAAACCGTGCAAATTGTTTTTCAATACCTGCCCACTGCAGTGAAGAAAGGCGATTGCCTTGCCACCCGCGGTAAAATGCATAATACCTCGACGCTTGCAGGAATTGCCTTTAGTCAGGCGGGGCTTGGGTTAAATCATGCGATTGCCCATCAACTCGGTGGGCAGTTTCATTTGCCCCACGGTCTGGCGAATGCGCTCCTGCTGACGTCAGTTATTCGTTTTAATGCTGGCGATCCTCGCGCCGCCAAACGCTACGCCCGGCTGGCTAAAACGTGTCATTTATGCCCGGACAATGCCAATGACACCGCAAGCCTGAATGCACTCATTCAACATATTGAACAGCTCAAAAAAGCGTGTTCAATACCGACTCTCGCCAATGCGCTGAAAGAAAAAAAAGCAGAATGGTCATCACGTATTCCCGATATGGTTCAGGCGGCGCTGGCGGATGCAACATTGCGTACCAATCCACGTGTGGCTGATGCCAATGCTATTGCAGAACTGCTTGAGGTGTTGTTATGAACGTCGAGTTAACCTCCTGTGACAGTCAAACAATCCGCGAGCGAGTACAAGCAGCAGGCGTTGTTGGTGCTGGTGGGGCTGGCTTTCCGACACATATCAAGCTACAAGCACGTGTTGATACGTTCCTGGTGAATGCGGCGGAATGCGAACCCATGTTGAAAGTGGACCAGCAGTTAATGGCGCAGCAAGCCAGCCGCCTGCTTCGCGGTGTTCACTATGCAATGAAAGCCACCGGGGCCAGTAGCGGAATCATCGCGCTGAAAGAAAAGTATCAACTGGCAATAAACGCCCTCACACCATTACTACCGCCTGATATCCGCCTGCATATTTTGCCCGACGTTTACCCCGCAGGAGACGAAGTGCTGACCATCTGGATGGCAACAGGTCGCCGCGTTCCACCAGCCGCGTTGCCCGTTAGCGTCGGCGTAGTCGTCAATAACGTCCAGACTGTGCTGAATATTGCCAGAGCTGTTGAGCAGCAGTATCCGGTAACGCGCCGCACGCTAACCGTTAATGGTGCAGTTGCTAAACCCGTAACGGTGACCGTTCCCATCGGGATCTCTTTACGCGAGGTACTGGCGCTGGCGGGAGGCGCAACGGTAGATAATCCTGGTTTTATCAATGGCGGTCCGATGATGGGGAGTTTGATCACATCGCTCGATACGCCAGTCAGCAAAACCACTGGCGGCCTGCTGGTTTTACCCAACTCTCATTCACTGCTCCAACGTCGAATGCAGGATGACCGTAGCGTACTTGCCGTCGCGAAAACCGTTTGTGAACAATGCCGCTTATGTACCGATCTCTGCCCACGCCATTTAATTGGTCACGAACTATCACCACATTTGTTAGTACGTGCAGTTAACTACCAACAGCTCGCTACGCCGCAACTGTTACTGACAGCGCTCACCTGTTCGGAGTGCAACGTCTGCGCCAGCGTTGCCTGCCCGGTAGGTATTTCACCCATGCGCATAAACCGCCTGCTTAAGCAGGAACTACGCGCAAAAAACCTCCGCTACGAAGGTGCCTTAAATCCTGAGGATGCCATGGCAAATTATCGGCTGATTCCAGTAAAACGGCTGGTGGCAAGATTGGGATTAGCCACGTGGTATCAGGACGCGCCATTGTCTGAACACGTACCACAACCCGAAAAAGTGACACTATTGTTACGTCAGCACATCGGTGCCAGCGCAATTCCGTGTGTACAAAACGGCGATCGCGTCGTTCGTGGGCAGTGCGTAGGTCAAATTCCACACGGCACATTAGGCGCCCCTGTTCATGCCAGTATTGATGGCATGGTCAGCGATGTGACAGAAAACGCGATTACGATAGTGAGAGGTTAATCATGTCGAAAGCGGTAGGTATTTTAGAACTTAGCAGTATCGCGAAAGGAATGGAAACCGGCGATGCCATGCTGAAAAGCGCCAACGTTGAATTACTGGTCAGCAAAACGCTTTGCCCCGGTAAATTTCTGCTGATGCTCGGAGGCGATGTCGGTGCAGTACAGCAGGCCATCAGCAGCGGCGCTTCCCTTGCAGGTGAAATGCTGGTCGACAGTCTGCTCCTTCCTAATATTCATCCCACTATCCTGCCCGCAATCAGCGGTCTGAACCATGTTGACCAGCGACGGGCTGTCGGTGTAGTCGAAACCTGGAGTGTAGCGGCCTGCATTGACGCTGCCGATTGTGCAGTGAAAGCGGCAAACGTCACGCTCGTACGGGTACATATGGCCTTTGGTATTGGCGGTAAATGCTACATGGTAGTGGCAGGCGATATTTCTGATGTTAATAACGCGGTATCTGTCGCCAGCGAGCGAGCGGGGGAAAAAGGCTTGTTGGTCTATCGCTCGGTAATTGCCCGTCCGCATGAAGCCATGTGGCGTCAGATGGTGGAGGGATAATGTCAACTCAGCACACGACTGAACGAATGATTCAGGAATACGTCCCCGGTAAACAGGTCACGTTGGCACATGTTATTGCCAACCCTGGAAAGGATCTGTTTAAAAAATTAGGCTTACCGGACACCGTTTCCGCTATTGGCATTCTGACGATTACCCCCAGCGAAGCATCTATCATCGCATGTGATATCGCTACAAAATCAGGCGCTGTAGAGATTGGTTTTCTTGATCGTTTTACCGGTGCCGTAGTGCTGACTGGCGATGTTTCTGCTATCGAATATGCACTTAGCCAGGTTACCCGCACGCTGGGCGAAATGATGCGCTTTACCGCCTGCCCCATTACGCGGACCTGACACTATGCGACGCATGATGCTCATTGGCCCCAGCCAGTGCGGAAAAACATCACTCACGCAATGCCTGCGCGGAGAGAATATTCAGTATCAGAAAACGCAGGCAATCGTCTGGTCACCGGCCACCATTGACACTCCCGGGGAATACCTCGAAAACCGCAGTCTTTACAGTGCGCTGCTGGTCAGCGCCTGTGAAGCAGACATTATCGCGCTGGTGCTTAATGCGGACGCGCCGTGGTCCCCTTTTTCGCCAGGCTTTACCACGTCAATGAATCGCCCGGTCATTGGGGTAGTCACCAAAGTGGATTTAGCCAGTGAAGAACAGATATCTTTGGTGAAATGCTGGCTACGGGAAGCCGGAGCTCGAAAGGTGTTAATGACCAGTGCGGTAGATAACATCGGGGTTGCAGAACTTCTTGCCTTATTGCATACAGAAGAAGGCAGTCGTTAAGCCAGAGATTTCAATATGTTATGAGATGGGAATGATGACTTACAACAGTGAGAAAAGAATCAATGAACAATGAGGATTGCCCGGCAATCCTCATTGAATAAAGTAGAAATTACTTCGCTTCGCCGTTTTTCATTTCGCCCATAGCTTTCAGCTTTTTGGAGATATCGCGGCGTTCTTTGGAGAGCTCAGCATTTTTGATGATGTAATCATCAACACGATCTTCATAGTCGCCTTTCATGCTGGCGATGATGCCCTGAATTGCTTCAACGCTCATACCAGGTTTGATGTAGTCGCTCAGGTTGTCGAGCAGCAGGACACGTTTCTGGTTGTCACGGATCTTTTTCTCAACGTCCTGGATTTCACGTTGCAGTTTGTTCTTACGACGGAACAGGCGAACAAATTCCAGTACGTCCTGGAATGAAGGCTTGGTAGTTTCCATTTTTATACCCCTGATAATGTGAGAGTCGGATTCGTTTAAGCAACCGCTATTCGTTAGGGCCAACATTACTCATAGCTGCCGCAGATGACAATGCTTTTATCCCTGTTCACTATCATACCCTTTATCCTTGCTGAATCGAAGCAGCAGCAATTTGATTCTGAAGGTCGGAATTTATTTGCGTAAAGCCCGACAAATCAGATTTGACAGCAACTCCAGTTGATGCGCCGTTTCCATGTTTAGCCATACATAGCCATAAATCGGCGTCTCAACGACTTTCAGATCATGATGATTAGCGAGCAACTGGCGCAACTCTTCCACAGCATCGTTCAGTTTTTCTGTATTAGCAAAAACCGGCTGTGGATTACCTTCGTACAGGGCATGAACAAGAGTCAGCACTATTTGCTGCATCATTTGCTGTGTGTCGCGCAGTTTTTGCGCATTCAGTAGCACAAAATGACTGGGCCTCGTGGCCCAGTAAGCATTGATTTGTAGCTCCAGCATACAAACCAGATTACGGTTAATCGTCTGGATACCTTCATATATCGATTTTGGAATACGGGTTTCTTTGCTGGCGGGTGCAATCAGCCCACGCATTTTCACGGCATCAGCCAGGAGTTTTTGCAGATGGCTTTCCAGATGCGGGCGTTCCAGTAGGTTCGGTGAAAATGCTGATTGGTAGACCCGGTTATATTCGGTCAGACTTTTCGCCAGTTGAATACGCCAGTGGATGAAGGCCCATTGCGGCCAGATGCCGGTAAACAGCATTGCCAGTAAAGAACCGAGGATCACATCGCCGCTTCGCCATAATGCGGTATCAATTTCACCTGTCGGGGAACCAACAACAATTGCCAGCGTCACGCCAATCAATAAACCTTGATACGGTTTCTTACCCAACGCCAGCCAACCGCAAAGAAACATGGCTGCTGCACACCAGATTAACATCAACGGTAAAGAGATTAACTCCAGTTGCAGAGCGATAAGACCTAAAATCGACCCCAACACCGTACCGCCAATACGTTCGAATGCTCGAGGGACGACGTTACCCCAAAACGAGATAGGCCCCATGATCACCACCATGGTGACCAGCGGCCAGGTGCTTTCCGGGATGGTAAACAGGCGAATGATGAGAAAAGTCAGCAGGAATGCCAGCGCGACGCGAGTACCATGCACGATTCGGTAATGACGGTACACACGAATTTCAAACGGACTAAGGCACTTATCAGCTCGCACGCTGCAACTCCGTAAAATAAGGATAAACGGCCAGACACTAAACCAGCTGTCCAGCCGACTTTCAACCAGTAATCAGGAACATTCCCGAAGGGATCATCAGAAGTCTGAAGGTCAATTTTACCCTTTTACATGACGAAAAACAGCGAAGCAATCAGGTTAACACCCAGTTGTTGCACCAGCATTAACCCATTTTCGGCTGCACTGCGACATACATTTCAATATCCCAATAGCCGTCTTCCGCTCCGTTATTAAGATAAACTTCGAAACAGGGCTTAGGTGACATCTGATAAGCACTGTCTTGCAAGAGAGTATTAAAAAACTGATACCATGGCGTAGAAAAATCATCGCCTTCTACGCGGGCAACGGCAACCGCATATTGCCCACCGGAGATTTCCGTCAGGATCACGCCTTCACTGTTTTCCGGTAGAGTGAAATTGTTCTCCAGGGAAACCACCGTGTCACAACGTAACTTTTCGGCAGGTGTTTCATCTGGGTTATCGTAATAGACGGCAAGCCATTCCTTAGGCACAACTTTTTTGTTGTCTACCCACATCATCAACTGCTCAAAACCTTTCTTCACCGTTTGTTCCCACGGGCCAACGAGATGGAAACCTGCAACGGTACGTTTATCTTCCTGCTTAATCTCGTAGTTCATGACGCCTCCATATACACTGTTTTTTTGTACAGTGTATTTTGCAATGTAAATACCACAAGGAATGAGTGTTGATTATGCGAGCAGACTCGCACTCCTGCCAGTCGGCGCTAAATAAAGGTCAGGATTTATGGTGGAAATAATCGCTCAACCTGGAAAACATACCGCCTTCACCGACAGATTCCAGGGTAACCAATGGCCAGTGCGCAACCAATTTATCACGGTCGTAAAGCTCAATCTCCCCTACCCGCTTATGAGCAGCAATTGGCGCAGTGAGTTCTTTACCATCAAGGGTATATTTTGCTTTGATATTAGGGTTCTCCGCTTTCGGCAGCACCATCCAGAATTCTTGTTCCGTTCCCAGTGCGATGTTTTCTTTATCACCATACCAGATGCGTTCCGTACCGACCTTTTTCCCACGGTGCAAAATTTGCACCGTAGTAAAGTTTTGCTGCCCCCAACGCAGTAATTTTCTAGCCTCTTCTTCGCGAGCTTTTGCGCTGTCGGCCCCCATTACCACTGCAATGAGACGGCGTTGCCCATCCACCGCCGAAGCAATGAGATTAAACCCGGCCCCGGATGTATGCCCGGTTTTCAGGCCGTCAACGTTCATGGTTTTATCCCACAATAGCCCGTTTCGGTTTTGCTGGGTGATGCCGTTCCAGGTAAGGCTTTTTTCGCTGTACATATGGTAAAACTCAGGTTCGCCGTGGATGATGGCGCGAGAAAGCACGGCTAAATCATAGGCTGAGCTATGCTGGCCCGGCGCATCCAGACCGTGAACCGTTTCAAAATGGGTATCCTGTAAATGCAACTTTTCAGCGTAATTGTTCATCATTGTGACGAACTGCCGTTGCCCCCCGGCAATATAATCCGCAAGCGCCACACAGGCGTCATTGCCGGAATCCACAATTAATCCACGGCTTAAATCACGTACCGATACGCGATCGCCCTCTTTCAAAAACATCAGTGAAGAGCCGACAAAAACAGGATTATCTTTCGCCCACGCATCGCGTCCCACAGTGACAATATCGTCTGGTGTTATGCGATGGCTATCGATAGCGCGATCGACGACATAGCCCGTCATTAGCTTAGTCAGGCTGGCAGGGTTACGTTGTTGGTGCTCATTACCCGCCGTGAGGATCTGTCCGGTTGTGTAATCCATCAAAACCCATGATCCCGCATGAATCTCCGGAGGTTGGGGTGAAAAGGGAATATTTTCCGCCGCAAAACCAGACGATAAATTAAAAACGAACAAAGAAGCAGCAATAATAAGACGGCGTTTCAACAGCAAATCCTCAGGTGTTTCCAATAGCTGTTCTTTTTACGGAAATCCTGATGAACTGGCTGGAATAAAGTGCAAGAAAATGTGACATTTATCTCATTTTAATCTGACATTATCTGTTTTCACACGCAGCCAAAATATCGCTCTAAAGCTGATTAGCACGGTGATATTTGATACTCTGGCATACAACAGAAATAACGGATTTAACCTAACGATGAATGACGGTAAGCAACAATCTACCTTTTTGTTTCATGATTACGAAACCTTTGGCACGCACCCCGCGTTAGATCGCCCTGCGCAGTTTGCCGCCATTCGCACTGATAGCGAATTCAATATTATCGGCGAACCTGAAGTCTTTTACTGTAAGCCTGCGGACGATTATTTACCCCAGCCAGGGGCGGTGTTAATTACCGGCATCACTCCACAGGAAGCGCGTGCAAAAGGGGAAAACGAAGCTGCCTTTGCCGCCCGTATTCACTCGCTTTTTACCGTACCGAAGACCTGTATTCTTGGTTACAACAATGTGCGTTTTGACGACGAAGTTACACGCAATATCTTTTATCGTAATTTTTACGATCCCTATGCCTGGAGTTGGCAACATGATAACTCTCGCTGGGATCTGCTTGACGTGATGCGTGCCTGTTATGCCCTGCGCCCGGAGGGGATTAACTGGCCTGAAAATGAAGATGGTTTACCGAGCTTTCGACTTGAACATTTAACCAAAGCTAATGGTATTGAACATAGCAACGCCCACGATGCGATGGCCGATGTGTACGCCACTATTGCGATGGCGAAGTTGGTGAAAACACGTCAACCACGCCTGTTTGATTATCTCTTTACCCATCGTAATAAGCACAAACTGACGGCATTGATTGATGTGCCGCAGATGAAACCGCTGGTGCATGTTTCCGGTATGTTTGGTGCATGGCGCGGCAATACCAGCTGGGTGGCGCCACTGGCGTGGCATCCTGAAAATCGCAATGCCGTGATTATGGTGGATTTGGCGGGAGATATCTCGCCACTCCTGGAGCTGGACAGCGACACGCTGCGCGAGCGTCTGTATACCGCAAAGGCCGATCTAGGCGATAACGCCGCAGTCCCGGTTAAGCTGGTGCATATCAATAAATGCCCGGTGCTGGCGCAGGCGAATACGCTGCGCCCGGAAGATGCCGACAGGTTGGGAATTAATCGTCAGCATTGTCTCGATAACCTGAAAATTCTGCGTGAACACCCGCAAGTGCGCGAAAAAGTAGTTGCGATATTTGCTGAAGCCGAACCATTTACACCTTCAGATAACGTCGATGCACAGCTCTATAATGGCTTTTTCAGTGACGCCGATCGCGCAGCAATGAAAATTGTCCTGGAAACCGAGCCGCGTAATTTACCGGCACTGGATATCACCTTTGTCGATAAACGTATTGAGAAACTGTTGTTCAATTATCGGGCGCGTAACTTCCCGGGGACGCTGGATTACGCCGAGCAGCAACGCTGGCTGGAGCACCGCCGTCAGGTCTTCACAGCAGAATTTTTGCAAGGTTATGCTGATGAATTACAGATGCTGGCACAACAATATGCCGATGACAAAGAGAAAGTAGCGCTGTTAAAAGCGCTTTGGCAGTACGCAGAAGAGATCGTCTGAAACAAAAAAGCCGGAGCGATATAAACTCCGGCTTTTTTAGATTTACCGGATGATTATGTCATCCGGCTTTAAAGATTATGCAACGTCTTCGTACTGCGGAACCGGGTTGCGGAAGCTCTTAGTCACGCAAGCCAAGTAAATCAGACCGATAGCCGCCCAGATCAGACCCAGAACCATTGAGCTTTCTTCCAGGTTAACCCACAGCGCACCTACAGTCAGCGCACCACACATCGGCAGGAACAGATACTGGAAGTGATCTTTCAGCGTCTTGTTACGCTTCTCACGGATCCAGAACTGCGAGATAACCGACAGGTTAACGAAGGTGAACGCCACCAGCGCACCAAAGTTAATCAGCGCCGTTGCCATTACCAGGTCAAAGTTGATTGCCAGCAGAGCAATCGCGCCAACCAGGATAATGTTCATCGCCGGAGTACGCCATTTCGGGTGTACATAACCGAAGAAGCTTTTCGGGAACACGCCGTCACGACCCATTACGTACATCAGACGCGCTACGCCTGCGTGCGCCGCCATACCGGACGCCAGTACGGTAATGGTGGAGAAGATCAGCGCGCCAACCTGGAACGCTTTGCCCGCAACGTACAGCATGATTTCAGGCTGTGACGCATCCGGATCTTTAAAGCGAGAGATATCCGGGAAGTACAGTTGCAGGAAGTAAGTTGCAAAGATGAAGATCATGCCGCCGATAAGCGCGGTCAGGAAAATCGCTCGCGGGATCACGCGCTCTGCATCTTTGGTTTCTTCCGACAAGTTGCTGATGCCGTCAAAGCCGGTAAAGGAGAAGCACAGAATCGTCGCACCGGTAATCATCGGGATGACATGTGCATCACCGGACCAGAACGGACGCGTGCTCGCCAGCGTACCAGCGCCTTCACCTTCAAATACGCCATACACAACCATGCCCAGAATCACCGCGATCAGCACTACCTGCAACACCACGATTACAGTGTTGAAGTTCGCTACGGATTTCAGACTACGCAGGTTAAAGGCGGTCATAAAGGCCACCAGCGCCACCACAAACATCCACGATGGGATGGAAGGCACCAGAGCTTCAAAATAGATTTTCGCCAGCAGAATGTTGATCATCGGCGCGAACAGGTAGTCGAGCAGAGAAGACCAACCCACCATAAAGCCAACCGTTGGGCTAATGGATTTCTGGGCGTAAGTGTATGCAGAGCCAGCAGAAGGATAGCGGCGAACCAGCTTCCCGTAGCTCAGAGCCGTAAACAGGATCGCAATCAATGCGAACGCATAGGCTGTCGGCACATGACCATCCGTGAGGCCTGAAACGATACCAAAAGTATCAAACAGCGTCATCGGCTGCATATAGGCAAGACCCATCATTACAACCGGAACTAACGTAAGCGTTTTACGCAATTCCACGCGAGAGGTGTTTGGAGTAACGTTATGCGACATGGTCATTCTCCTTTACGGTGATAACCGTCGCGTAAGCAAAAAATTGCCCCATTTTTTTGGATTCCTCAGCGACAACAACTGTCGATTTTTAGTAAATATCTATCCGGTACGAAGCCCGGCCTCTTGGTATGAATGATTGGTTTGAAGCAAAAAATAACCGACGCGGATGAAACGTCGGTTTTTAGTCATTTTTTGACAGCGGCGCATTGTGCCTAAATGGGGGGTAAATGACAAGAGAATGAGAGGCTTGTCATATAATTTTTTATTTAAATGGCTGATTTTCCGTCATCATATTTTGCATAAACACCAGCAATAGCACTATTTGCTAAAATCTCATCACGCCACCACGCACTGGCAAGCCCTGCGGTTTGTTCATTCCAGCCAATCCATACGGGTTCAAAGAGGGATTGCGCAACCACTTTCTTCTCAATTAACGCGCCACTATCAAGAAAGCGTTGCGCCAGATAGCGCGGTAAATAACCGCAACCAAGACCGCTGATTTGTAATTCCAGTTTGGTTTTAAAATCAAATACGGTAATGGCCTCTTGTTCGTCGAGAAGTTGTGATGCCGTAGATGCGCCAGCCTGCCCGGTATCACCCACGATAATCGCCCGATAGCGTTTAATGATACGGCGATTTAACGGTTCCTCTTCCAGAGCTAACGGATGATGAGGAGCAATCGCGAAAACTTGTTCCAGACAGCCCAACCGAGAGAAACCATATTCGCTGGAAGATGGTGGTTCATGCATCGCGCCAACAATAATATCCGCTCGCCCCTGAGTCAGGGCATCCCAGGAACCGCCCAGAACGCCATTGATAAACTTCAGACGCGTGACGCTGTGATGTTGATAAAAGGTTTCAATGAGTGGCGCAAGCAGTGAAAAGGGAAAGGTATCATCAACCCCGATTACCAGATCGTTTTCCCAACCTTCATGGAGTTTGATCGCCTGCTTTTCCAGTTCATGCACAGCATGGAGAATTTCCCGCCCCTTCTCCAGCAACATTTTTCCGGTGCGGGTAAACTTAGCGCGGTGACCACTACGATCAAGCAATTGAATATTAAGGTCGCTTTCCAGCTTGTGAACAGTGTAGCTGAGGGCAGATGGCGTCTTATACAGTTTGGCTGACGCCGCCGCAAAACTGCCCTCTTTTTCTAAGGCATCAAGGATCATCAACACGTCCAGCAGTGGTTTCATACACGCCCCCTTGCGGTGTATGCGGCATTCTGCTGGCGTGATGCTTTACTCCAGCGGCATTACCAGTGGATCGGGATACTGGTATTCAAATCCCAATTCATTACAGATCCGGCTGCCATCAATAATTTTACCTTTGCCGCTGTCCAGGCTATTCCTGAACTGCGGAGGTTCCAGTCCCAGTAAACGGGCCATCTGTGGATAGAAAACATTACGCGCAGGGTGAGCTGGCGCACATATATTATAGATGTGCCCGCCTTTAGGTGCCTGTAACAACAGAGTGATAGCGCCAATAACATCTTCCAGGTGGACTAAATTGACGCCGTGTTCTCCATCCGGCGCAGTTTTTCCGGCAAAGAAACGGCCGGGATGACGCCCAGGCCCGACCAGACCAGCAAGACGCAAAATATCAACCGAAGTACCGGGTAAATTGTGCAGCCAGTCTTCCAGCTCTTTTAACACTCGTCCACTATGGGTCAGCGGATTACGCGGAGTGTTTTCTTTCACTGTGCCTTGCGCATCACCGTAAACAGATGTTGAGCTGGTAAAAATAATGCGGGGAATGTGATAAGCCAGCGCGCTATCCACCAGCTCCTGTACCGCTTGTAAATAGAACTCATCGCCGGGGCCGCTGCGGCGTGCCGGAAGCGTAATGACCAGCGCGTCAGCATCCATCAGGGCATCCAGATCGTCAGAGTCGCAAACTAAATCGGGCTCCATGCGAAGCAGATAGCTATCAATGCCACTCATTTGGGCCGCTTCTACGCCATCTTGTGTAGTTTTACTCCCAGTGACTTGCCAGCCTCGTGCTGAAAGTGACATCGCCAGCGGCATGCCTAACCACCCTAACCCGACAATTGCGACCTTTTTCATCCGTTTTCTCCTGATACACCTTAGATCTATAAGGCTACGCCAGCGTATCAAAACTGACAATTCATTCTATGAATGAATCTCTTCAATAATGATAACGACATGCTGCAATAAGCAGTAAATCGTCAGTAACCGCGCATACCAGACGGTTCTCCTCTGTAATGCGTCGGGACCAGAAGCCTGACAAATTATGTTTCAGGGGTTCTGGCTTCCCCTTACCTTCAAATGGCGTTCTGCGGGTATCTTTGATAAGTTCATTGATCTTTTTAACAATTCGCTTATCTGTTTCCTGCCAGTACAGATAATCATCCCCCTGATTCCTCAGACCCGATTAGTTTCACTCGATAATGTCCTTTTCCGTTCCTTTGCCTGATTTCAGGCTATCAATTGAGTCCATCAATCTCCGGGCGTTAGCGGGGGAACGCAGTAGATAAGCCGTTTCTTCCAGCGAGTTGTATTCTTCGAGTGACATCAGAACACAAGCCTCTCCATTCTGACGAGTAATAAGGATCGGGGCATGATCTTCAACGGCTTTCATCATTGTTGCCGACAAATTCTGACGCGCTTCGCTGTAGCTAATTGTACGCATGTCAATCTCCTCTTTTGTACAGTCCATTGTGCAATGATGAGTGGCAATAAACTATTTATTAATTAGCCAGTAGCTCAAAGCATTGTCAGCGAGACGAAAAATCCAGGCTTCGCTATTTTTGGTGCCGTCAGGTTAGAGGACAGTCCTCTTAGCCCCCTCCTTTCCCCGCTCATTCATTAAACAAATCCATCGACATAAAATATATAAAAAAGCCCTTGCTTTCTATCGTGAAAGTGGTTTAGGTTAAAAGACATCAGTTGAATAAACATTCACAGAGACTTTTATGACACGCGTTCAATTCAAACACCACCATCATCACCATCATCCTGACTAGTCTTTCAGGCGATGTGTGCTGGAAGACATTCAGATCTTCCAGTGGTGCATGAACGCATGAGAAAGCCCCCGGAAGATCACCTTCCGGGGGCTTTTTATTGCGCGATTGATAACGGTTCAGACAGGTTTAAAGAGGAATAAGAAAATGACAGACAACACTCGTTTACGCATAGCTATGCAGAAATCCGGCCGTTTAAGTGATGACTCACGCGAATTGCTGGCGCGCTGTGGCATTAAAATTAATCTTCACACCCAGCGCCTGATCGCGATGGCAGAAAACATGCCGATTGATATTCTGCGCGTGCGTGACGACGACATTCCCGGTCTGGTAATGGACGGCGTGGTAGACCTTGGGATTATCGGCGAAAACGTGCTGGAAGAAGAGTTGCTTAACCGCCGCGCCCAGGGTGAAGATCCGCGTTATTTTACCCTGCGTCGTCTGGATTTCGGCGGCTGCCGCCTTTCACTGGCAACGCCAGTTGATGAAGCCTGGGACGGCCCGCTCTCCTTAAACGGTAAACGTATCGCCACCTCTTATCCTCACCTGCTCAAGCGTTATCTCGACCAGAAAGGTATCTCTTTTAAATCCTGCTTACTGAACGGTTCTGTCGAAGTTGCGCCGCGTGCCGGACTGGCGGATGCGATTTGCGATCTGGTTTCCACCGGTGCCACGCTGGAAGCCAACGGCCTGCGCGAAGTCGAAGTTATCTACCGCTCGAAAGCCTGCCTGATCCAGCGCGATGGCGAAATGGAACAATCCAAACAGCAACTGATCGACAAACTGCTGACCCGTATTCAGGGTGTGATCCAGGCGCGCGAATCGAAATACATCATGATGCACGCACCGACCGAGCGTCTGGATGACGTCATCGCCCTGCTGCCAGGTGCCGAACGCCCAACTATTCTGCCGCTGGCGGGTGATCAACAGCGCGTAGCGATGCACATGGTCAGCAGCGAAACCCTGTTCTGGGAAACCATGGAAAAACTGAAAGCGCTGGGTGCCAGTTCGATTCTGGTCCTGCCCATTGAGAAGATGATGGAGTGATCGCCATGAGCTTTAACACAATCATTGACTGGAATAGCTGTACTGCGGAACAACAACGCCAGTTGTTAATGCGTCCGGCGATCTCCGCTTCTGAAAGCATTACCCGCACTGTTAACGATATTCTCGATAACGTGAAAGCACGCGGCGATGACGCCCTACGTGAATACAGCGCGAAGTTTGATAAAACCACGGTTACCGCGCTGAAGGTGTCTGCTGAGGAGATCACCGCCGCCAGCGAACGCCTGAGCGACGAGCTAAAACAGGCGATGGCGGTGGCAGTAAAGAATATTGAAACCTTCCACACTGCGCAAAAACTGCCGCCGGTAGATGTAGAAACTCAGCCAGGCGTACGTTGCCAGCAAGTCACGCGCCCGGTAGCTTCAGTTGGTTTGTATATTCCTGGCGGCTCCGCCCCGCTCTTCTCAACGGTATTAATGCTGGCGACTCCGGCGCGTATTGCAGGCTGTAAAAAAGTGGTGCTGTGCTCACCGCCGCCGATTGCCGATGAGATCCTTTACGCGGCGCAGCTGTGCGGCGTGCAGGATGTGTTTAACGTCGGTGGCGCACAGGCCATTGCCGCACTGGCGTTTGGCACAGAATCCGTGCCCAAAGTAGACAAAATCTTCGGGCCAGGTAACGCCTTTGTCACCGAGGCAAAACGCCAGGTAAGCCAGCGTTTGGACGGTGCGGCGATCGATATGCCCGCAGGCCCGTCGGAAGTGCTGGTGATTGCCGACAGCGGCGCTACGCCGGATTTCGTGGCTTCTGATTTGCTTTCTCAGGCTGAACACGGCCCGGACTCACAGGTGATTTTACTGACGCCCGACGCCGATATGGCGCGTCGCGTTGCCGAGGCCGTCGAACGCCAGCTGGCGGAACTGCCGAGAGCTGAAACCGCCTGTCAGGCACTGAGCGCCAGCCGCCTGATTGTGACCAACGATTTAGCGCAGTGCGTAGAGATCTCCAACCTCTACGGCCCGGAGCACCTGATCATTCAGACCCGCAACGCCCGCGAACTGGTCGATGGCATCACCAGCGCCGGTTCGGTATTTCTTGGTGACTGGTCACCGGAATCGGCAGGTGATTACGCCTCCGGCACCAACCATGTACTGCCGACTTACGGTTACACCGCCACCTGTTCCAGTCTCGGACTGGCAGATTTCCAGAAGCGTATGACCGTGCAGGAACTGTCGAAAGAAGGTTTCTCCGCGCTGGCTTCGACCATTGAAACACTGGCCGCCGCCGAGCGTCTGACCGCCCACAAAAATGCCGTTACTTTGCGTGTTAACGCCCTTAAGGAGCAAGCATGAGCACCGTGACTATTACCGATTTAGCGCGTGAAAACGTCCTCAACCTGACGCCGTATCAGTCGGCGCGTCGTCTGGGCGGTAACGGCGATGTCTGGCTGAACGCCAACGAATACCCCACAGCCGTGGAGTTTCAGCTCACTCAGCAAACGCTCAACCGCTACCCGGAATGCCAACCGAAAGCGGTGATTGAAAATTACGCACAGTATGCAGGCGTGAAGCCGGAGCAGGTACTGGTCAGCCGTGGCGCGGACGAAGGTATTGAACTGCTGATTCGCGCTTTTTGCGAACCGGGCAAAGACGCCATCCTCTACTGCCCACCAACGTACGGCATGTACAGCGTCAGCGCCGAAACCATTGGCGTTGAGTGCCGCACAGTGCCGACGCTGGACAACTGGCAACTGGACTTACAGGGCATTTCCGACAAGCTGGACGGCGTAAAAGTGGTCTATGTTTGCAGCCCCAACAACCCGACCGGGCAACTGATCAATCCGCAAGATTTTCGCACCCTGCTGGAGTTAACCCGCGGAAAAGCCATTGTGGTTGCCGATGAAGCCTATATCGAGTTTTGCCCGCAGGCATCGCTGGCTGGCTGGCTGGCGGAATATCCGCACCTGGCTATTTTGCGCACACTGTCGAAAGCTTTTGCTCTGGCGGGCCTTCGTTGCGGATTTACGCTGGCAAACGAAGAAGTCATCAACCTGCTGATGAAAGTGATCGCCCCCTACCCGCTCTCGACGCCGGTTGCCGACATTGCGGCCCAGGCGTTAAGCCCGCAGGGAATCGTCGCCATGCGCGAACGAGTGGCGCAAATTATTGCAGAACGCGAATACCTGATTGCCGCACTGAAACAGATCCCCTGCGTGGCGCAGGTTTTCGACTCTGAAACCAACTACATTCTGGCGCGCTTTAAAGCCTCCAGCGCAGTGTTTAAATCTTTGTG
Source organism: Escherichia sp. E14S1 (assembly GCF_004211995.1). Classification (NCBI taxonomy): domain Bacteria; kingdom Pseudomonadati; phylum Pseudomonadota; class Gammaproteobacteria; order Enterobacterales; family Enterobacteriaceae; genus Escherichia; species Escherichia sp. E14S1. Next base: position 372,562 of record NZ_RHJQ01000012.1, read on the forward strand.
GGATCAGGGCATTATCTTACGTGATCAGAATAAACAACCCTCTTTAAGCGGCTGCCTGCGAATTACCGTCGGAACCCGTGAAGAAAGCCAGCGCGTCATTGACGCCTTACGTGCGGAGCAAGTTTGATGAGTCAGAAGTATCTTTTTATCGATCGCGATGGAACCCTGATTAGCGAACCGCCGAGTGATTTTCAGGTGGACCGTTTTGACAAACTCGCCTTTGAACCGGGCGTGATTCCGGAGCTGCTGAAGCTGCAAAAAGCGGACTACAAGCTGGTGATGATCACTAATCAGGATGGTCTGGGAACACAAAGTTTCCCGCAGGCAGATTTCGATGGCCCGCACAACCTGATGATGCAGATCTTCACCTCGCAAGGCGTGCAGTTTGATGAAGTGCTGATTTGTCCGCACCTGCCCGCCGATGAATGCGACTGCCGTAAGCCGAAAGTAAAACTGGTGGAGCGTTATCTGGCTGAGCAAGCGATGGATCGCGCTAACAGTTATGTGATTGGTGATCGCGCGACCGATATTCAACTGGCGGAAAACATGGGCATTAATGGTTTACGCTACGACCGCGAAACCCTGAACTGGCCGATGATTGGCGAGCAGCTCACTAAACGCGACCGTTACGCTCACGTAGTACGTAACACCAAAGAGACGCAGATTGACGTCCAGGTGTGGCTGGATCGCGAAGGTGGCAGCAAGATTAATACCGGCGTTGGCTTCTTTGATCACATGCTGGATCAGATTGCCACCCACGGCGGCTTCCGGATGGAAATCAACGTCAAAGGCGATCTCTATATCGACGATCACCACACCGTCGAAGATACCGGCCTGGCGCTGGGCGAAGCGTTAAAAATTGCTCTTGGCGACAAACGCGGTATTTGCCGCTTTGGTTTTGTGCTGCCGATGGACGAATGCCTTGCCCGCTGTGCACTGGATATCTCTGGTCGCCCGCACCTGGAATATAAAGCCGAATTTACCTACCAGCGCGTGGGCGATCTCAGCACTGAAATGATCGAGCACTTCTTCCGTTCGCTCTCTTACACCATGGGCGTGACCCTGCACCTGAAAACCAAAGGTAAAAACGATCACCACCGTGTAGAGAGCCTGTTCAAAGCCTTTGGTCGCACCCTGCGCCAGGCCATCCGCGTGGAAGGCGACACCCTGCCCTCGTCGAAAGGAGTGCTGTAATGAACGTGGTGATCCTTGATACCGGCTGCGCCAACCTGAACTCGGTGAAATCAGCCATTGCGCGCCACGGTTATGAACCCAAAGTCAGCCGTGACCCGGACGTAGTGTTGCTGGCCGATAAACTGTTTTTACCCGGCGTTGGCACTGCGCAAGCGGCGATGGATCAGGTACGTGAGCGCGAACTGTTTGATCTCATCAAAGCCTGTACCCAACCGGTGCTGGGCATCTGCTTAGGGATGCAACTGCTGGGGCGGCGCAGCGAAGAGAGCAACGGCGTCGACTTGCTGGGCATCATCGACGAAGACGTGCCGAAAATGACCGACTTTGGTCTGCCGCTGCCGCATATGGGCTGGAACCGCGTTTACCCGCGGGCAGGCAACCGCCTGTTTCAGGGGATTGAAGACGGTGCGTACTTTTACTTTGTTCACAGCTACGCAATGCCGGTCAATCCGTGGACCATCGCGCAGTGTAATTACGGCGAACCGTTCACCGCGGCGGTACAAAAAGATAACTTCTACGGCGTGCAGTTCCACCCGGAGCGTTCTGGTACCGCTGGCGCTAAGTTGCTGAAAAACTTCCTGGAGATGTGATGATTATTCCGGCATTAGATTTAATCGACGGCACCGTGGTGCGTCTCCATCAGGGCGATTACGGCAAACAGCGCGATTACGGTAACGACCCGCTGCCGCGTTTACAGGATTACGCTGCACAAGGTGCCGAAGTGCTGCATCTGGTGGATCTGACTGGGGCAAAAGATCCGGCTAAACGACAAATTTCTCTGATTAAAACGCTGGTCGCAGGCGTTAACGTTCCGGTTCAGGTGGGCGGCGGCGTGCGTAGCGAAGAAGATGTGGCGACGTTACTGGAAGCTGGCGTTGCGCGCGTGGTAGTCGGCTCCACCGCAGTGAAATCACCAGAAATGGTGAAAGGCTGGTTTGAACGCTTCGGTGCGGGTGCGTTAGTGCTGGCGCTGGATGTACGCATTGACGAGCAAGGCAACAAGCAGGTGGCGGTTAGCGGCTGGCAAGAGAACTCGGGCGTTTCGCTGGAACAACTGGTGGAAACCTATCTGCCCGTCGGCCTGAAACATGTGCTGTGTACCGATATCTCGCGCGACGGCACGCTAGCAGGTTCTAACGTCTCTTTATATGAGGAAGTCTGCGCCAGATATCCGCAGGTGGCATTTCAGTCCTCCGGCGGCATTGGCGACATTGATGATGTCGCTGCCCTGCGTGGTACTGGCGTACGCGGCGTAATAGTTGGTCGGGCATTACTGGAAGGTAAATTCACCGTGAAGGAGGCCATCGCATGCTGGCAAAACGCATAATCCCATGTCTCGACGTTCGTGATGGTCAGGTGGTGAAAGGCGTACAGTTTCGTAACCATGAAATCATTGGCGATATCGTGCCGCTGGCAAAACGCTACGCCGAAGAAGGTGCGGACGAGCTAGTGTTCTACGATATCACCGCCTCCAGCGATGGACGTGTGGTAGATAAAAGCTGGGTATCTCGCGTGGCGGAAGTGATCGATATTCCGTTCTGCGTGGCGGGAGGAATTAAATCGCTGGATGACGCCGCGAAAATTCTTTCCTTTGGCGCGGATAAAATCTCTATCAACTCCCCTGCGCTGGCGGACCCGACGTTAATTACTCGCCTGGCCGATCGCTTTGGCGTGCAGTGTATTGTGGTCGGTATTGACACCTGGTACGACGCCGAAACCGGTAAATATCATGTGAATCAATATACCGGCGATGAAAGCCGCACCCGCGTCACTCAGTGGGAAACGCTCGACTGGGTACAGGAAGTGCAAAAACGCGGTGCCGGAGAAATCGTCCTCAACATGATGAATCAGGACGGCGTGCGTAACGGTTACGACCTCGAGCAGCTGAAAAAAGTGCGTGAAGTTTGCCACATCCCGCTGATTGCCTCCGGTGGCGCAGGCACCATGGAACACTTCCTCGAAGCCTTCCGCGATGCCGACGTTGACGGCGCGCTGGCGGCTTCCGTATTCCACAAACAAATAATCAATATTGGTGAATTAAAAGCGTACCTGGCAACACAGGGCGTGGAGATCAGGATATGTTAACAGAACAACAACGTCGCGAACTGGACTGGGAAAAAACCGACGGGCTGATGCCGGTGATTGTGCAACACGCGGTATCCGGCGAAGTGTTAATGCTGGGCTACATGAATCCGCAAGCGCTGGACAAAACCATCGAAAGCGGCAAAGTAACCTTCTTCTCGCGCACTAAACAGCGACTGTGGACCAAAGGTGAAACGTCCGGCAATTTCCTCAACGTAGTGAGTATTGCGCCGGACTGCGACAACGACACCCTGCTGGTGCTGGCGAATCCCATCGGCCCGACCTGCCACAAAGGCACAAGCAGCTGCTTCGGCGACACCGCTCACCAGTGGCTATTCCTGTATCAACTGGAACAACTGCTCGCCGAACGCAAATCTGCCGACCCGGAAACCTCCTATACCGCCAAACTGTATGCCAGCGGCACCAAACGCATTGCGCAGAAAGTGGGCGAAGAAGGCGTGGAAACCGCACTGGCAGCGACGGTACATGACCGCTTTGAACTGACCAACGAGGCATCGGACTTGATGTATCACCTACTGGTGCTGCTGCAGGATCAGGATCTGGATTTAACAACGGTGATTGAGAACCTGCGCAAACGTCATCAGTGAGTTGCAGGCTGACCGGATGCGATGTAGCTGTCGCATCCTGAGCCATTGCCCGATGCGCAAGCTTATCAGGCCTACTATTCGCTCTGCACACGTAGGCTGGATAAGATGCGCCAGCATCGCATCCGGCAACAAAAAAGGCAAGGTGTCACCACCCTGCCCTTTTTATTTAAAGCTGAAAAGACTATTTCGCGTTGTAATTACGCAGCGCATTACGCCCCAGCACAATTCCCGCGCCAACCATGCCGCCCAGCAGTACTGCCAGAATCAAGGTAATTGCTTTCTTCGGGCTATCGCGACGAATTGGCAGTGTGGGTTTCATAACGTAACGGTAGGCATGAATATCAAGATCATCAACCTTCAGACTTTCGATATCCAGCAGGTTTTGACGAGTCTGATAATAGTTTGGCGAGAACACAAGCGGACGAGTCGCTTCGTGCTTAATCATCGACTCCAGTGCTTCGCTACCTAACAAAAGCAACGTGTCCTGAGTAATATTTTCACCAGTCTGCTGAATCTGCGGCTTTATTACCTGCGCCTGATTCGCATACTGCAACGCTTCCTGAATCTGGCGGATACGCAGCGTTTTTTGCTCCTGAGCCACCACTTCCTGAGTTTTCAGGGAGTCCTGCAAGGTTTTCATACCCAAAGCGATATTATCCTTCAGGTCCTTTTCCAGCTCTTCATTCACTTGGTCATCAACCTGTTGAATGTATTCAGCCAGCTTTTTCTGTGCATCCGCTGCAGTGTGCCCGACATAAGAAACAGCTAACGGTAACGGCTGGTTTTTAACAGCAGGTTCGATAGTCAGTTTTTCGCGTTCTTCCTGATTATCCAGCGTTTCCGCTAATGCAGAGAAAGCAGAACTGAAGCGACCAATTAACGCCTCCTGTAAATCAGCTACTTTTGGCGCAGCCTGGCCATAAATTACATTCATGGCGTTGTTATAGCCGGCAATTTGCCCCACATCAGGTTGAGTGACAATGGCTGTTGATGTCCATTGCTCTTTCGCTACTGCCAGGTATCCAATAGCCAACACGATAGCCACAATGACTGTGGCGATAATGGTCATCTTCCCGCGCCACAGTTGTACCAGTAAATCAATTAAATCAATCTGTTCCGGGTCATTGTTGTGCCCAGAAATATTATTATTTTCAACTTTCATCATTACCCTAACAGACGGAAAATTTCAGGTCGCCATAGTTTAGCGATAATCAGTATGAATGCCATAGGATAAACAATAAATATAATGAATTATTACATGAACATCGATACCAACTACCGCCAAAAATCATCTGATTACAGATAGTTAGTCGCTACCGAAAAGATCGCGGGTGTAGACCTTGTCTGCTGCATCTTTAAGCTCTTCTGACATTCGATTAGAGATGATGACATCAGCCTGTTGCTTAAACGTCGCGAGATCACGTTCCAGTCGTGAATTGAAAAACATTTCTTCCTTCATAACCGGTTCATAGATAATCACTTCTACCCCCTTAGCTTTGATACGCTTCATGATCCCCTGAATGGAAGACGCACGGAAGTTATCTGAACCGCTCTTCATAATTAGGCGATATATCCCTACGACTTTGGGTTTACGTGACAAGATAGCATCGGCAATAAAGTCTTTGCGGGTGCGATTAGCTTCAACGATGGCAGAAATGATGTTGTTTGGCACAGACTGGTAATTTGCCAGAAGCTGCTTGGTATCTTTCGGCAAACAGTAACCACCGTAACCAAATGATGGATTGTTGTAATGATTGCCGATACGCGGATCAAGACAAACACCTTCAATGATTTGACGGGTGTTCAATCCCAGGCTTTCTGCATAACTGTCCAACTCGTTAAAGTACGCCACGCGCATGGCGAGGTAAGTATTGGCAAAAAGTTTAATGGCCTCTGCTTCTGTTGAATCAGTAAACAGAGTCGGGATATTTTGCTTAACCGCCCCTTCCTGTAATAACGCGGCAAACCGCTGTGCACGTTCAGAACGTTCGCCTATCACAATACGGGAAGGATGAAGGTTATCGTAAAGGGCTTTGCCTTCTCGGAGGAATTCAGGGGAGAAGATAATGTTCTCAGTCTTGAATTTTTTTTGCATCGCGGCCGTAAAACCTACAGGAACCGTAGACTTAATAATCATTACTGCATGAGGGTTTATTTCCGTAACATCTTTAATTACTGATTCTACGCTAGATGTATTGAAATAATTGGTTTTAGGATCATAGTCGGTCGGGGTTGCGATGATTACATAATCAGCATTCCGGTAGGCTTCTTTTTTATCTAACGTGGCATTAAAACGTATTTTGTCTGATTGCAAAAACTGCTCAATTTCTTTATCAACAATAGGAGATATCCGATCATTCAGCATTGCAACGCGAGTTGGTAAAATATCTAATGCTACAACGTTATGATTTTGTGCGATTAATAGCCCATTAGACAGGCCAACATAACCGGTTCCGGAAATGGTGATTTTCATTTCATGCTCTCAGAATTAACTTAACTATGAATCATGATGTTTTAGCACCCTGATAAGAGTTAAAAGTTTTAACGCCACGATGATGTCTGGTCAACGAAACGAAAAACATTTCAGATTTTCTTTATAAGAATAGCTGCTATTTATTAAGTTAGTATTAAGCAATGAAATTAAATCAATAAGATTGATAGTAAAAAAAAGCCCGGCGATAAATGCCGGGCCTTAGTTTAATACTGATTAAATCAGATTAATCCAGCCATTCGGTGTGGAATACACCTTCTTTATCAATGCGCTTATAGGTATGCGCACCGAAATAGTCACGCTGCGCCTGGATCAAGTTTGCAGGCAGTACTGCGGCACGATAGCTGTCATAGTAAGCAACCGCTGCAGAGAAGGTAGGTACTGGAATACCGTTCAGCACCGCATAAGCAACAACATCACGCAGAGCTTGCTGGTAATCGTCGGCAATTTTCTTAAAGTACGGGGCTAACAGCAGGTTAGCAATCTTCGGATTTTCGGCGTAAGCATCCGTGATTTTCTGCAGGAACTGAGCACGAATGATACAACCGGCACGGAAGATCTTCGCGATTTCACCATAATTCAGATCCCAGCTGTACTCTTCAGACGCCGCACGTAGCTGCGAGAAGCCCTGCGCGTAAGAAACAATCTTACCCAGATAAAGCGCACGGCGAACTTTTTCGATGAATTCAGCTTTATCACCTGCTGGCTGCGCTTGCGGACCCGACAGTACTTTAGACGCGGCTACGCGCTGATCTTTCAGGGAAGAGATATAACGAGCAAACACAGACTCAGTAATCAGCGACAGCGGTTCGCCGAGATCCAGCGCGCTCTGGCTGGTCCATTTACCCGTACCTTTGTTCGCTGCTTCATCCAGGATCACATCAACCAGGTATTTACCGTCTTCATCTTTTTTGGTGAAGATGTCTTTAGTGATGTCGATCAGGTAGCTGCTCAGTTCACCGTTATTCCACTCGGTAAAGGTTTGTGCCAGTTCTTCATTAGATAGATTCAGACCACCTTTCAGCAGAGAATAGGCTTCAGCAATCAGTTGCATATCACCGTATTCAATACCGTTGTGAACCATCTTCACATAGTGACCTGCGCCATCAGCACCAATATAGGTAACGCACGGTTCGCCATCTTCAGCAACGGCGGCGATTTTGGTCAGGATAGGTGCAACCAGTTCATAGGCTTCTTTCTGCCCACCAGGCATGATAGAAGGTCCTTTCAGCGCGCCCTCTTCACCACCGGAAACCCCCGTACCGATGAAGTTAAAGCCTTCTGCAGAAAGCTCGCGGTTACGACGAATGGTATCCTGGAAGAAGGTATTACCACCATCAATGATGATATCGCCTTTATCAAGATATGGTTTCAGGGAATCAATGGCAGCATCCGTGCCTGCACCTGCTTTCACCATTAACAGGATGCGACGAGGCGTTTCAAGAGATTCAACGAACTCTTTCACCGTATAGTAAGGAACCAGTTTCTTGCCTGGATTTTCGGCAATCACTTCTTCCGTCTTTTCACGAGAACGGTTGAAAATAGAGACGGTATAACCACGGCTTTCGATGTTGAGCGCAAGGTTGCGTCCCATCACTGCCATACCGACGACGCCGATCTGTTGCTTTGACATTGTTTACTCCTGTCAGGGGTGGTCACCGCGGGTTGCGGCTTATTGAAGATAAAGAATAGCTTAATTTATATCTTCTTTTACAGTCATATATTTCCTAATTAGGAAATTGCTTGTAACTTGTACAGCTTTATATTTAACCACTAATGTTATAAAAAAGTTCGGCTAATTTTATTAATTCATTATTACTATTATTTTGAATTAGTTCAACATGATTTTCTTTGCTTGTATTGAAATAATCGCTGCCAATAGCAGAAAGATGTGAGAATGGTGATGTGCACATCTTATCAAGAAGAGAACACCCCAAAAAATAATTCATTGAATACTGAATCCCTAACATGTGCAATATTGTTGGCGCGAAACTTAAAGAATTTTTACCTCCTGCATCTAAAACTTCAGGCGCAATATCTTTCCCAATGACCAGAAATGGTATCTTGTCCACAAAAAAACGAGAATCGCTATTAAATGATTTCTTATATTCTGTCGAAGGAAATGTAGAATGATCCGATGTTATTATCAACAACGTATTGCCATAAAATGAACTGCGCCGAAAAAAGTCAACGAACTGCCCCAACTGAAAATCATAGTTATAGAATTTATTGTAGAGTGGGTTGCTACCATCAAAATATTTTTCATTTGGACTATCTTGACCATGATGAGTACCAGATGGGTACACACCAATAAAGAAGTGTTCGTTTTTATTTTCTTGAGAACGTAAAAAATATTTCAGTGCATTAAATGTTTGCTTATCAGTCATTCTGTCGCGTTGATAACCAATAAATTCCCCCATACCAAGAACTTTATCAAAATTAAGCGTTTTCAACATAGTGTTAAGTGGGCTATTTTTTTCTGTAGACGCTATAAAATAACTTTTATAGCCATACTCTTTCAATATATCCGGTAAAGATGTTTGACGATGAAGATAAATATTATTAATTTCTGAGTTAGATAATTGTGCAATACCAGTACCAGTATCAGTTAACCCATCACGAAATTGATAGCCAGAAGTTAACTGGCCTCTTAAACCTCTAAAGGTTGCTGCTGTATGGTTATAATAATTTTTAAAACTTAGCGCTTCAGTAGATAACTTATCTAAATTAGGAGTAATAGAAAATGCGTCAGTTTTTGAATTACCAATAATCTCCGATGAAAATCCCTCAGCAAAGATTACAATAACATTACGCCCTTTGAAGTTGTTGTTATTCTGTATAGGGATAGGGTTAATAAAAACACTTGTTTTTAAAAAAGATTTCCCGGCATCACCAATCTTCTCACTAGGCTTAAAGGTTTGCTGTAAATAGTACAATTTTGCTGTTTCATAAAAAGAATATACCGGCCCCGCACTTATGAAAGAACACACAAGCAATAATACTATACAAAAAAGATTAAATTTATAATATTTAATACGTTCGACTAGAGCGCCAGAAGGCATCGTAACGAATGAAATTATAACAAATGAAATAAAAATGGAAAAAACCTTGATTATCTCGCCAATGCCTAGCGATCCAACTTCTGCGGCATTCGACAAGGCAAGAGGCATCAAATATTGCCCTGAGCTAAATAGCGATGCTGCCTGCACACCTAAAATGGAGAGATAAATTCCCCACAAGATATTGCTTATGGACTTTCTTTTTATTAGAAGTATTGCCAGACTTGTAAGTGTGTATTCAATAGTAAATAAAAAGACACAGTCTGTCCTTCCAGAGTAAAGTAAAATACTCAAGAAGATACAGAAAGGTGGTATTATTTTAATTATATTTGTAAAGTTCATGTCAAATTAAACCATATTATTTAATAATCATAATGCTATTCATTTAATATTCTGTCACTGAGCAAGGAAGGACTGGTAAAGCCCACTCCCCGCCAGGAGTGACGCCAGGTAGTTTCTGTCCATGCCTGCTTTTTGCATTTTACGTCTTAACCCTACCCTGAATACCTGATCACCCGTTAAAATATTAATAGCGATGTGTCTTATCCCTAAAAATAATTCTGCTGAGTTTCCTCTTCTTATTTTGAAGTCGTCTTCATTCATTACCATATCCAAGCACCACTGAAGGTTATTCTCCAGGGCAAGATTACGAAAGCCCGCTCCCCGCAAGGACTGACGCCAGGTAGTTTCTGTCCATGGCTGCTTTTCGCATCTTACGTCTTAACCCTGCCTTGAATACCTTATCATTCGTCAAAATATTAATAGCGATGTGCCGTATCCCTGAAAATAATTCTACTGCGTTTCCTCTTCTGATTTTGCAGTCGTCTTCATTCATTACCACGTCCAGACGCCAGTGCAGCTTATTCTCCACGTGCCAGTGATTTCGGATCGTTGTGGCGAACTTCTCTGCGGTTAAATCAGCAGAACTGATATAATATCTGACCGTCATTTCTGGCTCTTTCTTTTGCTCTGCTAT
>NZ_RHJQ01000013.1:0-123950 GCF_004211995.1 Escherichia sp. E14S1
CCGGTGCCGCCGTTGCTGATGGTGCTGTCGCCTTCGTTATTAACAACCGCCTGGTCGCCGTCGATCTGAATGCCGATGGACTCCGGATCGGTCACGGTCATGGTGCCGTTATTGTCCACCGTCGCGCTGTCGCCGGTGATATCAATCCCGTGACCACCGCCGCTGACATCCAGATCGCCGTCCTGAATAACTTTTCCGTTATTGCCGTTGATTTCCGTGCCGGTGGAGTCTTTACCGTCAACGGTGGTTTTGCCGCCGTTATTCGCCGTGGCGTCGTCACCGTTAATTTGCGTACCGGTGCCGCCGTTGCTGATGGTGCTGTCGCCTTCGTTATTAACAACCGCCTGGTCGCCGTCGATCTGAATGCCGATGGACTCCGGATCGGTCACGGTCATGGTGCCGTTATTGTCCACCGTCGCGCTGTCGCCGGTGATATCAATCCCGTGACCACCGCCGCTGACATCCAGATCGCCGTCCTGAATAACGGTGCCATTATTACCGTTGATTTCCGTGCCAGTGGCATCGTTGCCATCAACGGTGGTTTTGCCGCCGTTATTCGCCGTGGCGTCGTCACCGTTAATTTGCGTACCGGTGCCACCGTTGCTGATGGTGCTGTCGCCTTCGTTATTAACAACCGCCTGGTCGCCGTCGATCTGAATGCCGATAGATTCCGGGTCAGTGACGGTCATGGTGCCGGTATTGTCCACCGTCGCGCTGTCGCCGGTGATATCAATCCCGTGACCGCCGCCGCTGACATCCAGATCGCCGTCCTGAATAACTTTCCCGTTATTGCCGTTGATTTCCGTGCCAGTGGCATCTTTATCGTCAACGGTGGTTTTGCCGTTGTTATTTATTGTGGCATTATCACCCGTAATTATGAGTTCACCATTGTGATTATATTGCCACGTTATTGCGCCATCTGGGCTCACCCCTTCAAGGGCTACGGTATTATTTGCTTCATCAATCTGCCAAAGATTAATCGTTGCCTTACGCCCATTGCTATCTTGCAGAGAAATAGTCCCGTCAGCATTTTCGCTGTAAGTAAAAACGGTATCGCGAATCGTTAACGTTTTTGCTGTTTTATCGAAGATAACGTCATTATTGAACGAAATGGGTTTGGGGGGCGTAGGGGGATCATCTTGACCATCGTCCGGGATTATATCATCTCCGCCAGGCGTTGGCGGAACGGGAGTCTCGTCGGAATCATCATCGGGTGGTGTTGGCGGTACAGGGGCATTGTTGCGATGATGATGATTACCATCGTCGTTTAGTTCGACGACAGCCAGCGCGGTGATTAACGCAAAGGCACCAGAGGCAACCCACGGCATAAGGTTTTGTTGTACTTGTGGAGAACATTCGGGAGGGATTTGCTTTAACGCTTCCGGAGTCAGCTTGTCAGGGTCTGCCGGACAAGTCACATTGGTATTTTTCTTTTCGCCTGTGGCCGTTTCTGTCTCTGTAATATCAGCCGCCCAACCCTGACCACTCAGAGCTAATGCAATACAGGCTGATAATAGGGTTTTCCTTTGCATAATAAATCCTTCTGACAAATATAAAGAATGCCAGGATTTATAAAAATTGTTGAAATCAACAACCTTTACAAATACCTGACCATGAAACATTCAAAAAACATATGCAAGGCATTCTATATTGCTATTTGAACATTATTCAATCTATTTTGTCAGTATCGACTAATTATAGTTTCAATGAATATTTAAATCATAAAAAGATAATTTTTATATATAATTAAAAACCATCTCAATGATGATAAAGATCTCGATATTAAATTCACAAAAAGAATATTATAAGCTCTCAATATTGATTGAGATGATTTATTTAATGGGAAGCAATTCACTATAGTTGCGAACGCATCTCCTTTAAGACATTCATCTTTTTCTCAGAAATGTCGGTGTAATCGATGTTCTCCTTTTCAGCGACACAGTGCACTATGATCTTGTGAACTAATACCCTATTTTTCACCGACTACTACCAAATGGTGTTTGAACTACAGTTGTATGTTATTTCCGTACCCACATACCATTTATGCCCTGCACGTATTCACCGTGTTTTGCCTTTTCCACCAGCTTCGTCCCTGCCAGATTCGCCACTTCCTCCAATGGGATATTATGGCTTTCAGCGAGCTTCTGATAACTCTCTTTCCGTGCCTGGTTGATATTTGCTACCAGCTCGCGTGTTTCCGGATCAGTGCTTATAGCCGCAAGGTAGCCATTATGCCTTTCACCTACCCGCCCCTGACTTCTGGCTTCATTCAGGGTTAATGCCATCGCACTACTGCTCAGCAGACCAATAATCCATACTGCTATGAGTAATGTTCTATTCATCATTACCTCAAAAAAGATCGCTACGGGTTTTGAGCAAATCTTCAACATCTTTGTCCGCCTTGATGATGATCTCGTGCTCAATTTTAACGTTCATATTAATGGTGATTGGCTCTTTCGGTGCAGCCACTTCAATGCGCGGCGTACAGCCAACCAACATAAAAGAGGACGCGAACGCGGCTATCACTATTTTCATTGTTTTTCCTCACACTCTTTTCCTGATGGGCAGCCAGTTTCCGGGAGTCGGGCATTCTGTTCCAGCCATGCCTGGAGATTATCGCCAAAGCGTAAACTGCGCCACAGCGTGAAAATATTCTCTTCATGGCTGTAATTGAGATTTACCGTACCGGTTTTACCATCGACGCGACTATTACCACTGATCGTCGCCTGCATGGTTAACACGCCGAGATTATCTAAATTAATTTTTGTCGATGAACGGCTAATTTCCATATAGCGCAACCAGTTGATGGCAGTTCCTGCGGTCATATTGTCTTTTGCCACTGCATCGGCGGTGTCTTTATCCAGGCGCAAAGTCATGGGACCTGCGTTTGCCAGCCAGCCATCTTTCACAATCCATTTTTCATTGTTAAGCCATAGCGGCAATGCACCACTAAATGCCCCTGACATCGCGAATTGCTTCGGATTGACGGCGCTAACCAGTTCACTGGAAGAGAGATTATTCAGTCGCAACAGCGCCGGATCGTGTTGCGGCATACGTAATTGTTTCATCAGCACGTTACCGCCCAAAACATCAACACTCACATCGGTCAGTAACAAGGGTTCATCTTCGGTCCACGGATAACGGCCCTGAAGATCGGCAGAGATATTTTTTGCCGTCACCAGGTTAACCACTTCAGCAATACGTAATGACACAGGCCGCCGCGTTCCCAGGTGCCACGCACCGTCGGCAAAACGAAATGGCAAAACAAAGTCGACACCGTTGACCTGGTTGTCTGGCATCCACGCGCTGCCACCTTTCAACACGCCATGCCCACCCGCACGGAAGCCCTGCTCAGGCGCAGCAGAAAATGCCACCTGGGCATACAACTCGCCATCGCGTAAGTTCATCTTCCAGTCTGGTGGCACCAGCGGCTGGAATACGGTCAGTGATTGTTTAGGCCACCAGGCGTTGCCGCGCAGGCGAATACCGTCCCAGCGACCATTCACCCGTACCGGACCAATCTCACCAGCATGTAAATCCCCTTTGAAGAGGAAATACGTCGGATCGCGCCCATCGACACTAAATTTTAACGTTGATGGCGGTAACACACTGCCGCCCGTGAAAAGTGTTTGTCCTGCATCCAGCGAAAGCGCGCCACTAAAAGACGGATTCTGGGCGTCGCGCACCCAGACAACGGGTTTATCAAGAATTAAGCGCGGTGTTTCCACGGTCATCGTGCCATATTGCAACTGATCGAACCCGGTTGAGAGATCGGTCAGCGTAATCGTGCTGTCCTGCCACTCACCTTTTCCTGCAACATCCCAGGTGGCGTGCATTGGGGTAAAACTGCCCTTGCCCCAGTAACGCCACTGCCAGCGGCCAGCGTCAGGAAGAAAATCATTCGCCAGTCCATCCATATGCAGCACAAAGTCGCCCAATTCATTTTCATGAGCCTGCAAAATAGCCTGCAAGCGCCCGTCAACGCCACGTTGAGTGACTTTTACCCCTGCTAAAGGCCAACGGATTTCATCGATGTCCAGCGAATCGATGACTCTCCCCTTTGAACGTAATAACGCTCCCGGTTCAAAGGCCAGCGTTGGGTCAGCCAGACTTCCGCTTAAGTAAGCAGGTAAGCGAGCATATAAAATGAGATCTGCCTGCTTCGCTTCACCGGTCAGTTGCAGCGGCATCTGACTGTTATCCATGCTTAATTTTCCTGGGCCGAAATTAAGCACCGCGTTACCCTTACCCGCTTGCCCCTGGGTCAGCACACTCAGTCGACCACTCACCAACGCGTTCTCAAGGCCTGCCTGCCAGTTGTCGACTTTGATACCCAGCCGCCCACTCAGGGGAAAACCTTCATACGGCCAGCTCCAGCGACCATCGCTAACGGTCAACTGTTGACGGGTAATTTCCCACGGCAAATCGAGCAACGGATCGCCGTTATCTCGAGCCATTACAATCAATTGCCCACTATTTTCCTGCCACTCCAACTCGGCATCCACCAGTGACGGTTCCTGTGGCAGGTTCAACGTTGCTGTAGCATGACCACTTACCGGAAGCCCATCCGGCACAAGCGGCATGGTAAATTCTCCCACCAGTTTTACTGGCGGCTGATTTGCAAAGGCGGCAACATCCAGTTCACTGATCGTGAGTTGCTGCCCTTTAAGTTGGCCTTGAAATTTAACTTTTTCGCCCTGATAACGCAGTTGCTGGATATCGGAGGTCAACGATAGAGAGAGTTTTCCCTGCCATTCCTGCCAGGGTGAAAAAATCAGTTTATCAATATTGATCCAGGTGTTAGGCAGCATGGATTGCCACTGCGCAAGAGTTTTCGGTGCGGCTGGCGAGGGTTCTTCCTGTGGCAATTTCGCCAGGCAAGTGGAGTCAAGTTCTACTGTACCGACGTTCAATAACCAGCGACTGGGATGCGAAAGGCTGGCATCGGTGATATGTGCCAACTGGCAATCCGCCACCAAATAACGGAGATCGGGAATAATTAAACCTTTACGCGTAATGCGTGGGCTTTCATCCAATGCAATGCGTGTACCGAGCGGTAGCCAGATACCCGCCAGCGTGGGAACCCACAGCCCGAGCGTCATCAGCAGCGTCAACGGCACAAGAATAATCAGTAATAGCAGCGCGAGAACGGCTTTATATTTACCCAACATGGGTAGTTAATATCCTGATTTAGCGAAAAATTAAGCAGTCAATACAGGTATTGTGGCATGTTTAACCGTTCAGTTGAAGGTTGCGCCTACACTAAGCATAGATGTTCCTGGAATTTTCAATATCGCCATAACTTTCAATTAAATTTTAAATTTTGTAAAATATTTTTAGTAGCTTAAATGTGATTCAACATCACTGGAGAAAGTCTTATGAAACTCGCCGTATATAGCACAAAACAGTACGACAAAAAGTACCTGCAACAGGTGAACGAGTCCTTTGGCTTTGAGCTGGAATTTTTTGACTTTCTGCTGACGGAAAAAACGGCAAAAACCGCCAACGGTTGCGAAGCAGTATGTATTTTCGTAAACGACGACGGCAGCCGTCCGGTGCTGGAGGAGCTGAAAAAGCACGGCGTTAAGTATATCGCCCTGCGCTGTGCCGGTTTCAATAACGTCGACCTCGACGCGGCAAAAGAGCTGGGGTTCAAAGTGGTGCGTGTCCCGGCTTACGATCCGGAAGCCGTCGCTGAACATGCGATTGGTATGATGATGACGCTGAACCGTCGTATTCACCGCGCGTATCAGCGTACCCGTGACGCCAACTTCTCTCTGGAGGGGCTTACTGGTTTTACTATGTACGGTAAAACGGCGGGGGTGATTGGCACCGGTAAAATCGGTGTGGCAATGCTGCGTATACTGAAAGGTTTTGGTATGCGCCTGTTGGCATTCGATCCGTATCCAAGTGCAGCAGCGCTGGAACTCGGCGTGGAATATGTCGATCTGCCGACCTTATTCTCTGAATCAGACGTTATCTCCCTGCACTGCCCGCTGACGCCGGAGAACTACCACCTGCTGAATGAAGCGGCGTTCGATCAGATGAAAAATGGCGTAATGATCATCAACACCAGCCGTGGTGCGCTGATTGATTCACAAGCCGCGATTGAAGCACTGAAAAACCAGAAAATTGGCTCGCTGGGAATGGACGTGTATGAGAATGAACGCGATCTGTTCTTTGAAGATAAATCCAACGATGTGATTCAGGATGATGTTTTCCGTCGTCTGTCAGCCTGCCATAACGTACTGTTCACCGGACACCAGGCGTTCCTGACGGCAGAAGCCCTGACCAGTATTTCCCAGACAACGCTGCAAAATTTGAGCAATCTGGAAAAAGGCGAACCCTGCCCGAACGAACTGGTTTAATTTTGCGGCTCCCCTGCAAGTCAGGGGAGCTTATTCAGATAATCCCCAAAGATCTTTCATCCACTATCCTTAAAATACGTTTGAAGGACGGATAAGGCGCGTCGCGTTGCATCCGGCATATACCTTAAGTTGAGAACCACAATGAAGAAAGTTGCCGCGCTAGTCGCGCTAAGCCTGCTGATGGCGGGATGTGTAAGTAATGACAAAATTGCTGTAACGCCAGAACAGTTACAGCATCACCGTTTCGTACTGGAAAGTGTAAATGGTCAACCTGTTGCCAGCGAGAAAAACCCGCCAGAAATCAGCTTTGGTGAAAAGATGATGATTTCTGGCAACATGTGCAACCGCTTTAGCGGCGAAGGTAAACTTTCGGACGGGGAACTAAAAGTTAAAGGACTGGCAATGACTCGTATGATGTGTGCCAATCCACAGCTTAACGAACTCGATAACACCATCCGCGAAATGCTGAAAGAAGGTGCGCAAGTGGATCTGACCGCGAATCAGTTAACGCTGGCGACCGCAAAACAGACATTAACGTATAAGCTGGCGGATTTAATGAATTAATAATTGCCACAACTTCCGGCGGCAAGCGACTGTTCGCTACAGCGTTTGCCGTTGGGCAATGCACACATCCCGATCGCTGTACCATCCAGTTGACGGGCAACGGAAAGCGAACCGCCAATCATCGCACAATTTGCCTCTCCGCTACTCGACATTGACGCTTTTAAACCTGGGGCCACATGCGCCGCGGTCGCCTGCTGAACAGGTTCACTACTACACGCCGACAACAATAAAACAGCAGCCCCTACGTACAACATTACTCGCATCTTTACTTCCTCAAATCTTTAAGTCCAACGACACCGCCGTAATAATAGGCAGCTCAGGCGGCTACGTCGAGAACTGTATTGTGAATTGCAACGTATTGTTACTATTTTGTGGCTATTTTTTTGTACCGGATTTGATCAAAACATTCATTACGCTGATATAGAGAACACAAAAGCGAAAATGCAGCAGAAAGCCATTTGCTAAAATTAAAAGATTACTACTGGGCGCGCAGCTTTTTCGTGCGCCCCTCATTTGCGCAATGTAAGGGTGTCGTATGATCACAATTGACGGAAATGGCGCGGTAGCTTCGGTGGCATTTCGCACCAGTGAAGTTATCGCCATTTACCCTATTACCCCGAGTTCCACGATGGCTGAACAGGCTGATGCCTGGGCCGGAAACGGCCTGAAGAACGTATGGGGAGATACACCTCGTGTGGTTGAAATGCAGTCAGAAGCTGGCGCTATCGCAACTGTGCATGGTGCTTTGCAAACAGGCGCTCTTTCG
Organism: Escherichia sp. E14S1; assembly: GCF_004211995.1. NCBI lineage: Bacteria > Pseudomonadati > Pseudomonadota > Gammaproteobacteria > Enterobacterales > Enterobacteriaceae > Escherichia > Escherichia sp. E14S1. Next base: position 7,699 of record NZ_RHJQ01000013.1, read on the forward strand.
ACATCATTTACATCGTCGCAAGGTTTACTGCTGATGATCCCGACGCTGTATAAACTGGCAGGTGAGCTGACGCCGTTTGTACTGCATGTGGCAGCGCGTACTGTGGCCACTCATGCGCTCTCTATTTTTGGCGATCATTCAGATGTGATGGCGGTACGTCAGACTGGCTGCGCCATGCTGTGTGCAGCAAACGTGCAGGAAGCCCAAGACTTTGCTCTCATTTCGCACATCGCAACACTGAAAAGCCGCGTGCCATTTATTCATTTCTTTGATGGTTTCCGCACTTCCCACGAAATCAACAAAATTGTCCCACTGGCCGACGACACTATTCTTGAGCTAATGCCCCAGGCAGAAATTGATGCTCATCGCATTCGCGCACTTAACCCGGAACATCCGGTAATCCGCGGTACGTCGGCTAATCCGGACACTTACTTCCAGTCACGTGAGGCCACTAACCCGTGGTACAACGCGGTCTATGACCATGTTGAACAGGCGATGGCTGATTTCGCTGCCGCGACAGGTCGCCAGTATCAGCCGTTTGAGTATTATGGTCATCCGCAAGCGGAACGGGTAATTATCCTGATGGGGTCGGCCATCGGCACCTGTGAAGAAGTCGTGGACGAATTGCTGACCCGTGGCGAAAAAGTGGGCGTACTAAAAGTGCGACTTTACCGCCCTTTCTCCGCCAGACACTTACTGCAAGCATTGCCGAACTCTGTACGTACTGTGGCGGTGCTGGATCGCACCAAAGAGCCTGGTGCGCAGGCAGAACCCCTGTATCTGGATGTAATGACGGCGCTGGCTGAAGCCTTTAATAATGGCGAGCGCGAAACACTGCCACGCGTCATTGGCGGGCGCTATGGTCTTTCATCCAAAGAATTTGGCCCAGACTGTGTACTGGCGGTATTCGCCGAACTCAACGCAGCTAAACCGAAAGCTCGCTTTACGGTTGGTATTTACGATGATGTGACTAATCTGTCACTGCCGTTGCCGGAAAACACCCTGCCAAATTCAGCGAAACTGGAAGCACTCTTTTACGGGCTGGGTAGCGACGGCAGCGTTTCCGCAACTAAAAACAATATCAAAATTATCGGTAACTCCACGCCGTGGTATGCCCAGGGCTATTTTGTTTACGACTCTAAAAAAGCGGGTGGCCTGACGGTTTCCCATCTGCGCGTAAGCGAGCAGCCCATCCGTTCCGCGTATTTGATTTCGCAAGCTGATTTTGTTGGCTGCCACCAGTTGCAGTTTATCGACAAATATCAAATGGCCGAGCGTTTAAAACCTGGTGGCATTTTCCTGCTTAACACACCGTACAGCGCCGATGAAGTGTGGTCGCGGCTGCCGCAAGAAGTTCAGGCTGTGTTGAATCAGAAAAAAGCGCGCTTCTATGTGATTAACGCGGCGAAAATCGCCCGCGAATGTGGCCTGGCGGCCCGTATTAATACCGTCATGCAGATGGCTTTTTTCCACCTGACGCAAATTTTGCCTGGCGATAGCGCCCTCGCAGAATTGCAGGGCGCCATTGCCAAAAGTTACAGCAGCAAAGGCCAGGATCTGGTGGAACGCAACTGGCAAGCTCTGGCGCTGGCGCGCGAGTCCGTTGAAGAAGTACCACTGCAACCGGTAAATCCGCAAAGTGCCAACCGTCCACCAGTGGTATCTGATGCCGCACCTGATTTTGTCAAAACGGTTACCGCTGCGATGCTCGCCGGACTTGGCGACGCCCTCCCCGTTTCGGCGCTGCCGCCAGACGGCACCTGGCCGATGGGCACTACTCGCTGGGAAAAACGCAACATTGCCGAAGAGATCCCTATCTGGAAAGAGGAACTCTGTACTCAATGTAACCACTGCGTCGCGGCTTGCCCACACTCCGCCATTCGCGCGAAAGTCGTACCGCCCGAAGCGATGGAAAACGCTCCGACCAGCCTGCATTCACTGGATGTGAAATCTCGTGATATGCGCGGGCAGAAATATGTGTTGCAGGTCGCACCGGAAGACTGCACCGGTTGTAACCTGTGCGTAGAAGTTTGCCCGGCGAAAGACCGACAAAATCCAGAGATCAAAGCCATCAATATGATGTCGCGTCTGGAACATGTGGAAGAAGAGAAAATCAATTACGACTTCTTCCTGAATTTACCAGAAATCGACCGTAGCAAACTGGAACGTATTGATATTCGTACTTCGCAGTTGATCACTCCGCTGTTTGAATATTCTGGCGCTTGCTCCGGTTGTGGTGAGACGCCGTATATCAAATTGCTCACTCAGCTCTATGGCGATCGGATGTTGATTGCCAACGCTACTGGTTGTTCTTCTATTTACGGCGGCAACCTGCCCTCCACGCCATATACCACTGATGCCAACGGTCGTGGACCGGCATGGGCGAACTCGCTATTTGAAGATAATGCCGAATTCGGCCTTGGTTTCCGCCTGACAGTCGATCAACACCGTGTCCGCGTGCTGCGTCTGCTGGATCAATTTGCTGATAAAATCCCTGCTGAGTTACTGACTGCGTTGAAATCAGACGCCACGCCAGACGTTCGTCGCGAACAAGTCGCTGCTCTGCGCCAGCAACTCAAAGATGTGGCTGAAGCGCATGAACTGCTGCGTGACGCAGATGCACTGGTGGAGAAATCAATCTGGCTGATTGGTGGTGACGGCTGGGCTTACGACATCGGCTTTGGCGGTCTGGATCATGTGTTGAGTCTGACGGAAAACGTCAACATCCTGGTGCTGGATACGCAATGCTATTCCAATACCGGTGGTCAGGCATCGAAAGCCACCCCGCTTGGCGCGGTAACTAAGTTTGGTGAACATGGCAAACGCAAAGCACGCAAAGATCTTGGTGTTAGCATGATGATGTACGGTCATGTTTATGTCGCGCAGATTTCTCTTGGCGCACAACTCAACCAGACGGTGAAAGCGATACAGGAAGCAGAAGCGTATCCGGGGCCATCGCTGATTATTGCTTACAGCCCATGTGAAGAGCACGGTTATGACCTAGCATTAAGTCACGACCAGATGCGTCAACTCACCGCAACTGGCTTCTGGCCGCTGTATCGCTTTGACCCGCGTCGAACCGATGAAGGTAAACTGCCGCTGGCGCTGGATTCCCGCCCGCCTTCAGAAGCTCTGGAAGAAACGCTTCTTCATGAGCAACGTTTCCGCCGTCTGAACACGCAACAGCCGGAAGTGGCCGAACAGTTATGGAAAGATGCCGCCGCTGATTTGCAAAAACGTTATGACTTCCTGGCACAAATGGCCGGAAAGGTGGAAAAAAATAGCACCGAGTAACCTTTCTGGATAACTATTATCCAATTCAAAAAAAAGCCCGAACGAAAGTTCGGGCTTGTCTTTTTATTCGTTGGAAAAACATTAGTAATGCAATGGCCCAACCGAAAATAAAATCTGTGACAATAAAGGCATATAACCCGCGCAGAATAACCCATGCTTTATTAAATGTATAATTTTTATTTTGCATGATTCCCCAAAAACACATTCATCAAACTTATTACTATTTCCAAAGAATTATTTGATTAAGGTTTTACTTAAGGCGTAACAAATGATATTTATCTGCTAACTGAACTTCTCCTTTATGATGTTTTCATTCCCCAAACAGGGGAAATTAAGGCAAATAAAATAACTAAAGGATTTATTCAATGAAAAGCAAAGTACTGGCGCTCTTAATCCCTGCCCTGCTCGCCGCAGGTGCTGCACATGCAGCAGAAATTTATAATAAAGACGGCAATAAATTAGACCTGTACGGCAAAGTCGATGGCCTGCATTATTTTTCTGATAATGCGAATAGTGATGGCGATCAAACTTATGTACGTTTTGGTTTTAAAGGCGAAACTCAAATTACCGATCAACTGGTCGGTTATGGTCAATGGGAATATAACGTTCAGGCTAATGGCTCTGAAAATGATAAAGGCGACTCCTGGACTCGTCTGGCATTTGCCGGTCTGAAATTTGGTGACTTCGGTTCATTTGACTATGGCCGTAATTATGGTGTGATGTACGACATCGAAGGCTGGACAGATATGCTGCCTGAATTCGGTGGCGACTCTTATACCAAAGCCGATAACTATATGACCGGTCGTGCAAACGGCGTCGCTACCTACCGTAACACCGATTTCTTCGGTCTGGTTGATGGCCTGAACTTTGCTGTGCAGTATCAGGGAGCGAACGAAAACCAGGTTAGTCATGAGCAAGAAGGTACGGCAAACGGCGGCAGTCGTAATATTAAGAATGCCAATGGCGACGGTTTCGGTATCTCCTCTACCTACGACTTAGGTATGGGGGTGAGCATTGGTGCTGCGTATACCAGTTCTGATCGTACCAACCAACAGGCTGAATTCTCTACTGCAAAAGGCGATAAGGCTGACGCATGGACGGCAGGGGCAAAATACGATGCTAACAATATCTACCTTGCAACCATGTACTCTGAAACCCGTAACATGACGCCTTACGGCAATTCAGCAAATACGATTGCCAACAAAACCCAGAACTTTGAAGTTACTGCCCAGTATCAGTTTGATTTTGGCCTGCGTCCGGCTGTCTCCTTCCTGATGTCTAAAGGCAACGATTTAGTCGGTACTGATGGCGATAAAGATCTGGTTAAATACGCCGACGTTGGCGCAACATATTATTTCAACAAAAACATGTCCACCTATGTTGATTATAAAATCAACCTACTTGATGATGATGACAGCTTCTACGCTGCGAACGGTATCTCTACCGATGATATCGTTGCTTTAGGTCTGGTATACCAGTTTTAATCTTGCCTGCCCGCCGTTTGGCGGGCATTTTCTTCATATTTCTCCTCCCTTGATCTAAATTAAAAATGTGAACTCCGTCATTACACAAAATGAGTCATCTGGCGTTACACTTTATGCGGATACTAAAACAGGAGGTTTTATGAACAGAACGATTCTTGTCCCTATCGATATTTCAGATTCAGAATTAACTCAACGTGTGATTAGCCACGTTGAGGCAGAGGCAAAGATTGATGATGCAGAGGTTCATTTCCTGACGGTAATACCTTCGCTACCCTACTATGCCTCTCTGGGATTAGCGTATTCCGCAGAGTTACCGGCAATGGATGACCTGAAAGCGGAAGCCAAATCGCAACTGGAAAAAGTCATTAAAAAATTCAAACTGCCGACTGACAGAGTGCATGTCCATGTTGAAGAAGGTTCGCCAAAAGACCGTATTCTGGAAATGGCGAAAAAAATCCCTGCTCACATGATAATCATTGCTTCTCATCGACCGGATATCACCACCTACCTACTCGGCTCTAACGCTGCTGCCGTAGTACGTCACGCAGGGTGCTCAGTGCTGGTCGTGCGCTAACACTAACGCCCGCAGACCGCTGCGGGCTTTTTGATTCATTTCGCAAATGTGCTGACATTTTCCCCTCTAATCCGTACCATACACGCCACAGTTTTTATATCAGATTTCTTATGCTGGGCGTTCCGGCATGACGCATACTTTTCTGATGCCATATAACGAATTGAGTCGCTATTAAATGTCGCAAAATCAAGAAATTAGTAAGAAAGAACAATACAATCTCAACAAATTGCAAAAACGTCTGCGTCGTAACGTGGGCGAAGCCATTGCTGACTTCAATATGATTGAAGATGGCGACCGCATTATGGTTTGCCTCTCCGGGGGCAAAGACAGCTATACCATGCTGGAGATCCTGCGTAATTTGCAGCAAAGCGCGCCAATCAATTTCTCGCTGGTTGCCGTTAACCTCGACCAGAAACAGCCTGGTTTCCCGGAACACGTCCTGCCGGAGTATCTCGATAAGCTGGGCGTTGAGTATAAGATTGTTGAAGAGAATACTTACGGGATCGTAAAAGAGAAAATCCCTGAAGGAAAAACTACCTGCTCGCTCTGCTCTCGTCTGCGTCGCGGTATCCTTTATCGCACCGCAACAGAACTGGGTGCCACGAAAATCGCACTGGGTCACCACCGCGACGATATCCTGCAAACACTGTTCTTAAATATGTTCTACGGTGGCAAGATGAAGGGGATGCCGCCGAAACTGATGAGCGATGATGGCAAACATATCGTGATTCGTCCGCTGGCCTACTGCCGCGAAAAAGATATTCAGCGTTTTGCCGATGCGAAAGCGTTCCCGATTATTCCGTGCAACCTGTGCGGCTCGCAGCCTAACCTGCAACGTCAGGTGATTGCCGATATGCTCCGTGACTGGGATAAGCGTTATCCGGGACGTATCGAGACAATGTTCAGCGCGATGCAAAATGTAGTGCCGTCTCATCTGTGCGATACCAGTCTGTTCGATTTCAAAGGCATTACCCACGGTTCAGAAGTGGTTAACGGCGGTGATCTGGCGTTTGATCGCGAAGAGCTGCCACTACAACCGACGGGCTGGCAGCCTGAAGAAGACGAAAATCAGCTGGATGAACTGCGGCTGAATGTGGTTGAAGTGAAATAATCAGGATAACGCCCGATGCGTAAGATTATCGGGCTACTCTTATGCATGCCGGATAAGACGCGGCCAGCGTCGCATCCGGCGAGATGTTTAGCCTTGCATCAGGCAATTCAACATTTCGTTATTTTAATAACCGTACCCGGCAAGTTTTTCCTTTAATCTTGCCGCCCTGTAACTGCTTCCATGTCTTATGAGCAACAGCCTGTCGCACAGCGACATAGACATGCGCTGGGTGCACGGTGATTTTGCCAATATCTGCGCCATCCAGCCCGATATCTCCTGTCAGCGCGCCTAATACATCACCGGGACGCATTTTGGCTTTTTTCCCACCATCGATACACAACGTTGCCATTTCTGCCTCCAGCGACACAATGTCCCTGCTGGCTGGTAACGTTTGCCAGTTAAGTTTCATCTGCAACATGTCGGCAATGATATTAGCGCGCTGTGCTTCTTCTGGCGCACAGAAACTGATTGCCAGACCGCTATTCCCGGCACGCGCCGTACGCCCGATACGATGCACATGAACTTCAGGATCCCACGCCAGCTCAAAGTTCACCACCAGCTCAAGCGATTTAATATCCAGACCACGCGCAGCGACATCGGTCGCTACCAGCACACGAGCGCTACCGTTGGCAAAACGAACCAACGTCTGGTCGCGATCGCGCTGTTCCAGATCGCCATGTAACGACAATGCACTTTGCCCCACTTCATTCAGTGCGTCACACACAGCCTGGCAATCTTTTTTGGTGTTACAAAACACCACACAAGACGCTGGCTGATGCAAACTTAATAACCGTTGCAACAACGGAATTTTGCCCTTGCTGGATGTCTCATAAAATTGTTGTTCAATAGGCGGAAGAGCATCTGTTGTGTCTATTTCAATCGCCAGGGGATCTCGTTGTACACGACCGCTTATCGCGGCGATCGCTTCCGGCCAGGTGGCAGAGAAGAGAAGCGTCTGGCGAGAAGCTGGCGCAAAACCGATGACTTCATCAATTGCGTCGCTAAACCCCATATCTAGCATACGGTCGGCTTCATCCATGACCAACGTATTCAACGCATCTAACGAAACAGTGCCTTTTTGCAGGTGATCCAGCAAACGCCCCGGCGTTGCCACGATGATATGCGGCGCGTGTTGCAGTGAATCGCGCTGAATACCAAACGGCTGACCGCCGCATAAGGTCAAGATCTTGGTATTTGGTAGGAAACGCGCCAGCCGACGTAACTCCCCTGCGACTTGATCCGCCAGTTCACGAGTCGGACACAGCACTAAAGCCTGAGTCTGAAACAGCGACGCATCAATTTGCTGTAACAACCCAAGGCCAAATGCCGCGGTTTTTCCGCTGCCGGTTTTCGCCTGCACGCGAACATCTTTTCCAGCAAGGATCGCCGGAAGTGCGGCGGCCTGCACCGGTGTCATGGTTAAGTAACCCAACTCATTAAGGTTAGTGAGCTGGGCGGGAGGCAAAACGTTCAGGGTAGAAAAAGCGGTCACAATCTATTCTCGTGGTCATCAGCGCAAAGTTAGCAGGCGCGTATCCTCGCAGATCTACGCTCACGTTGCGACAATTTAATCGGTTCTTCATCGGGCGGCGGGTCGGGCATAGGTTGTGGACGAGGGATTGGCTCGGGGACTGGGACGGGATCGCCAGGAATCGGTTCAGGGACAGGAATTTGCAAATAAATGAGTGTCATCATATTTCCCTTTGGTCATTGGGTAGACTCTTAAAGGGTAGACGTTGACAGATAACAGACAAAAAAAAGCCGACTTATCTAAGTCGGCGTCGTACGAATCAATTGTGCTATGCAGTAATTCAAAAAAGGAAGTAAGACAATATGGAGCGCAACGCCCATCGCTTGACGTTGCATTCACCTGCGTGGAAGATATTGCCCTGATTGGGTAGAGAGTTTATTGACCTCGCTCAAACTTTACGGCGTTTTTGTATACAGAAACCCGGGGAAATTGCTTTTGTTACAACCATTTACTACGATGCAACCATAAAGCAACACCACCAATAAGAACAACTAACAGAATACAAAAAAGCGAAAAACCAAATTGCCATCCTCCACCTGGAATACCGCCGAGGTTAACGCCAAATAACCCGGTTAAAAATGTACTGGGTAAAAAGACCATTGCCATCAATGACATTGTGTAAGTACGGCGGGCTAAATTTTCCTGCATCACTTGGGCGATTTCGTCCGCCATCACGCCAGTTCTCGCAATGCACGCGTCAATCTCATCCAGACCGCGCCCAAGACGGTCAGCAATATCCTGCATTCGGCGCCGTTGATCGTCATTCATCCAGGGCAGGCGCTCACTGGCAAGACGAGCATAAACATCTCGCTGCGGCGCCATATAGCGACGCATAACAATGAGTTGTTTTCGTAGTAGTGCCAGGAAACCGCGCGGCGGAATTTGTTGATCAAGTAAATTATCTTCCAGGTCGATAATTTTATCGTGCAGTTGCTCTATAAACTCATTGGAGTGATCGGTTAATGCATCACACACATCCACCAGCCAGCCTCCGCAATCAGTCGGGCCGGTACCCTCTTCCAGATCGCTAACTACATCGTCTAACGCCAGTACTTTACGTTGTCGGGTCGAGACAATGAACCGACCGTCCATATAAACACGCATGGCGACCAGCTGGTCGGGACGTTCATCAGTACTGCCATTAATGCAGCGCAACGTAATCAACGTCCCTTCACCAAGACGGCTGACTCTGGGTCGCGTGCTTTCCCCTGCCAGCGCGTCACGCACGTTATTTGGTAGCAATGGTGTCGTTGCCAGCCACTGCGCGCTGTCATGGTGCACATAATTAAGGTGGAGCCAGCAGGGATGCTCTTCATCTATCTCATCTGTATTTTCCAGCGGTTTAACGCCGCCTTTACCATCCAACATCCAGGCAAATACTGCATCCGGTACATTTATGTCCGCTCCCTTAATCGTTTCCACAGTGCCTCCATTATCAATGCTTTATTTTGTAGTCTAGTCTTCTGGTCATCTTACGCAACATCTCCTCACCCCATTACCCTGAAATGATTAATAAAATCCTGTCAAAACTAAATACAGAAAGCAAAATACTTTTCATGATTAGAAAAGGGGTAAAGTGTTAAATAGCGTCTATCATTATCAGAATTATCTGATCATTCGTGGTGGCATTTTTGCGATCAGATAACAATAGAAAATTGATAAAAATAACGGGATTTCAATGACTACGCACAACTTCAATACCCTGGACTTATTAACCAGTCCTGTCTGGATCGTTTCCCCCTTCGAGGAACGGTTAATTTATGCCAATAGCGCTGCGCAACTGTTGATGCAAGAACTCACTTTTAGTCAGCTACGAACCGGCCTCTATTCCGTCTCCTCCCAAAACGAACTGCCAAAATATCTCGTAGACCTGCATAACCAACTCGATATTGTAGAAATTCTCACGGTCAAGCGTAATGGTGAAGAGACAGCACTAAGCTGTCGGTTAACCCTCAAAGAGATTGGTGATTCTGGGGAAGTGATTATATTTGAAGGGATGGAGACACCCGCAAGTCTGGGCTTAAAAGCCAGCCGATCTGCAAATTATCAGCGTAAAAAACAAGGGTTTTATGCGCGTTTTTTTCTGACTAATTCCGCGCCAATGCTGTTGATAGATCCCTCGCGTGATGGCCAAATTGTCGACGCCAATGTGGCCGCACTCAATTTCTATGGCTATAACCATGAAACAATCTGTCAGAAACACACCTGGGAAATTAATATTCTTGGGCGTCGCGTGATGCCTGTCATGCATGAAATTTCGCGTTTACCCGGCGGACATAAACCTCTTAACTTTGTCCATAAGCTGGCAGATGGTTCCACTCGCCATGTGCAAACTTATGCCGGGCCAATTGAGATTTATGGCGACAAGTTAATGTTATGCATCGTGCATGACATTACCGAGCAAAAAAGGCTGGAACAACAACTGGAACACGCGGCTCACCATGACGCGTTGACGGGGTTACTTAACCGCCGACAATTTTATCACATCACCGAGCAAGGCCAGATGCAGCATCTCGCAATCGCTCAGGATTACAGTTTGCTGCTTATCGACACCGATCGTTTTAAGCATATTAATGACCTGTACGGTCACCAGAAAGGTGATGAAGTTTTATGCACTCTGGCACGTACACTCGAAAGCTGCGCTCGCAAAGGCGATATGGTGTTTCGATGGGGAGGTGAAGAGTTCGTCTTGTTATTACCCAGAACTCCGCTGGATACCGCAATTTCTCTCGCTGAAACTATCCGATTGAGCGTGGCAAAAGTGAGTATTTCTGGCTTACCGCGTTTTACGGTCAGCATTGGCGTGGCACATCACGAAGGCAATGAAGGCATCGATGAACTGTTTAAACGCGTAGATGATGCGTTGTATCGGGCGAAAAATGACGGACGCAACCGCGTACTGGCGGCTTGATATTTTCAATAGCGCGGAAGCGTCAATGAATTATCGACTGCGTTTAGCGTGACGCTCCCAGTTTTCTTGTTTCGCCTGCGCTGTTTTACGCAGTGCAACGTAACACGCCCCGCTGCCGCCATGATGCGGTAGCGCGGTGCAATAAGCCTGTACATCATCAAACTCTGTCAGCCAACGTGCGACATAACTACGGACAATGTTGGCGTGAGACTTATCTTCTCTGCCTTTGCCGTGAATAATAAGTACATTACGCAAACCATCCGCCCGCGCCTGATGAATAAAACTAAACACCATTTTGCGGCACTCTTCCACCGACTGGCGAAGTAAATTCAGGCTAGCCTGTTGCGGATATTTGCCGCTGCGTAGCTTATCGATCACCCCATGTTGCAAACCTTCCCGACGAAATTCCAGGGGCTGATTTAGCGGGATGATGTCGAGAAATCCTGTGGTGAGGAAATTATCAAGTTGCAGCGTGTCTATACGCTGTGGCGCGCGTTGGTTACGCACAGGATGCCAGTGGACATCAGTAGCGCGTTTCAGTGGTTGGACATCTTCCATGGCGTCAAGAAACAGCGATTTGTCGTCAAGGTTCATGTAACCTCCTATGTACCTTCGCACGTCGTGATCCAGACGAGTTAATTTTTCATACATCTGATGCTTGCTGTATCGTTCACTTCACAAGTTGAAGCAACATCTTGCTCCATACAGGCTAGTGTCCCCGCAGGCGGGGCATTTTATACCAGCCTGGTTGCAGTATCGAACAGTTTAAGCCGGGAGTGAGCCTGCACAGGCCCTAATTAAGGCGATTTGTCCATCACAGCAACCAATATATGATGACGGTAATTTGTTGCACTTCGCCTGAAATATACTTCAGCAAATCACTCTGCAATATGTTTAAACGCCGAACAGGTTAATCATCCGCTAAATTCACCAGTCGATTAACGATGCATGATTATTCAATCACGAGATGAACGTTTTAACTTATATTTTCGTGAAATCTGTCACTGAAGAAAATTGGCAACTGATGGGCAAAACCGTTATAACACTGTCACCGGCTGACAGGAAGCAGGCCGGATTCAAGACGCGGATGCACTGCTGTGTGTACTGTAGAGTCTGGCGGATGTCGACAGGCTCTATTTTTTTATTCATTTGTTTGCATTGCAGAAAACCACATTCTCGTTGGTGTCGGGAGAAGTAACGAAGCGGCAGACGCATTTAGCCCGGAAATCCACCTCAGCGCTATCGATCAAACCGGAAACTAATCCAGGTACCTACTATTCATTAGTCGTACCGTACCCTCTTATCTTCTTGTGGTATGGCTGCTAATGTTGCTTGCATGGTATCTTGTCGGTCTGCTGATTAGTCGTGGGTTTACCCACATTTATCTTAAGAGAGAACGGATGCTGAGATTACTTGAAGAAAAAATTGCCACGCCACTGGGTCCTCTGTGGGTTATTTGCGATGAACAATTTCGTCTGCGGGCGGTTGAGTGGGAAGAGTATAGCGATCGCATGGTGCAATTGCTGGACATCCATTATCGCAAAGAAGGTTATGAGCGTATTTCCGCCACCAATCCCGGCGGGTTAAGCGATAAACTTCGTGATTATTTTGCCGGTAATCTAAGCATTATTGATTCCCTACCCACTGCCACCGGCGGTACGCCATTTCAACGGGAAGTATGGAAAACGCTACGCACTATCCCGTGTGGACAGGTAATGCATTACGGTCAACTGGCAGAACAACTAGGCCGCCCAGGGGCCGCGCGTGCCGTCGGCGCAGCCAACGGTGCAAACCCGATCAGTATTGTGGTGCCTTGTCACCGGGTCATTGGCCGAAACGGCACGATGACAGGATATGCAGGCGGAGTGCAGCGAAAAGAGTGGCTATTGCGCCATGAAGGTTATCTTTTACTGTAAACATTAAGCAATTTGTGCCTGCGCGTTCACAGTTTTACGTAAAGTCACCCTTAACAATCTAAGGTTTTTCAATTAGATAGACATAAATTTACATCTATTATCGGAATTCTCCGCTGTTAAGGTTTGCTTAGACTTACTTGCTCCCTAAAAAGATGTTAAAATTGACAAATATCAATTACGGCTTGAGCAGACCTATGATCCCGGAAAAGCGAATTATACGGCGCATTCAGTCTGGCGGTTGTGCTATCCATTGCCAGGATTGCAGCATCAGTCAGCTTTGCATCCCGTTCACACTCAACGAACATGAGCTTGATCAGCTTGATAATATCATTGAGCGAAAGAAGCCTATTCAGAAAGGCCAGACGCTGTTTAAGGCTGGTGATGAACTTAAATCGCTTTATGCCATCCGCTCCGGTACGATTAAAAGTTATACCATTACAGAGCAAGGCGACGAGCAAATCACTGGCTTTCATTTAGCAGGCGATCTGGTGGGTTTCGACGCCATAGGCAGCGGTCATCATCCAAGCTTCGCCCAGGCGCTGGAAACCTCGATGGTGTGTGAAATACCGTTCGAAACGCTGGACGATCTGTCCGGTAAAATGCCAAATTTGCGCCAACAAATGATGCGTCTGATGAGCGGCGAAATTAAAGGCGATCAGGACATGATCCTGCTGTTGTCGAAGAAAAATGCCGAAGAACGTCTGGCTGCATTTATCTATAATCTGTCCCGTCGTTTTGCCCAACGCGGCTTCTCCCCTCGTGAATTCCGCCTGACGATGACTCGTGGCGATATCGGTAACTATCTGGGCCTGACAGTTGAAACCATCAGCCGTCTGCTGGGGCGCTTCCAGAAAAGCGGCATGCTGGCAGTCAAAGGTAAATATATCACCATCGAAAATAACGATGCGCTGGCCCAACTAGCCGGTCATACACGCAACGTCGCCTGATTTTTCCGCATAACTCACTATCCTTCTGTCATATCATTAAATTTTTCTCATTTATTGATCTGGCAGAAGGTTCATCACTGTTTCATTCACCAGATCTAGGTTACTCTTTTAATACAAACTGCATTGACAGTTGTTGTAAGGAGACTCTGTATGGCTATGTATCAGAACATGCTTGTTGTTATCGATCCTAATCAGGACGATCAACCCGCATTACGGCGAGCTGTTTATTTGCATCAACGGATTGGTGGCAAAATTAAAGCCTTTTTGCCTATTTATGACTTCTCATACGAGATGACTACCCTACTCTCCCCGGATGAGCGGACCGCCATGCGTCAGGGCGTCATTAGTCAGCGTACTGCGTGGATCCACGAGCAGGCGAAATATTATCTTAACGCTGGCGTTCCCATTGAAATTAAAGTGGTCTGGCATAACCGTCCTTTCGAAGCCATCATTCAGGAAGTACTTAGCGGTGGGCACGATCTGGTGCTAAAAATGGCGCACCAACATGACCGCCTGGAAGCGGTGATTTTTACGCCAACAGATTGGCACCTGTTACGCAAATGCCCGAGCCCGGTGTGGATGGTGAAAGACCAGCCGTGGCCGGAAGGGGGTAAGGCGCTGGTGGCGGTGAATCTCGCCAGCGAAGAGCCGTATCATAATGCGCTCAATGAAAAATTGGTGAAAGAGACGATCGAACTGGCGGACCAGGTCAACCACACCGAGGTACATCTGGTTGGTGCTTATCCAGTAACCCCCATCAATATTGCGATTGAACTGCCGGAATTTGATCCAAGCGTTTATAACGATGCTATTCGCGGGCAACATTTACTGGCGATGAAAGCCCTGCGGCAGAAATTCAGCATTGACGAGAAAATGACGCATGTCGAAAAAGGTCTACCGGAAGAAGTGATTCCCGATTTAGCGGAGCATTTACAGGCAGGGATTGTGGTTCTGGGAACCGTAGGACGCACTGGTATTTCTGCGGCATTCCTTGGCAATACGGCGGAACAAGTGATTGATCATCTTCGCTGCGACCTGCTGGTGATTAAACCCGACCAATACCAGACACCTGTCGAACTGGATGACGAAGACGACGATTAATCGTTCGTCACTTACTTTCAAGGCCCGAAGTTACGGGCCTTTTCTTTTACTTACTTTTCCTCTCCACCGAGGAAATAAATACCCAGCGGGATTGCCAGTAACACGGTAAAGACCAGACTATAGACAAAAATCATCGATGACTGAATCACATACATGGATGTCGTCCATTCGGACAGCGGGATATTGTATTGTTCAATAACACCACCGATAGTCGCGCGAGTCACTACCGACGCCGCAATAATGAAAACCGCCAACAAACCTATGAGAAACTTTCTCCCTTTCGCTGACTTCAGTTTCGCCATGATCATAATATAATCCTTTTGCAGATAAACCCTTTGTTACTTGTGTGTAACAATACCATGACATTTTGGTGTTGTCTGCCCTGAAAGCAATAGATTGTCGCGTAACATATCATCAACTCGTTGATAAATTAGCTAATGTTGCTACTTCCTTCCCTGCCTATTGATGATATGCATGAATTATCGCGATAAAATAACCCCGCCAGGGGTTTCCGGCATGACGTCAACAATCTGGAGGAGCCTAATAAAACAATGATCGCTGAACTGTTTACAAATAATGCGCTTAATCTGGTCATTATTTTCGGTAGCTGCGCAGCATTGATTCTTATGAGCTTTTGGTTTCGCCGTGGAAATCATAAAAGAAAAGGATTCTTATTCCACGCAGTGCAATTTTTAATCTACACCATAATTATCAGTGCTGTTGGTAGCATCATTAATTATGTCATCGAAAACTACAAACTCAAATTTATCACACCGGACGCCGTTGATTTTATCTGTACGTCACTGATAGCCCTTATCCTGACGGTTAAGTTATTCCTTCTAATCAATCAGTTTGAACGGAAGCAGATTAAAAAAGGCCGCGATATTACCAGTGCACGGATTATGTCGCGGATCATCAAAATCAGCATCATCGTCGTCATTGTTCTGCTCTATGGCGAACATTTCGGCATGAGCCTTTCAGGCTTGCTGACTTTTGGTGGTATTGGTGGCCTTGCAGTAGGTATGGCCGGTAAGGATATTCTGAGCAACTTCTTTTCCGGCATTATGCTCTATTTTGATCGCCCCTTTAGTATTGGCGACTGGATCCGTTCTCCTGACAGAAATATCGAAGGAACGGTGGCAGAAATTGGCTGGCGAATGACTAAAATCACCACATTTGATCATCGTCCGCTGTACGTGCCGAACTCACTGTTTTCATCTATCAGCGTTGAAAACCCCGGTCGAATGACCAACCGTCGTATTACTACGACCATTGGTTTACGTTATGAAGATGCGGCTAAAGTGGGCGCTATTGTCGAAGCGGTACGCGAAATGCTTACAAATCATCCCGCCATCGACCAGCAGCAAACCCTATTGGTTTATTTCAACCAGTTTGCCGATTCGTCGCTAAATATTATGGTTTATTGTTTTACTAAAACCACGGTTTGGGCCGAATGGCTTGCCGCCCAGCAGGACGTATATTTGAAAATTATCGATATTGTACAGTCGCATGGCGCGGATTTTGCCTTCCCCAGCCAGACGTTGTATATGGAGAATAACACACTACCAGAACAGGTGAAGTAATAACCTGCAGAAACTGGATGGCGATATGCTTATTCGCCATCCAGTCTTATTTATTATTCAATTAACAGCAGCCAGCGCGACATTATTCTCGCCAGCTTTAAACTGAACATATTGTTCCTCAGTACCAAAGAAAACTTCAGACTCCGTACTGTGACCGATCCCCGGCACCGTTTCATTCCCTGAATATTGCCAAAGCGTCCAGGGATTGCGTCCTTCAAGCTTCACACCAGCTTGTCCCCAATACCCCATCCACACCATATACTGCTCGAATCGGCTATCCATGAAATGTGACAGGTTATTATGATTTCCATAAAATATGGGTGTTTTGTGATAATTTTGGTAGATTAAATCGGCAAAACGCAAAATATCATTACGTGCATTAGCCATTCCCGATTTTTTAAAGCAGTTTAGTTGAGTTGTATCTTCACCTTCAGGATTTACCAATAAAATGCCGGGCGGTAACATTTTCGGCTCTGCGGGCAGGAGACTTTTTGCCGTTTCCAATTGCGCCTCAGGTGTGCGGCAGAAATCAAATTTGAAATAACCTCCACGGTCAAATTTGGAATCAGCTAATTGTTTCCAGTGAGACTTAAATGATGAATCGGGACCTCTCCAGCCAACCACTCTCGCATACACAAAACGCGCAGACGATTTTTTCTGGAATAATTTCCAGTCTATTTCGCCATCGTTAGAAGAAATATCTTGCCCGTGAATCGGGTAAATTTCCGGCGTTTTAAAAATACGAATGTCAGGATGGTTGGGAATTGCACTTACGGGGCCATAAGGAATCTCAATCGATTTATTATCATTTTCCTGATTATCTGCGGGGACAGGGGCTGACTTATCAATCGAGAATGAGGCTACATCAATATTCGTAAACTCCCCTGCTTTACCCGCAGCCATCTGAGTCTTATTATCCAGACGACTTGCCGCAGGTTCATTGATGAAGAAGAATCCCCCTGGACCCGCTGGCATTTCTGTTGCACCTATCCAGGCATCGCTTAAATGTAATCCCTTACCTTGTTCATCCAGTTTTTCATTAATATCTGAATATTGATCATTAACATAGATAAATAAACTCAACGTTCTGGTTATTCCTGCGTAGTATTCCTTTTTTCCATCTACTTTTACCATATACGACTTACCAAAACGTTCGTCGGCAACGCCATTCGTTACTCCTTTGATAATTGTATCGAAAAAGACACTGCCGCGCTTTGCCTCCAGTGAGTAAACCTCTGTTTTATCATCACCGGCAGCTATTGCATAGGCACCAGGATTACTGTACGAGTTAGAATTACCCGCGCCGATAGTCATGCCATACAAGCCAGAACCAAAGCAGGCATTGACTAAAGTCAGAACATGGAAATAACGCTTTGCCAGAATATTAAGTTGTGTGTTCAGAGCTGGCATTTCATACATGCCTTTTGAACCATCAATATCCGTAGCGTTGCTCAATACAAATGCAGGTGCTTTATCAGAATTACCATTTTGAGTGCCAAAACGACCATGGCCTGAATAAGCAATTAACAAGCGAGCTTTCTTATCAAACATCATCCCTCTGGCAGGTAAATATTCCTTTAAAAAATAATTAATATTATCTAATGAAGCTTCCTGATCTCTCAATAAAATAACCTCATCAAACTTCTGTCCGTTGATCAGAAAATCAGCCATTCTTTGGCCATCCACCGCGGCTGCCGGAATATCTGCATGTAATAGTGGATATTTTGAAATTGCAATAATCAACCCGATGGAGCGCGTTTTCGCTGCATCCTGATCGGGTATTTTTAACGCATCACTGATCCGGATATCCAGTTTCCCTGGGTTCTCTGGCCCATAGTGGACAAAAAAATGACAATATTCATCAGGGACCATTGCACCATTTTTGCAAATGTCATCTGCGCGGGCATCAGTCATTCCCAGTGATATTCCTGCAATTAACAGCCCCAGGACCGTTTTACATAAATTTGGCCATCGCCTGTTCATGATTTAAAACTCCTGCACACCCAGAGTGGAATAAAACTCAGCGGTCGGGCCCTTGTATATACTGGCATCGAATTTCTGACTTGATCCCAAATTAAGCTGCGCAGCATCGGTAAACTGCCAGATTGCCCATTTTGTCTGGTTAATTGAACGCGGCGTTTCGCTGGCCTGTGCCTGATTAGAATAATCAGCCAGCCACAGATTATGTTCTGCAACCTGGGCAAAACTTTTTTCTCCGCCGACGGCATCTTTCCACCACGCCCGCGCAGTGTAGATAACCGGTTTACGCCCTAAATCGGCTTCTACCTGCGCGGTGAATGCCTTGATCATCGTGATTATTTCAGTGGGTTTACGCTTCTGCCAGCGGTCCTTACCTGTTGATGAATCTACATCCCACTCAACATCCACCGCCGGTGGCATATCTGTCGCCCTTAACCCGCCATTGGCTTTAATAACTTTAACAAACGTCATTGCCTGCTTGCGTCCCCACAATTCCGCGTCGTCTGCCGGTGTGCCACTGGAAAGAAAGTGGTAGGCCCCACGGTGAAGTTTGATCCCTCGCTCAGTATCCCCAGCCCGCTGCCAAAAACCGGCGAATTCAGGATCAACATAACGCGTTCCTTGACTGGACTTCATATACAAGAACACAGACTTATTTTTTGCCAACAGTTCGATCGGGAAGTTTTTACCGTTATGATGGCTGATATCCACACCAAATAAAGAACTGGGTCGTGGTTGATTCAATACCGAATCGTAAGCGACATCAGCCGGAAATTTAAAATATTTTTTTACCGCAAAGGAATCAAACTCTTTATCACGAGATGGATCCGATTCCAGTATTTTTACAAACAATTCTTGTCGTGAGAGATCATTCGTTAAGTTTTCCAGCCCCAACGACGTGGCATCGGGCAGTGATTCTGCGGCCAGACTTAAAGAAGGATAATGAAGGAGTAATAACGAGATAACTAAAGGCATAGCTAAGGATTTTTTCATTTTACCACCCCATTTTAGCTGTGTGTCTGTTTGCGAATGAAAATTTTCACAAGGAACGCAATACGTCTTGCGTTGTAAAGAAAAGTAAAGCACAGCTTATATTGGGAGTATGTAATACACCTTTTAAATAAAATATTTGATTATTATTTATGCTGAACATTGGCAGAAAAATTCAAATAATTATCTTGGGTGTGATTTTTATAGGGGGGATTTTAAAAAAGAAGGTATTTTATCGGGGTTGTTAAATCTGGCGCGCATAAACGCGCCAGATGACATCATATTAATGCTTCACAATATACATTGTGCGACTATACGCCACATCTTCCGGGTTATTAATTGGATAACCTTTCAACCACGGTTTGATTAATCTCCCATTGGTATACTGGTAAATCGGTGCAATAGGCGCTTGTTCTATGAGAATTTTCTCTGCCGCGTTGTAATCGGCATTGCGCGCTTTAACGGTATTTTCAGTCGATGCCTGGGCCAGCACTTTATCGTATGCCGGATTATTAAACCCTGAAATATTTCCCGAGTGCGTTGACGTTAACAGCGTCAGGAAGGTAGACGGTTCATTATAGTCCCCTACCCATGATGCGCGGATAACGTCAAAATTACCGGTGTTACGGCTATCGATATAGGTTTTCCATTCCTGATTTTGCAATTTGACGTCCACACCAAGATTCTTTTTCCACATCGACGCTACGGCAATCGCAATTTTCTGATGGTTTTCTGAAGTGTTATACAACAGCGTCAGCTTCAGCGGTTTTTGCGGACCATAACCGGCTGCGCTCAACAAAGTTTTTGCCTGCGCATTCAGTTCTTCCTGACTCATTTGTTCAAACGGCGAAGGCTCCGGCGTAAATCCGGCAGTAACATCTGGCGTAAAATGCCATGCTGGTTTTTCACCGGTGCCTAATACTTTTTCCGTCATCAGGCGGCGGTCAATCGTCATACTTAATGCCAAACGAACGCGTTGATCTGCCGTCGGACCTTTTTGCGTATTGAAGGCATAATAATAAGTCCCCAGCTGCGGCGGTGTATAAACCTGCCCTGGAATATCCTTCAACAGCTTTTGATACATATTTTTCGGGAAGGACTCAGTGATATCAATATCACCTGCAAGATAACGTTTCGTGGCAGCGGACTCCTGGTTAATCGGCAGGAAAGTCACTTTTTGCAGTACCGTTTTTGCGTTATCCCAATAATGGGTATTCGGTACAACCACCAGCTTTTCATTCACTACGCGTTCTTTAAGCACATATGCGCCGTTGCCGATAAGTTTCCCTGGTTTTGTCCAATCTTTACCGCTTTCAACGTTGGCTTTTTGCACCGGGAAGAAGGCAAAGTTGGCCGTCAAATTAACAAACCACGGCAATGGCTTATCAAGCTGGATTTTCAGGGTATGGGCATCAACGGCAGTGACGCCAAGTTGGTCAGGCGTGGCTTTACCATCAATAATCGCCTGAGCATTGTTTACCCCCGCCAGCGCGGCAAACCAGGCAAATGGGGACAACGTTTTCGGGTCTACCAGACGTTGCCAGCTATAGACAAAATCCTGCGCGGTAACCGGTGTGCCATCTGCCCATTTAGCATCATCGCGCAGGGTAAAGGTCCAGATACGGTTGTCATTGCTTTTCCACTGGGTGGCGACGCCGGGGACAATATCCCCTTTTTCATTCTGATTCACGAGTCCTTCAAACAAATCGCGAATCACCTGAATCTCTGGCAAACCAACCGCTTTCGCGGGATCCAATGATGCAGGCTCATCCTTAATATGACGCACCAGCTCCTGCTTGTCTGCCAGTACTGTGCCGCTCGGAACATCAGCAGCATACGAAAGAGAAATGCTGCTGACTAACAGCGCACAACAAGTTACTGAAACAGAGTGCTTCATAAGTTACCCTCAAACCGACGTTAATATTGATGCGTAATTATTTGTTTCTCCTTAAAGAAATGCAAATAACTTCCGGCAAAAAAGTGATAAAAGATCGATAACATATCGTTGTCGAAAAGGATTTGATAATCCACAAAATTTGCACAACACTGCCTGTAATACTTCTATTGTCAGAGACGATTATGACCGTGACTCGCCCACGCGCCGAACGGGGCGCTTTCCCCCCAGGAACTGAACATTACGGACGTTCATTATTGGGTGCGCCGCTGCTCTGGTTTCCCGCCCATGCCGCCAGCAGCGAAAGTGGTTTGATTCTTGCTGGTACCCACGGCGATGAGAATTCTTCCGTCGTCGCCCTCTCCTGCGCATTACGCACATTAACACCGTCTTTGCGCCGCCATCATGTGGTGCTGTGTGTGAATCCCGACGGTTGCCAGTTGGGTCTACGTGCCAATGCTAATGGTGTGGATTTAAACCGAAACTTTCCCGCGGCGAACTGGAAGGAAGGTGAAACGGTTTATCGCTGGAACAGTGCCGCCGAAGAGCGCGACGTTGTCTTGCTGACCGGAGATAAACCCGGCTCCGAACCTGAAACCCAGGCGTTATGCCAACTCATTCACCGCATTCAGCCCGCCTGGGTCGTCTCGTTCCACGATCCGCTGGCGTGTATTGAAGATCCCAGACACAGCGAATTAGGTGAATGGCTGGCCCAGGCATTTGAATTGCCGCTGGTAACCAGCGTCGGCTACGACACCCCCGGATCCTTTGGCAGTTGGTGTGCAGACCTGAACTTGCACTGTATCACTGCTGAGTTTCCCCCCATCTCCGCCGATGAAGCCAGCGAAAAATATCTTTTTGCGATGGCGAATTTACTGCACTGGCATCCTAAAGATGCAATTCGCCGGTCGTAAACTGAAGAGCCGGTTCCACATCCACCGCCAGCCAGGTCGGCCCGTCGAGATCGGCGAAGCTGACCTGCGGCGCCAGCGGTAATGCTGCGCTAATGGCGCGTGAGGTGCATAACATGCAGCCCAACATCAGGCTGAAACCTTGTGCACGCGCTTCTGTTGCCAGCGCCAACGCTTCCGTCAGGCCGCCGGTTTTATCAAGCTTGATATTAACCATCTCATAGCGCCCTTTCAGCGCCTTAAGGTTGCTGCGGGTATGACAACTTTCGTCCGCGCAAATAGGCAATGGATGGATAAAATTCTCCAGCGCCGCATCGTCCTGAGCCGGGAGAGGTTGCTCCAGCATTGCGACGCCTAAATCGGCCAGCAACTGGCATCGAGCCGCCAGTCCTTCCGCACGCCAGGATTCATTAGCATCAACAATTAACGTCGCATCCGGCACTGCCGCGCGAATCGCCACCATCCGCTCGCTGATAAGATGATTATCCAGCTTCACTTTTAGCAGCTTAGCCCCAGCCTGCCATAGTGCTGCGGCACTGCCTGCCATCTGATCCGGCGTACCGATCACTACCGTCTGCGCAGTGGTGATCGTTTCAGGAAGAGAGATACCGGTAAGTACAGCCAGCGTCTGCTGCTGTTGTCTTGCGGCCAGATCCCACAGCGCACAATCCAGCGCATTACGCGCTGCACCGGCAGGCAGAACTTTTTGCAACTCTGCGCGCGTCAGCCCTTTTTCCAGTTGTGGGACCACGCTCATTATTTGCGCCATGACTGAGGCATCACTTTCGCCATAGCGCGGATAAGGCGTACATTCGCCCGTACCTTTGACGCCATCTTCTTCCAGTTCAACCACCACCACGCGCGCTTCACTGCGGCTTCCTCGCGCAATAACAAACGGGGTATGTAACGGCCAGGCTTCCTCAAATACCTTAACGGTTCTCATCTTTACTCCTTGTTGCCGCGGTGGTCTGCGGATTAAGCGCAAATAGCGATTGCTGTGTTATTGACAGTTAGCATAAACTAGGCGTGACGTTAACTATATGTAAACAGGAAAGATAATCATGTCACAAATCGTTCATTTCCAGGGCAACCCGGTTACAGTCGCCAATTCCATCCCGCAAGCGGGTAGCAAAGCGCAGACTTTTACTCTCGTGGCAAAAGATCTGTCTGACGTCACCCTCGGTCAGTTTGCGGGCAAACGCAAAGTGCTGAACATTTTCCCGAGCATTGATACCGGTGTTTGCGCCGCATCAGTACGTAAGTTTAACCAACTGGCAACCGAAATCGACAACACGGTTGTGCTGTGCATCTCCGCCGATCTGCCGTTTGCTCAGTCTCGTTTCTGCGGCGCGGAAGGTCTGAACAACGTTATCACTCTCTCCACTTTCCGTAACGCTGAATTCCTGCAAGCTTACGGCGTTGAGATCGCTGAAGGCCCACTGAAAGGTCTGGCGGCTCGTGCGGTTGTCGTTATTGATGAAAATGATAATGTGATCTTCAGTCAGTTGGTCAATGAAATCACCACTGAGCCGGATTACGAAGCAGCTCTCGCGGTACTGAAAGCGTAAATTATTATGCCTGATGGTATTGCGCCATCAGGCATTTATCCCACTTATTCTTCGCTCTTCTTCTGACTCAATCCATATTCCCGCAGTTTATTGGCAATCGCGGTGTGTGAAACGCCCAAACGTTTTGCCAGTTTGCGCGTACTGGGGTAATTGCGATAAAGCTGGGTTAATACCGAACGTTCAAAACGGCTGGTGATTTCGTCCAGCGAACCTTCCATTGCATCTTCACCAACGGCCACAGTTGCAGCGTCATAATCCGGCAGCAAAATATCCTGCGGACGCAGTTCATAACCTTCCAGTTGCGTCAGTGCGCGGTAAATGGCGTTTTTCAACTGCCGCACGTTACCCGGCCATGCATAACGTGTAAGCACGGTATTTAGATCTGCAGCTAATTTCGGACGCGGCACGCCCTGCTCGTCAGCAAATCGGGCAACAAATAGCTCGGTTAACGGCATGATGTCCTGCGGACAGTCCCGCAGCGGCGGCAGATTTAACGTCAGCACGTTCAAACGATAATAGAGATCTTCGCGGAACATGCCTTTTTGCACCAGCTCAACCAGATTCTTCTGCGTCGCGCAAATTACCCGCACATCCACATGCACTTCGTGGTCTTCCCCAACGCGACGGAAAGTGCCATCGTTGAGAAAACGCAATAATTTTGCCTGCATTCGCGGCGACATCTCGCCAATCTCATCCAGCAAAACCGAGCCGCCGTTCGCCTGTTCGAAGAATCCTTTTTTCCCCTCTGGCGCATGCCCGAACAGTTCACTCTCTACAGCATCTTCTGGAATAGAAGCACAGTTCAGCGCCAGATAAGGTTTGCTCGCACGCGGGCTTGCCTGATGGCAAGCGTAAGCAAAGAGATCTTTACCCGTGCCGGTATCACCCGTGATCAGCAGCGGCGCGCTTAACATTGCTAACTTTTGCGCCTGCTCTACCGCATGCTTCATTTTAGGACTGATGGCGACAATCTGACTGAAAGCGCTGACATCCTGGGCAGCCACATTTTGCAACTGACGGCCCATACGGATTGTTGAGCGCAGCATCACTACCGCACCGGTCAGGACATGTTGGTCGTTTTCATCCTGAAGATAGACAGGCGTTATCTCCATCAGGAAATTTTGTCCATTAATCACTACATGTTCGTTATGTGAATCCTGCGGGTCGCTCTCAAGCCAACGTAAAAAATTAAATCCGTTAATCAATTGCGCAGCGGTATGATTGCGTAAGCGATCCAGTTTTTGCCCGAATAGCTGACAGCTCGCCGGGTTTGCCATGTCCACCTTGCTTTTCATATCGACAGAAAGCACGGGTTCAGGCAATGCTTCAAGCAATGCGCTCAACGCCTGATGTTCTCGCTCGGAAGGCATCCACGGCACAGTGCGCACATCGGTAACGCCCGCAATACGGCGTATTTCCGCCATCAAACTGCTGAAACTGTCAAAGTCCAGTTCGGCAAAATTCAGGTAAATCCGCCCGATTGGGTCAATCTCAATACCGCGTAAATCGATGCCTCTTAGCACCAGTAGGTCGAGCAATTCGCGGGTCAGACCGAGTCGGTCTTCACAAAAGACTTCCAGACGCATGGGAACCTTCACATGAAAAAGAACAATAAATATGATGATATGACACTATTCGAGTGGCAGGAAGGTTTCTGTCAACAAACATTGACACAACGATGGATAAACGGGCACTTCGGCGTAAAGGTATCCGATCAGTGCCCGAAAGTGCACTATTTTTCGCCGGACGTTTTGCTCTTTTGTAACGTCTCTTTTACCTGACCGATGAGCTGACGACGGAAATCACCCAAACGTGGTTTGTCATTGTCAATCCACGGCAGCGGGCGGCAAAGTTCCATAGCTTTGATCCCCAGTCGTGCGGTCAGTAAACCGGCACCTATTCCCTGAGCGGCGCGAGTAGACAAGCGCGCGGCGAGATCCTGCGACATCCAGTCCATCCCCACTTCACGTACCAGTTCGCTGGCACCCGCGAAAGCGATATTCAGCAAGACCAGTTTA
This sequence comes from Escherichia sp. E14S1, assembly GCF_004211995.1. Lineage (NCBI taxonomy): Bacteria > Pseudomonadati > Pseudomonadota > Gammaproteobacteria > Enterobacterales > Enterobacteriaceae > Escherichia > Escherichia sp. E14S1. Next base: position 33,512 of record NZ_RHJQ01000013.1, read on the forward strand.
AACAGGCGCAGGCGGCTGTAATACCCCAGTTCAATGCCATACAGCGTGGCGATGCGATTAATCAGGCGCAAATTACGCCAGGCGATAAACGCCATGTCCACCAGCGCCAGCGGGCTGACCGCAATCATCAACGTCGATTCCGCCGCTGATCGGCTGATTTCGCGCCGCGCCTGGGCATCTAAAACCGGCTGGACCAGATGAGCATACAGGCTGACCACTTCACGATCGTTCTGCGTTTCATGGATTGAGGCATACCAGCGCTGCAGCGCCGGATGAGACTGATCAATACCCGCCTGCTGCGCCAGTTTTTCGCAAAACGCGCGCCCTTTCCCGGTGCCGTGACTGTGTAACAAATCGCGCGCTTCATCGCGTTCATGAGCACGCTGGCGCAAGCGCCATAAGCGCCGCCACTCTGTCACTACAGACCCTACGCCTGCACCAATAATCAATGCTCCTGCGGCACAACCACCCAGCGCCACCCAGTCCTGAGTTTGCCAGGCGTTCATCGTCCACTGCACACCCTGACCAACAACGCTTGCGCCAAACAGCGCCAGCCCGCCCATCACCATTTTGCGCCACAGACTGCGTTTCGGACGTAACGCTGCATCCATTACCGCTTCGACTTGCCCCTCTTCTTCCTGTGCTTCTTCGAGCGTTGCCGGGGCAAAATTTTGCGCCTGATTTTCGTCAAAGGTCTGCTGCGCCCTGAATTTTGGATTCTGATCGACCTCCAGCGGACCGTCGAAATCAATACGTGGTTTTAACGGCTCGGTCATCGCAATTTATCTCCTATTAAAAATTCCAGCGCAGCATCAAGACGAATATGCGGCAGCGGTTTGTCGACATCCATCACCTGCGGACGAAACGCCTCAAACTGGAAGCCTTGCTTATCCCAGAACGCCTGACCAGGCAAACGTGCGGGAACTTCGCCAGGATAAACAGTGAGCGGTGCGCCATCGCTGAGTCGATTACCGCGCAGCGCCGGGATTTTCTCACCGTTAACATCAATAATGCCGCTGGTGGTCGCCTGAACTGACGCCAGCCCCAGGCAGTCCATGCTGATCCCTTCGAACGCCGCATTTTGCCAGGCATCCTGAATCAGTTGTTGCAGTAATGAAACCATATTGGCGTGCTGATCGATGGTCACATGGTCCGCTTTAGTAGCAGCAAACAACAGTTTGTCGATTACCGGCGAGAACAAGCGCCGGAACAGGGTACGCTGCCCGTAGTGGAAACTTTGCATCAGCTGCGTCAGCGCCAGACGCATATCATTAAATGCCTGTGGCCCACTGTTGAGAGGTTGCAGGCAATCCACCAGCACAATCTGGCGGTCAAAGCGCAGAAAATGATTCTTATAGAACCCTTTCACCACCTTCTCACAGTAATAATTAAACCGCTCGCGCAGCATTCCGGCGTTGGTGTGTTTATCGGCCTGCGCCAGTTTGGACTCGCCCCAGGCATCGACATCAGGCCACGGGAAGAATTGCAGCGCGGGCGCTCCTGCCATATCGCCAGGCAAAACAAAGCGCCCTGGCTGAATAAAGTGCAGCCCCTGCTGTTTACACTGGTGGAGATAATCGGTCCACGCGGCGGCAATATCCGCCAGTCGGTTTTCGTCGGCAGGCGCTAACGGATCCAGCCCTTCGCACATCATTCGCCATTTCGCCGACCATTCGCCGCGCTGACCATTGAGTAAGCCCGTCATCTGCCGCGACCAACTTAAGTAATCCTGCGCCAGCATCGGCAAGTCGAGCAGCCATTCGCCGGGATAATCCACAATTTCCAGATACAGCGTGGAGGTGTCTTTGAAGTGACGCAGCAGTGAATCATTCGATTTAAAACGTAGCGCCAGGCGGATTTCACTGACGCCGCGCGTTGGCGTCGGCCAGGCGGGAGGATCGCCATATAACTGCGCCAGCCCTTCATCATAGGTGAAGCGCGGAATACCAAAGTCACGCTGGGGAATGCGTTTTACGCCCAGCAGGCGCTCTTCACGCACCGCGCTTAATAGCGGCAAGCGTGCTCCGGCATGAATATTGAGCAACTGATTAACCATCGCGGTGATAAACGCTGTTTTGCCGCTGCGGCTAAGTCCAGTTACAGCGAGGCGCAGATGTCTGTCGACACCCCGATTCACCAGCGCATTAAGTTCATTTTTAAGTCGCTTCATTGCTGTCCTGTGCCAGAAAGCCGTAGAAAGGATTAGATACTGGAGATAATAATGTGGGTTAATTTTGATTTATCAAATGAATAAGCGGCGTTATTTACACCGCTCAGGCAATAATTTGTTAACCTTTGACCTTCGGCATTTCGATGTCTTTCAGTCCACCGACGTTCTCAACGTGGGTATATCCCATCTCGTTGAGGATCTCTTTTGCCTGCCCGGACTGGCGTCCGGCGTTGCAATACACTTTCACGGTGTCGTTTTTATCCGGAACGGCGGTGGCTATGCGCTCTTTCACTTCCTTTAGGGGAATATTGATGGCCCCCTGAACGTGCTCTTGCTGATACTGCTCTGGAACACGAACATCTATCCAGTGTTCAGCGGCGAAAACAGGCAGTGAAAACACCAGAGTCAGAGCAAGTAAGCCTTTTTTAAACATATAAATATCCTTCTATGGATGAAAATTGCCATCCATTATACGCCTGAGATCTAACAATTTTTGCGGAACTCCCCTCACCTTTTATAACGCTGCGCCAGTTTATTGGCAGCCCGACTTAATAGCGGTTCCAGCGCCACAGCCAGCAACATTTTCAGCGGTCGGCGAGCAACTGATTTTATCGCCCAACCAGCCACACCCGCCGGGCCATAGCGCAGTGCGGTAAGAAGTACCAGCTTGCCTGCTAATTTGAAACCAGGCTTCATCTTTTGCCCGGCCTGTTGCCAGCGAGTATTCATAACTTTCCTCACAGTTGACGGAAACGGCTACGTAGCGTGAAGGTGTCGGAAGTGACATAACGTTCCATCTCGCGTAAACGCGTTTCACTGGCCGCCAGTTCACGGTCGACTTCATCCAGCAATTCGCTGCTGGAAGGTTGTTGTTCACCAAACGCCATGTTGTCAGGCATTGGATCAAGCGCAAATGACAAAATGATGTAAGCAACCAGGGTAAACAGCGCCAGGCCGAAGAAAATCGACAGCACCACCAGAATACGTACCAGTTTTACCGGTACATCAAAATAGTTAGCAATCCCGGCACAGACCCCGCGTACCATGCCCTGTTGTGGAATGCGCCATAATTTTTTATTGAGATTAATACCCGCCATTAGCGATCCCTCCAGTTCGGATGTTCAGCATCAAGAATGGATTCCAGCGCCTGAATACGCTCGCGCATCCGTTTTGCTTCATCAGCCAGTTGCGCTAATCGCTGTTGTTCGCTTTGCGAAAGCTCTCCACGACTGGAGCGGTTGCTGTAATGCAGCCATAACCAAATCGGTAAAACAAACAGCACAAAGATGGTTAACGGAATAGCCAGAAATAGCGCGCTCATAAGGACTCCTTAAGGGATGAGCGGCGGCGTGTTCGGACGCCGCCTGGATGTTATTATTGATTGTCTTGCTTCATTTTGGCTTTTAATTGTGCCAGTTGCTCGCTGATTGCATCATCAGCTTTCAGCTCGGCAAACTGATCATCCAGCGATTTTTGTTTGCCGAAACTGTGGCTTTCCGCTTCTGCTTCCATCTGGTCGATACGGCGCTCGAAAGATTCGAAACGGGCCATCGCTTCATCCAGTTTGCCACTGTCCAACTGACGACGCACATCGCGCGACGAGTTTGCGGCCTGATGACGCAACATCAATGCCTGCTGGCGAGCACGAGTTTCGCTCAATTTGTTTTCCAGCTCGCCAATCTCTTTCTTCATACGCACCAGCGTATCGTCCACCAGCGTCACTTCATGTTCCAGGGACTTAATCAGATCGGTCAGTTTCTGTTTTTCAATTAACGCCGCACGCGCCAGGTCTTCTCTATCTTTCAGCAGTGCCAGTTCGGCTTTTTCCTGCCACTCAACTTCACGCGCCGACGCTTGTTCAATACGGCGAGTCAGCTGTTTCTTTTCCGCCAGCGCACGTGCCGAAGTAGAACGCACTTCAACCAGCGTGTCTTCCATTTCCTGGATCATCAGACGCACCAGTTTCTGCGGATCTTCCGCTTTCTCTAACAGAGCGTTGATGTTGGCATTCACGATGTCGGCAAAGCGAGAAAAAATACCCATAATGTTGTCCTCTTGATTTCTTCGTTCAGGATTGTCCTGCTGAACTGTTAATACAATTTGCGTGCCAATTTTTTATCTTTTTGATTTATAAAGATCTGATTGAAGAATCAACAGCAACATGCCAGGATGAATTAGCGAATTACACTAACAAGTGGCGAATTTCATCATGGCAGAATACAAAGATAACTTACTCGGTGAGGCGAACAGCTTTCTCGAAGTTTTAGAGCAGGTTTCGCATCTCGCACCGCTGGACAAACCGGTGCTCATCATCGGCGAGCGCGGAACAGGTAAAGAGCTGATCGCCAGCCGTCTGCATTATCTCTCCTCTCGTTGGCAAGGGCCGTTTATTTCCCTTAACTGCGCGGCGTTAAATGAAAATCTGCTGGATTCCGAACTATTTGGTCACGAAGCGGGGGCGTTTACCGGTGCGCAAAAACGTCATCCAGGGAGATTTGAACGTGCCGACGGCGGTACGCTATTTCTTGATGAACTCGCTACAGCACCGATGATGGTGCAGGAAAAATTATTGCGCGTGATTGAGTATGGTGAACTGGAGCGCGTTGGCGGCAGCCAGCCATTGCAGGTGAATGTGCGGTTGGTATGCGCGACGAATGCCGATCTTCCGGCGATGGTCAATGAAGGTACTTTTCGCGCTGACCTGCTCGACCGGCTGGCTTTTGATGTTGTGCAACTGCCACCACTGCGCGAACGCGAAAGCGACATTATGTTGATGGCAGAACATTTTGCCATCCAGATGTGTCGGGAAATCAAACTGCCTCTGTTCCCGGGTTTTACCGAGCGCGCCAGAGAAACGTTGCTGAATTATCGCTGGCCGGGAAATATTCGTGAATTGAAAAACGTGGTGGAACGTTCGGTGTATCGCCACGGCACCAGCGATTATCCGCTTGATGACATCATTATTGATCCCTTTAAACGGCGTCCACCTGAAGAAGCCATCGCCGTTTCAGAAACCACCTTGCTTCCGACGCTGCCGCTGGATTTACGTGAGTTTCAGATGCAGCAGGAAAAAGAGTTGCTGCAACTCAGTTTGCAACAGGGGAAATATAACCAGAAGCGCGCGGCTGAATTGCTGGGGTTAACCTATCATCAGTTCCGCGCGTTGTTGAAAAAGCACCAGATTTAGCGAAGTTGGGCAATACAACTTGCCGGATATGGCGTGAACGCCTTATTCGGCCTACATAATCAATACGTCATTTGTAGGCCTGATAAGCGCGGCGCATCAGGCATTATTGCGTTGGCCTTCGCTTCTACGTATTAATCTCTCAGCGCATCCTGCAAAATTTTCATTGCCGCATCGAATTGCGCATCCGGGATGGTCAGCGGATACAGGAAACGAATCACGTTGCCGTATGCGCCACAGGTCAGGAGTAGCAGCCCCTGCGCCAGCGCACGTTGCTGGATTTTCTGCGCAATCTCCGCTGACGGTTCGCCCGTTTGCGGATCGTTAAACTCTGCTGCAATCATCGACCCCAGACCACGTACTGCCGCGATCGCAGGAACGTTTTCTTTGGCCTCAATAAGCGTGTTTGTCAGGCGCTGGCCCAGTTGATTCGCGCGTTCGCAAAGTGATTCTTTGTCGATAATGTTGAGCACCGCGTGCGCGGCAGCCACCGCCAGCGGGTTCCCGGCGTAGGTACCGCCAAGCCCGCCCGGCGCGGGGGCGTCCATAATATTCGCGTTACCGACCACGCCTGAAAGCGGCATACCGCCCGCCAGGCTTTTCGCCATCGTCATTAAATCCGGCTTATCGGCGTAATGATCCATGGCAAACAATTTACCTGTACGCGCAAAACCGCTTTGCACTTCATCGGCAATCATCACGATGCCGTGTTCGTCGCACAAGCGGCGAATGGCAGAAACCAGCTCTTTTGGCGCCACGTTGAAGCCGCCCTCGCCCTGCACCGGTTCGAAAATAATCGCCGCCACCTGCTTCGCTTCAATGTCCGATTTAAACAAGCGTTCGATGGCGTCAAGGGAATCTTGCATCGAAATGCCATGCAGTTCTGACGGATACGGCACGTGATACACCGAACCGGGGAACGGGCCGAAACCGATTTTGTACGGCGCGACCTTTCCAGTTAATGCCATAGTCATATACGTACGACCATGGAAGCCGCCGCTAAACGCAATCACGCCAGGGCGTCCGGTATGGGCGCGGGCAATTTTCACCGCGTTCTCAACCGCTTCCGCACCGGTGGTGAAGAACGCGGTTTTAGCCTGCCCGCTCACCGGGGCCAGGGCGTTGATTTTCTCCGCCAGGGTGACGTAGCTTTCGTATGGCACGATCTGATACGCCGTGTGGGTAAACTGTTGCAGTTGCTGTTCCACTGCCGCCACCAGTTCAGGATGGCGATGTCCGGTGTTCAGCACCGCGATGCCTGCGGCGAAATCGATATATTCGTTGCCTTCAACATCCTTCAGCGTGGCATTTTCAGCCGACTGGGCGAAGAAGTTACACATCACGCCAACCCCGCGCGGAGTGGCAGAAAGACGACGCTGATGGAATTCATTGTTGCTCATGTTTCACACCTTTTGACTCTTCACGGTTAATCGGAAATTAAACACCCAGACGATCGCGCAGGCTGTAATAAGCCGCGCCCATCGCGGTAAACGGCACGCGCAGCGTACGCCCGCCGGGGAACGGGTAATGCGGCAGATTGGCGAAGGCGTCGAAACGCTCGGCGTCACCGCGCAGCAGTTCGGCAATCAAACGCCCAGCGAGATGGGTACAGGTGACACCGTGGCCGCTATAGCCCTGCATGTAATAGATGTTGGTATCGAGGCGACCAAACTGCGGCATGCGCGACAGGGTCAGCAGGAAGTTGCCCGTCCAGCGGTAGTCGATTTTGACGCCCTTCAGCTGCGGGAAGGTTTTCAGCAGTTTCGGCACCACAAGACGCTCAACGTCATCCGGGTCGCGCGCGCCGTAGACCACGCCGCCGCCGTACAGCAGGCGGTTGTCGGCGGTAAGACGGTAGTAATCAAGCAGATAATTACAGTCTTCAACGCAGTAGTTTTTCGGGATCAGCGAACGGGCTAACTCATCGGAAAGCCGCTCGGTGGTGATCACCTGAGTGCCGCACGGCATGCTGCGTTTCGCCAGTTCCGGCTCCACTTTATCGCCCAGGTACGCATTCCCGGCGACAATCACATACTTCGCCGTCACCTGGCCTTTGGCAGTGCGCACCACCGCTGGCGTGGTGTGCTGGATCTGCGTCACCGCAGAAAGCTCATACACACGCCCGCCGTTGAGACGAATGGCATCGGCTTCACCAATGGCGAGGTTCAGGGGGTGAATATGCCCGCCGCTGTGATCCAGCAGCGCGCCGGTATAGCGATCGCTGGCGACTTCACGACGAATGGCGTTGGCATCCAGCAGCTCCAGCTGTTTATTGCCGTAACGTTCCCAGTTCTCTTTCTGCTCTTCCAGAGTCGCGAGCTGTTTATCATTCATCGCCACAAACAGGCCGCCGGGGCGGTAGTCGCAGTCAATCTGATAACGTTTGATACGTTCGCGGATGATCTCACCACCCTCAAACATCATGCTGCCAAGCATACGGGCGGTGTCCATGCCGTAGCTTTTTTCGATAACGTCGATGTCGCGGCTGTAGGAGTTCACAAGCTGCCCGCCGTTGCGCCCGCTGGCGCCAAAGCCGATACGTGAGGCTTCGAGAACCACCACGTCAAAGCCCGCTTCTGCCAGATGCAGCGCGGAGGAAAGCCCGGTATAGCCGCCGCCGACCACGCAAACATCACAGGTGATTGACTCATTCAGTATGTCGAATGGCGCGTATTTATTCGCACTGGCGGCGTAGTAACTGCTGGTATGTTCGGTCATTTCAGGCCTCCAGGCTTATCCAGATGGTTTTAAGTTCGGTGAATTTTTCCAGCGCGTGCAGGGATTTGTCGCGACCATTGCCGCTCTGCTTATAGCCGCCAAACGGCACGGTCATATCGCCGTCGTTGTAGTTATTGACGAAGACGGAACCAGCTTTCAGGCGGCGGCTCATGCGGTGCGCACGGGAGAGATCGCGCGTCCATACCGCCGCGCCGAGCCCGTACTGGCTGTCATTAGCAAGCTGTAGCGCCTGATCTTCTGATGTGAAACGCGTGACCACCAGCACCGGGCCGAAAATCTCTTCGCGACTTAAGGACGCATTCGGGTCCACATCCACAAAGATGGTCGGGCCGATGGCCGCTGCCAGTTCGGCGTTGCGTCCATCCAGCAGCAGTTGCCCTTTGCCTTCGCCTTCACGAATAAAGCTATGCACCGAGTCGGCGTGAGCGCTGTCGATTAAGGTGCCCATGGTGGTCGCGGGATCAAGCGGGTGGCCCGGCTGCCAGTTTTGCGCCTGCTGTTTTAACAGGGCTAAGAATTCATCGGCGATGCTCTCTTCCAGCAACAAACGCGTTCCGGCGATGCACACCTGGCCCTGGTTGTAGAAGATACCTGCGGCCGTTGCGCTCGCCGCTTTTTGCAAATCCGGGCAGTCGGCGAAAACGATGTTGGCGCTTTTGCCACCCGCTTCCAGCCAGACGCGTTTCATGTTGCTGTCGCCAGCATCTTTCAGCAGCTGTTTCCCGGTGCGGGTTGAACCAGTAAAGGCAATGGCGTCGATATCGTTATGACGAGACAGCGCCTGGCCCGCTTCATGACCAAACCCCGTCACCAAGTTCAGCACGCCATCCGGCAGACCTGCTTCTTTCGCCAGCCCCGCGAGACGAATCGCACTGAGCGGTGATTTTTCAGATGGTTTTAGAATCACGCTGTTCCCTGCCGCCAGCGCTGGGCCAAGCTTCCAGCAAGTCAGCAGCAGCGGAAAGTTCCACGGTACAATGGCAGCAATAACGCCGACCGGTTCACGCACGATCATCGCCAGCTCATGGCTACTGGTGGTCGCCACTTCGCCATACACTTTGTCGATCGCTTCGGCGTACCAGCGAATGGCGCGCGCCGCGCCGGGAATATCATCACGCAGGCTGTGACGAATCGGTTTGCCGGTGTCGAGAGTTTCCAGCAGTGCCAGCTCTTCGGCGTTGGCTTCCATTAAGTCGGCGAGTTTATTCAGCACCGCTTTACGTTTTGCCGGGGCGGCCTGCGACCAGTCGCCGCGTTCAAATACGCCGCGTGCTGCGCTCACCGCACGGTCGATATCGGCGCTCTTGCCGCGCGCGATATTCGCCAGCGGTGCCTGGGTGACCGGATCAACGGTTTCAAAGGTTTCATTTTCCGCCGCAGCGGTATATTCACCGTTAATAAATAAGCGGGTTTCAATGGCGAGACTTAACGCTTTATCCTGCCAGTAAGCCAGATGATGAAAATTCATTATGACTCCTGTTTCACGTCTATCAGATATATGCAGTTTGTGAACGTCAGGGCGCAGAGATCCCCAGGCGATGAGCCCGTTTATTTCTGGCGACATTCTTTATAGATTGCCTTTATAGCTAGCCGGGTGGCGTTTCGCTTACCCGGCCTACAAAAGCAAAAAGATTAAAACGTGGTGGGCGTATGGGCGCTGATAATTCGGCAAATGCCTGCCGACGTATTACTGAAACTGTGCGGGATGCCGGTATTAATGGCATAACTTTGCCCCGCGACGAGATGATAATCCTGACCATTAATGGTCAGAACAATTTCACCTTCCAGTACAGTGCCTATTTCCTCACCCTGATGCTTAATTCTTTCCCCAGTGGTTGTGCCCGGCTGGTACGTTTCAAAGATCATCGCCAGCGTGCGATTCGGGTTACCGTTATGCACCAGCTTCATCGACACACCCTGACTGCCCATTTCAATTAAGTCGTCCTGATTAATGACGACCTGCGGTTCATCAGGTTTTTCCGGCTCGGAAAAGAATTCCGAGAGTGACAGACCATACACCTTCAGCAGCTTTTGCAGCGTACTGATGGCAGGGCTGACTTTATCTTGTTCTATCGTACTGATAGCACTGTGAGTCAGCCCGGAGAGTTCGGCGGCACGACGTTGTGAAAGCCCCTGCTGCTGGCGGATTTCTGACAAGCGTTTTCCTGGCGCCAGTCCCTCATCACTCATATTTGCATTTCCTTAACTGTAGTGGTCAGAGTCGCTGTTTTTCAGCGATATGGTTCTGACAAGCGGTGATAAAGCCCTCGAACAATATACGCGAAAGCGCGTACTCGCTACTGTTCCATTCCGGGTGCCACTGTACGCCCAGCGCGAAAGGATGATTGATGACGCTCACCGCCTCAACCAGGCCATCCGGCGAGCGAGCTTCAACACGCAACTGCGGGCTAACGACCTTCGCCCCTTGTCCATGCAGAGAGTTTACCCAAAAGTTGCTACATTCAGGTAACAATGCAGACAGTAATCCCCCCTCTTCAACCTGAACTTCGTGCGACGGCGCATATTGCTGCTCCACCGGCAGTTCGGGATCTTCACGATGTTCCAACAATTCAGACTGTTCGCACAGTTTGCGATGCAACGACCCACCGGTTGCTACCACCAGTTCCTGTAACCCCCGGCAGATGGCGAAAATGGGGATGCGCCTTTCGAGTGCGGCATTAATTAACGCCATGCTCAGAAGATCACGCCCGGGATCGGCGTCAGGCTCATCGCCGTTTTCACCATATAGGTGCGGCTGCACATTGCTGGGACTACCTGGAAGATAAATGCCATCGAGTTTCGGCAGCAGTTCTTCAAGTAATGACGGTTCCGCCAGCGCATGTGGCAGCGCAATCGGTAAACCGCCCGCGTGGACGATGGCATTCAGGTACTTTTCTTGCAGAGTCTGGGTCGTATGACCCTTAAGCCTGTTCCTGCACATTACGACACCGATAACCGGATTGTTCATTATATTTTCCATGCTCAATCTCACAAAGTGGACTAAATTATCGCCATTACTGCGGTTTAAATGACCTTTATGTTCAATATTTTTTCAATCTAGCAGTGGGTTTTCATTTTTGCAAACTCAATTTAACATTTGACAAACATTTAGTTTGCATACAGATTCGAATGGTGGTCATTATATTTTACGCTTTGCTAACGAGCGGAAAACAAACCAAAGGCGAAGAATCATGGAAACCAATATCGTTGAAGTAGAGAACTTTGTTCAGCAGTCAGAAGAGAGGCGGGGTAGCGCCTTTACGCAGGAAGTGAAACGCTACCTGGAGCGCTACCCGAATACACAATATGTTGATGTTTTACTTACTGATTTGAATGGTTGCTTCCGTGGGAAACGCATTCCTGTTTCAAGTCTGCAGAAGCTGGAGAAAGGGTGTTATTTCCCGGCCTCGGTGTTTGCAATGGATATTCTGGGCAATGTAGTAGAAGAAGCGGGCCTGGGTCAGGAAATGGGTGAACCAGATCGTACTTGTGTGCCAATACTCGGTACCTTAACCCCTTCTGCTGCCGATCCAGAGTTTATCGGTCAGATACTCCTGACCATGGTCGATGAAGATGGCGCTCCCTTTGACGTTGAGCCGCGGAACGTACTTAACCGTCTGTGGCAGCAGCTACGCCAGCGCGGATTGTTCCCGGTTGTAGCGGTAGAGCTGGAGTTCTATTTACTGGATCGCCAGCGCGACGCTGAAGGGTATCTGCAACCGCCCTGCGCGCCCGGCACCGATGACCGCAATACACAAAGTCAGGTTTACTCGGTTGATAACCTCAACCACTTCGCCGATGTGCTCAATGATATTGATGAACTGGCGCAGTTACAGTTAATTCCCGCCGACGGTGCGGTCGCCGAAGCCTCGCCGGGTCAGTTTGAAATCAACCTTTACCATACCGATAACGTGCTGGAAGCCTGCGATGATGCGCTGGCGCTAAAACGCCTGGTGCGCCTGATGGCAGAAAAGCATAAGATGCACGCCACTTTTATGGCGAAGCCGTATGAAGAGCACGCGGGCAGCGGGATGCATATCCATATCAGTATGCAAAATAATCGTGGCGAGAACGTGCTTTCTGACGCAGAAGGCGAAGATTCGCCGCTGCTGAAAAAGATGCTCGCCGGGATGATCGACCTGATGCCGTCATCAATGGCGCTGCTGGCGCCGAACGTGAATTCCTATCGCCGCTTCCAGCCAGGCATGTATGTGCCAACGCAGGCGTCGTGGGGCCATAACAACCGCACCGTCGCCCTGCGTATTCCGTGCGGCGATCGTCATAATCACCGCGTGGAATATCGCGTGGCGGGTGCCGATGCCAACCCATATCTGGTGATGGCGGCGATTTTTGCCGGTATTTTGCATGGCCTTGATAACGAACTGCCGTTGCAGGAAGAAGTAGAAGGCAACGGGCTGGAGCAGGAAGGCTTACCCTTCCCGATTCGCCAGAGCGATGCCCTGTGGGAGTTTATCGAGAACGATCATTTGCGCCGCTATTTAGGCGAGCGTTTTTGCCATGTGTATCACGCCTGTAAAAATGATGAGTTGTTGCAGTTTGAGCGCCTCATCACAGAAACAGAAATTGAGTGGATGTTGAAAAACGCATAGTACCCCTTGCGGGGTTGTTTCATCGGCCTGAGCGGAGCCAGGCCTGACATTTGCTGGTAATCCAGACATTTCCCGGATGTCGCGTTATGGAGCGCAGGCGGCAACGGGCTTCCGTTAACGATTAAGACTGTGACGAGGAAATGAGATGATGCCGATGATTAAATCCCCGCATGGCGAGGGAGGCTGCGTGTGCGCCCTTCCTGCGACTGACTGGACTCCGCCCCCTTTGCTTCCCTTGCTAAACAGGTTTGATTTCAGGTCGACACGACCGCAAACCTTATTACGCAGGGGAGGCAACAATTATGGCTATTAATTCACCACTGAATATTGCTGCGCAACCCGGCAAAACCCGTCTGCGAAAATCACTGAAGTTGTGGCAGGTGGTGATGATGGGTCTGGCCTATCTCACGCCAATGACCGTGTTCGATACGTTTGGCATCGTTTCCGGTATTAGCAACGGTCACGTTCCGGCATCTTATTTGCTGGCGCTGGCAGGCGTGCTGTTTACCGCTATCAGCTACGGCAAACTGGTTCGCCAGTTCCCGGAGGCAGGTTCGGCCTATACCTACGCGCAAAAGTCGATTAACCCGCACGTCGGTTTTATGGTCGGCTGGTCATCGCTGCTGGATTATCTCTTTTTGCCGATGATCAACGTCTTGTTGGCGAAGATCTATCTCTCCGCCCTCTTCCCGGAAGTGCCACCGTGGGTGTGGGTGGTGACGTTCGTCGCCATCTTAACTGCCGCGAACCTGAAGAGCGTCAACCTGGTGGCTAACTTCAATACCCTGTTTGTGCTGGTGCAAATCTCCATCATGGTGGTGTTTATCTTCCTGGTGGTTCAGGGACTGCATAAAGGTGAAGGCGTTGGCACCGTCTGGTCACTTCAGCCGTTTATCAGCGAGAACGCGCACTTGATCCCGATTATTACCGGGGCGACGATTGTCTGTTTCTCGTTCCTCGGTTTCGATGCGGTGACCACGCTTTCGGAAGAGACGCCGGACGCCGCACGCGTGATCCCGAAAGCCATCTTCCTGACGGCGGTCTACGGTGGCGTTATCTTTATTGCGGCGTCGTTCTTTATGCAGCTGTTCTTCCCCGATATCAGCCGCTTTAAAGACCCGGATGCCGCGCTGCCGGAAATTGCGCTGTACGTCGGCGGCAAGCTGTTCCAGTCGATTTTCCTCTGCACCACGTTTGTGAACACGTTAGCGTCTGGCCTGGCTTCACATGCCAGCGTGTCGCGTCTGCTGTATGTGATGGGGCGTGACAATGTGTTTCCGGAGCGCGTGTTTGGCTATGTGCATCCGAAATGGCGGACTCCGGCGCTGAACGTCATTATGGTCGGGATTGTCGCGATGTCGGCGCTGTTCTTCGATTTAGTTACCGCCACAGCGTTAATTAACTTCGGCGCGTTGGTAGCGTTTACCTTCGTTAACCTGTCGGTGTTCAACCACTTCTGGCGGCGCAAAGGAATGAATAAAAGCTGGAAGGAACACTTCCACTATTTATTAATGCCGCTGGTTGGCGCGCTGACGGTGGGCGTGCTGTGGATTAACCTCGAAGCCACCTCGCTGACGCTGGGTCTGGTATGGGCTTCGTTAGGCGGCGCATATTTGTGGTATCTGATCCGCCGCTATCGCAAAGTGCCGTTGTATGATGGTGACAGAACGCCGGTGAGCGAAACGTAATATCCAGGATACACGGCGCATTATCCTGCCTGAGGGTAATGCGCCACGCCATTAACTATAAAAAGATGTATGACCCGGATCACGAGTGCTATCATCCGCCCTTATGCTTAGCGCATTAACTCCAGGGGCAAACAATGAACCACGATATCCCATTAAAATATTTCGATATTGCCGATGAATACGCAACTGAATGCGCAGAACCTGTCGCAGACGCAGAACGCACACCGCTGGCCCATTACTTCCAGTTACTACTCACCCGTTTGATGAACAATGAAGAGATCAGCGAAGAAGCCCAGCATGACATGGCCGCTGAAGCGGGGATTAATCCCGCGCGCATTGATGAAATCGCAGAGTTTTTGAATCAATGGGGTAATGAATAATTATTTAATTGCAGACGCTCGGTCAGTATCGTTGCCCGGATAAATCGTTCACGGCGCATCCGGCTATAAATGACACGCACCGCAGCCTGCTTTAATGGGTTTCTCACGATCGTCCCGCTCTGCTCTTCGCTAAGTTGTTCTGTGAGTTATAGTTATAGAGAAATCACGGGTACGAATGTTGAACAGATGGCGACGCCACCTGTTCAACGACCAACCACACGGCCCTCATTACGACCCCTGAACACAAACGGTAATGGCAAATGTCATTAAATATTAGTAAGATAGCCTCTTTACATAAAATCCCTTAATATTATGCGCCAGGTATTATCGTCTCTTTTGGTGATTGCTGGACTTGTGAGTGGTCAGGCAATAGCCGCGCCTGAATCCCCCCCGCATGCTGATATCCGCGACAGCGGTTTTGTCTATTGCGTCAGCGGGCAAGTCAACACCTTTAACCCATCCAAAGCGAGCAGTGGGTTAATTGTCGATACCCTTGCCGCCCAGTTTTATGATCGACTGCTGGATGTCGATCCGTATACCTATCGCCTGATGCCAGAACTTGCCGAAAGCTGGGAAGTGCTCGACAACGGCGCAACCTATCGCTTCCACCTGCGTCGCGATGTCCCGTTTCAAAAAACCGCCTGGTTTACTCCCACTCGCAAAATGAATGCCGATGATGTGGTGTTTACCTTCCAACGGATTTTTGACCGCAATAATCCGTGGCATAACGTCAACGGCAGTAACTTCCCCTATTTCGACAGTCTGCAATTTGCCGATAACGTTAAAAGTGTCCGCAAGCTGGATAATCACACCGTTGAGTTCCGTCTCGCCCAGCCGGATGCATCCTTCTTATGGCACCTGGCGACCCACTATGCGTCGGTAATGTCTGCCGAATACGCCCAGAAATTAGAGAAAGAAGATCGCCAGGAACAACTCGACCGTCAACCGGTCGGCACCGGACCGTATCAATTGTCGGAATACCGCGCCGGGCAATATATTCGCTTACAACGTCACGATGAGTTCTGGCGTGGCAAACCGTTGATGCCGCAGGTGGTGGTGGATTTAGGCTCCGGCGGTACAGGACGATTGTCGAAACTCTTGACCGGTGAATGTGACGTTCTGGCCTGGCCTGCCGCCAGCCAGTTATCCATTTTGCGCGACGACCCGCGTTTGCGTTTAACGCTACGCCCGGGGATGAACGTCGCCTATCTGGCGTTTAACACCGCCAAACCGCCGCTAAATAATCCGGCTGTCCGCCATGCGCTGGCGTTGGCTATCAATAACCAGCGCCTGATGCAATCCATCTATTATGGTACGGCTGAAACTGCGGCCTCTATTTTACCGCGCGCCTCGTGGGCTTATGACAACGAGGCTAAAATTACTGAATACAACCCAGCGAAATCGCGCGAACAACTGAAAGCGTTGGGGCTGGAAAACTTAACGCTGAAACTGTGGGTACCGACACGATCGCAGGCATGGAACCCCAGTCCGCTGAAAACTGCCGAACTGATTCAGGCGGATATGGCGCAGGTTGGCGTGAAAGTGGTGATTGTGCCGGTAGAAGGTCGTTTTCAGGAGGCGCGGTTGATGGATATGAGCCATGATCTGACGTTATCTGGTTGGGCGACGGACAGTAACGACCCGGACAGTTTCTTCCGTCCGTTACTGAGCTGCGCGGCTATTCACTCGCAAACCAACCTTGCCCACTGGTGCGATCCGAAATTCGACAGCGTGTTGCGTAATGCCCTCTCCTCGCAGCAACTGGCGGCGCGTATTGAAGCTTATGATGAAGCGCAAAGCATTCTGGCGCAGGAACTACCCATTCTGCCGCTGGCCTCATCACTGCGCTTGCAGGCCTACCGTTACGATATTAAAGGTCTGGTACTGAGCCCGTTCGGTAACGCCTCCTTCGCGGGGGTGTATCGCGAGAAGCAAGAAGAGGTGAAAAAACCATGATTATCTTCACCTTACGTCGTATTTTGTTATTAATCGTCACCTTATTCCTGCTGACCTTTGTTGGCTTCAGTTTGAGCTATTTCACGCCACACGCGCCGTTACAAGGCGCTTCACTGTGGAATGCCTGGGTGTTCTGGTTTAATGGACTGATCCACTGGGATTTTGGTGTTTCCAGCATTAACGGCCAGCCTATTGCCGAACAGTTAAAAGAAGTCTTTCCGGCAACGATGGAGTTGTGCATCCTCGCCTTCGGTTTTGCGCTGATTGTCGGGATCCCGGTGGGCATGATTGCCGGGATTACACGCCATAAATGGCAGGATAACTTGATCAACGCCATCGCCTTGCTGGGCTTTTCCATCCCGGTGTTCTGGCTGGCGCTTCTGTTGACGCTGTTTTGTTCACTCACGCTAGGTTGGCTGCCCGTTTCAGGGCGTTTCGATCTGCTCTATGAAGTGAAACCGATTACCGGCTTTGCGTTAATTGATGCCTGGCTTTCGGACTCACCGTGGCGGGACGAAATGATCATGAGCGCACTTCGCCATATGGTGCTACCGGTGATTACCCTGTCGGTTGCGCCAACAACTGAAGTGATCCGATTGATGCGTATCAGCACCATCGAAGTCTATGACCAAAACTATGTGAAAGCGGCGGCGACTCGCGGTTTGTCGCGCTTTACTATTTTGCGTCGCCACGTGCTGCATAACGCGTTACCTCCGGTTATTCCTCGCCTGGGCTTGCAGTTTTCCACCATGCTGACGCTGGCGATGATCACCGAAATGGTTTTTAGCTGGCCGGGTTTAGGGCGCTGGTTAATTAACGCCATCCGCCAGCAGGATTACGCAGCCATTTCCGCCGGAGTGATGGTGTGCGGTTCATTGGTCATTATTATTAACGTGATATCTGATATTTTGGGTGCCATGGCTAACCCTCTGAAACATAAGGAATGGTATGCCTTACGATAGCGTATACAGCGAAAAGCGCCCGCCGGGCACGCTGCGTACTGCCTGGCGCAAATTCTATGGAGACGCCGCTGCGATGGTCGGCCTGTACGGCTGCGCGGGGCTGGCGGTGCTGTGTATTTTTGGTAGCTGGTTTGCGCCTTACGGCATCGACCAGCAATTTCTTGGTTATCAATTGTTGCCGCCGTCATGGTCACGCTATGGCGAAGTCTCGTTCTTCCTTGGGACCGACGACCTGGGGCGCGACGTTTTAAGCCGTTTATTGAGTGGCGCAGCACCTACCGTGGGGGGCGCATTTGTGGTGACGCTCGCCGCGACGATTTGTGGTCTGGTACTTGGCACCTTCGCCGGTGCAACGCACGGTCTGCGGTCAGCGGTGCTAAACCATATTCTGGATACTTTGCTGGCGATTCCGTCCCTGCTGTTGGCGATTATCGTAGTAGCATTTGCCGGACCGAGTTTATCGCACGCCATGTTTGCCGTCTGGTTGGCACTGCTGCCGCGTATGGTACGTTCGATTTACAGCATGGTTCATGACGAACTGGAAAAAGAGTACGTTATCGCCGCCCGTCTGGATGGCGCAACGACGCTGAATATTCTCTGGTTTGCGGTGATGCCTAACATCACCGCCGGACTGGTCACCGAGATCACTCGCGCATTGTCGATGGCAATTCTCGATATCGCCGCGCTGGGCTTTCTTGACCTCGGCGCACAACTGCCCTCGCCTGAATGGGGCGCGATGCTTGGTGATGCGCTGGAACTGATTTATGTCGCCCCGTGGACCGTAATGCTGCCAGGTGCGGCAATTATGATTAGCGTGTTGTTGGTTAACCTCCTTGGCGATGGCGTTCGTCGTGCGATTATTGCGGGGGTGGAATAATGCCATTATTGGATATTCGTAACCTGACTATTGAATTTAAAACCGGTGATGAATGGGTTAAAGCCGTCGACCGCGTGAGTATGACCTTAACCGAAGGTGAAATTCGCGGTCTTGTTGGCGAATCCGGCTCCGGCAAAAGTTTGATTGCGAAAGCGATTTGTGGGGTGAATAAAGATAACTGGCGTGTTACCGCTGACCGAATGCGTTTTGATGATATCGATTTGCTGCGTCTCTCCGCACGCGAACGGCGCAAACTGGTTGGACACAACGTGTCGATGATTTTCCAGGAACCGCAATCGTGTCTTGATCCATCGGAACGTGTGGGTCGCCAGTTGATGCAGAACATCCCGGCCTGGACCTATAAAGGCCGTTGGTGGCAGCGTTTTGGCTGGCGCAAACGCCGCGCCATTGAGTTGCTACACCGCGTGGGGATTAAAGATCATAAAGATGCGATGCGCAGTTTCCCTTACGAGTTGACCGAAGGTGAATGCCAGAAAGTGATGATAGCCATTGCACTGGCGAATCAACCGCGTCTACTGATTGCCGACGAACCGACCAACTCGATGGAGCCAACAACGCAGGCGCAAATTTTCCGCCTGTTGACGCGTCTCAACCAAAACAGCAACACCACCATTTTGCTTATCAGTCATGACTTACAAATGCTTAGCCAATGGGCGGATAAAATTAACGTGCTTTATTGTGGCCAGACAGTGGAATCCGCGCCAAGTAAGGAGCTGGTGACAATGCCGCATCATCCTTACACCCAGGCGCTGATACGCGCGATACCGGACTTTGGCAGTGCGATGCCGCATAAAAGCCGCCTCAATACCCTGCCGGGCGCAATCCCACTGCTGGAACAATTACCGATTGGTTGTCGTCTGGGACCGCGTTGCCCTTATGCACAACGAGAATGCATTGTAACGCCGCGTCTGACGGGAGCGAAAAATCATCTCTATGCCTGTCATTTCCCGCTGAACATGGAGAAAGAGTGAGATGATAGAAACTCTGCTCGAAGTGCGTAATTTAAGCAAAACGTTCCGCTACAGGACCGGCTGGTTTCGCCGTCAGACAGTCGAAGCGGTAAAACCATTGAGCTTTACGCTGCGTGAACGCCAGACACTGGCGATTATTGGTGAGAACGGTTCCGGTAAATCGACGCTGGCAAAGATGCTGGCAGGAATGATTGAGCCAACCAGCGGCGAGTTATTGATTGACGATCATCCTCTGCATTTTGGCGATTATTCCTTCCGAAGCCAGCGTATTCGCATGATATTTCAGGATCCGTCGACTTCATTGAATCCACGTCAACGTATTTCGCAGATCCTTGATTTTCCACTGCGTTTGAACACAGACCTGGAACCGGAACAGCGCCGCAAACAGATTATTGAAACAATGCGTATGGTCGGGCTGCTGCCGGATCACGTCAGTTACTATCCGCATATGTTGGCCCCCGGGCAAAAACAGCGTCTTGGTCTGGCGCGCGCGCTGATATTGCGCCCAAAAGTGATTATTGCCGATGAAGCCCTCGCCTCGCTGGATATGTCGATGCGTTCGCAGCTAATTAACCTGATGCTGGAGTTACAAGAGAAACAGGGTATTTCTTATATTTATGTTACCCAGCATATCGGGATGATGAAGCACATCAGCGACCAGGTGCTGGTCATGCATCAGGGAGAAGTTGTCGAACGCGGTAGCACTGCGGATGTGTTGGCATCGCCGCTGCACGAACTCACCAAACGGCTAATTTCCGGCCACTTTGGCGAAGCATTGACGGCGGATGCGTGGCGTAAAGATCGTTAGTATTCGGTACCTCATTCTGACAGGGTAAATCCCCGTCAGAATGAGGTATTCATTACTTTTGATTGTCGATTCTGGTGAGAGCAACCAGCAATGCCAGCGTATAACACACCATAATTGCCAGGCTCATTTTTAACAGCGTTTCCCCACCAAGCCCCGACAATGGCGCGGCTATACCGCCGAAGACAAACATGCTCATCCCCATCAACGCAGACGCCGTTCCAGATTCCTGCGTCCCTACTGCACTCATAGCCTCTGCCCCGCCAACAGTGCCGATGCCGCTACAAAATGCGATGGTGAAAAATAATGCCACCAGTGCCGGAATGGGTAACTGCAACCATGCGCATAAGACCGTGAGCAATGCACACAAAATTGCCGCTATCAGGCCACCTCTCAACAATTTCATCGCGTTAACTCGTCGCGCCAGGCGCGAGAAGATCCATGAAGCGATGATAAGTCCGATGCCGTTAAGGCCAAACACCAGGCTAAATTGCATTGGACTAAAGCCAAATTCCTTCTGCAACACGAACGACGAAGAGCCGATGTACGCAAACAAGCCTGCTAGCATAAAACTTTGAATCAGGCAAAGGCGCGTAAAACGGCGGTTCTGCACCACGCTTCGTCCGGTTAATAGCAATGAAGAGCCCCTTTTATTTTCTGGCAATGTCTCATTGATAAATAACAGGCAGCCCAGCAACAGTACGGTGCTAATTTCAGCCATCACCCAGAATAAAGTGCGCCAGTCAAACGTGCTGACAATATAACCGCCCAGCACTGGCGACAACACCGGAGCCAGGCCATTCACCGTCATTAGCAGCGCAAAGAACTGGGTCAGCGTTACTCCCTGATATTTGTCACGAGCAATAGAACGAGAGAGCACCGAACCACCTGCCCCCGCGATCCCTTGAATAAAACGCCAGACCACCAGCCAGTAAATATTGTTCGTTGTCGCGCACAAAATGGAAGAAATAATAAACAATAGCAACGACAAGACTAACGGACGTTTACGCCCTATTTTGTCGCTCAGAGGACCAAATAACAGTTGTCCGACGCCAAGACCGATCAGTGATGCGGTCAGCGTTAATTGCGTTATGGTCGAGGTTGCCGCCAGTTGCTCTGACATCTCCGGCAAAGCAGGCAAATAAAGATCGGTACACATCGGGCCGATACCGGCTAAAAGACCAAGAATCAATGCCCATGAAAGAGAGACTCTAGCCATACTATTCCTTACTTGAGTGATGACATGCCGCCGCCCAGCGACTGCCAGATCGTGATCCGGTTTGTAAAATCAGTCAGTTGCAATGCCAGCAGCTCCTGCTGTGCGCTCCACAAGCTGCGCTGTGCCGTCAACACGGTCAGGTAATCACCAACACCCGCCTGATAGCGACGCAGGCCAACATCGACCGTTTGTTGTTCAGCTTTAACATACTGGCGCTGTGCATCCAGTTGCTCTTCAAGCGTGGTCCGCCGCGCCAGTGCGTTAGCGACATCTTTAAACGCGCTCTGAACGGTTTTCTCATAGGTGGCAATGAGTCCACGCTTTTGTGCTTCTGCGTAACGAAGCTGCGCCAGATTACTACCGCCGGTGAACAGTGGTAATGTGACCGATGGCGCAAATGACCAGATCTGCATTCCGTGGCTGAACAGCGATGACAATGCGTCACTGCCAACACCAGCGCTGGCAGTCAGCGAAATCGTCGGGAAAAAGTTAGCCCGCGCGGCGCCAATATCAGCATTGGCGCTCTTCAGATTATGTTCCGCTTCCTGGATATCCGGGCGACGCAGCAGAACGTCAGATGACACTCCCGCAGGAACCAGGCTTATCATCTGTTCCGGCAGGCTTTCCAGTGTTCCCGGTAGCAGATTTTCCGCAAGCGTTGTACCGGCCAGTAAGTTCAGAGCATTTTTATCCTGCATCACTTGTGTCTGATAGCTGGCAACGCTGGCGCGCGCTTGCTGATAAACACTCATCGCCTCACTGACATCTGTCGCTGCCGCCGTGCCAACCTGTTGCTGGCGCTGGATAATTTTTAATGAGTTTTCTGCACTGGCCATCGTTTCTTTTGCCAGGGCCAGATTGCTGTTATCAGCCGCCAGGGTCAGCCAGGCGGTGCTGATTTCAGCAATCAGCGTTAAACGGGTGTTCTGGGCTGTAAATTCACTGGCAAGCCAGGTTTCCCGCGCCGCCCGAGATAAACTCTGATTACGACCAAACAGATCTAACGTATAACTGGACACCGTGCCGTCAGCCTCGGCAGTGGTTCCCGTACCCTTCGCCAGCGAACGACTGCGGGTCGAACTTAAGGCCGCATTCACCCTCGGGAATAACGACGCATTAGTTTGCCCATAGAGCGCCCGTGCGGAGTCAATATCAGCTATCGCTTTTTGCACATCGCGGTTACTGTTCAGAGCAATGGTCACCACCTGCTGCAATCGGGGATCATGGATCACCTGCTGCCAGTCATGGCTGATTGCCTTTCCCTGGCCCTGTGCTCCCGGCAAGGTCGCCGGGATTGGGGATTCAGGCGTGCTGTAGTGAGGATCGAGCGAGACACATCCCGCACTCAACAGCACCAGAAAAATAAGAGAACGACGCAACATAACTTACTCCTGACTGCGCGGTTTACCGGCAAACAAACGTTTCACCAGTACAAAAAACAGAGGAACAAAGAAAATAGCCAGCAACGTAGCGGTCAGCGTACCGCCAATAATGCCCGTACCAATGGCGATACGGCTGTTCGCACCTGCGCCGGTCGCCATCGCCAGCGGCATTACCCCCGCAATAAACGCCAGCGAGGTCATGATGATTGGACGTAAACGAGTCTGCGCCGCGCGTAATGCCGCCCGACTCAGGGAATGGCCCTCAGCAACTGCCGCTTCAGCAAATTCAACAATCAGAATGGCGTTTTTCGACGACAAGCCGATAGTGGTTAATAGCGCCACCTGGAAGTAAACATCGTTGTTTAAATCACGCATCCAGGCCGCCAGCGCCGCGCCAAGAAGCCCCAGTGGGATCACCAAAATGACCGAGAACGGAACTGACCAGCTTTCGTACAGGGCTGCAAGACAGAGGAAAACCACCAGAATAGAGACTGCGTACAGACTTAATGCCTGACCACTGGCCAGTTTCTCCTGCAATGACAAACCACTCCAGGCCCAGGTCGTTCCCGCAGGAAGACTGTTTGCCAGTTTCTCCATTTTTGTCATTGCATCGCCGGAACTAAAGCCAGTCGCGTTTTCGCCCTGAATTTCATAAGCCGCAGAACCGTTGTAGCGAACTAGTTTTTCCGGGCCATAGATCCAACGTGTAGTGGCAAAAGCAGAGAACGGCGTCATGGCGTTATCGCTACCGCGCACAAACCATTTCCCTAAATCTGACGGCGCGGAACGAAATTCACTGTCGCCCTGAATGTAGACTTTCTTCACACGACCACGGTCAATAAAGTCATTCACATAAGTACCGCCCCACGCGCTGGCCAGCGTGTTGGTGACATCGCTTAAGCTCAACCCCAGCGATACGGCTTTATTGTTATCGATATCTACCTGCAATTGCGGCATTTGCGGCAGGTCATTGGCGCGCACAGAAATCAATTCAGGGCTTTGATTAGCCTGTTCAATCAACTGATTACGCATTTTAAGTAAGGTTTCACGGTCAGTCGCACCACTTGCCATTAATTCAAACGTAAAGCCATTGCTTTGCCCCAGTCCGTCAACGGCTGGCGGCGTCATGGCAAATACCGTGGCATCACGAATTGTGCCCAACTCTTTGGTTGCCCGTAAGGCGATAGCCTGGGCGGTATTTTCTGCCCCTTTACGTTGTGACCAGTTTTTCAACGAGACAAACGCCATCCCGGTATTCTGTCCGCTGCCGCTAAAACTGAAACCATCAACGGTAAAGATGACATCGGTATTTGCTTTTTCGTTTACCAGGAACCAGTCAACAATCTGGCGATTCACTTCTGCTGTACGAGCCGCGGTCGCCCCAGCTGGCAGCGTGTACTGCACCATGATTTCGCCCTGGTCTTCAGTGGGTAAGAAACTGCCCGGCAGTTTCCACATCATCAGGGCCATTCCGCCACTCAGCACGGCATAAACACCCATCGTTCGGGCAGCACGGCGCAGGACATAAATTACGCCTCGCTGATATTTATCTTCAGTACGGCGGTAAAAGCGGTTAAATGCGCCGAAAAAGCCTTTTTTATGCGGTGGAACATGCTGAAGGACGGAACCGCACAGCGCGGGAGTCAAGGTCAATGCCACCACCACGGAAAGCAGCATTGCGGAGATAATGGTTATCGAAAACTGACGATAAATTACTCCCGTAGATCCCCCAAAGAAGGCCATCGGCAGGAATACGGCTGACAACACCAGCGCAATAGCAACCAGTGCGCCAGAAATCTCGCCCATTGATTTTTCCGTGGCTTCACGCGCGGGCAACCCTTCGTCACGCATAATACGTTCGACGTTCTCCACCACCACAATGGCATCGTCCACCAACAAGCCGATCGCCAGCACCATCGCAAACAACGTCAGGGTATTAATCGAATAGCCAAACAACGCAAGAGCGCCGAATGTGCCCAGCAAAACAACGGGGACAGCTAACGCCGGAATCAGCGTGGCGCGCAGGTTTTGCAGGAATAAATACATCACGCAAACCACCAGTACGATGGCTTCAAACAGCGTCTGAATTACGTCCTCTACGGAGATTTTAATAAATTCAGTGCTGTCTTTCGGGTATGCGATGGCGTACCCCTGCGGCATATTGCGCTGGAATTCGGCAATCTTATCCTTGACCAGCGTCGCCGTATTCAGCGCATTCGCACCGGGCGAAAGCATTACAGCAACCCCGGCAGACGGGTGACCGTTAAGTTTGCCGATCGCGGTATAATCTTCACTGCCCATCTCAACGCGAGCCACATCTTTTATGCGAACAACTGCGCCGTCTGACTGGCTTTTCACGATAATATTTTTGAACTGATCCACCGTCTGCAAACGAGACTGCGCACGTACTGTCGCCGTCAGTTGCTGAGTATTCGGTGAAGGCAATGCCCCAATTTTCCCGGCAGTAACCTGCACGTTTTGCGCTTCGATAGCACTTTGCACGTCTGAAGGCATCAGCGAGTAAGACGCCAGTTTGGCCGGGTCAAGCCAGATGCGCATAGCATATTCTGCGCCAAAGACTTGCAGACTCCCCACACCTTCAACGCGCGCCAGCGGGTCCTGAACGTTACTGACCAACCAGTCGGCGATATCCGAACTGGAGGCTTTGTCAGTGGTGTCATACACGGCAGCAATCAGCAAAAAGTTGCTTTGTGATTTTTCCACTGTGACGCCCGTTTGCTGCACTTCACTCGGTAAGCGTGACTCAGCCTGCTGAATTTTATTCTGCACCTGAACCTGTGCAGTGTCGGGATCGGTACCTTGTTCAAAGGTCACATTAATACTGACCGAACCATCAGAGCTGCTGGTTGAGCTAAAATAGAGCAAATTATCCAGCCCGGTGAGTTGCTGTTCGATAACCTGGGTCACGCTGTTCTCCAGCGTTTCGGCTGAAGCACCGGTATAAGTGGCTGAAATTTTTATGGTCGGCGGCGCAACGTCAGGATATTGCGCGACGGGTAATGTGCGAATGGCCAGAATACCCGCCAACATAATCAAAATGGCGATAACCCAGGCAAAGACCGGACGGCGAACAAAAAAGCGCGAAAACATCAGGCGTTGCCTCCATTAGCCTGAACTTCAACAGCCTTGACGGTCTGCCCTGAAGTTACTTTGGCGGAACCTTCAACAATCAGTCGGTCGCCGTCATGCAGGCCGTTCAGCACCAGCCATTTATCACCATACGTTTCTCCCGTTTCGAGCGTTCGCTGCTCTACTTTATTGTCTTTATTCACCACCAGCGCAGTTGCATTGCCTTTAGCATCGCGCGTGACGCCCTGTTGAGGCGCGAGAATAGCGTCTTCCATCACGCCTTCATCGACACGAGCGCGAACAAACATGCCTGGTAATAACTGTTGTTGTGGATTGGGGAAAATCGCCCGTAATGTCACCGAGCCGGTAGACTCATCCACAGCGACTTCGGTGAGTTCCAGACGCCCTTTTTCGCTGTAGGTTGTGCCATCTTCCAGAATAAGTGAGACGCTCATGGTGTCACTGTTGGTCGCCAGTGACTGTTTGCGCAGACGTAATAAATCGACACTGGAGCGAGTGAGGTCGACATACATTGTATCCAGACCACGAATGGTCGTTAACGCCGTATCCTGCGACGCGGTCACCAGTGCGCCAGGGGTCACCGACGAAATGCCAATACGCCCCGAAATCGGCGCGGTTACCGTGGTCCAGTCAAGATTAATGCGCGCGGTTTCCAGTGCGGCTTTTTTCGCTTCAACACTGGCTTTATCTTGTGCGCAGGTAGACTGAGCATCATCAGCATCCTGTTGTGAGACACCGTTATCTTTCACCAGTCGGGCATAACGCTGCGCTTTCTGGCAATCGGCTTTTACCAGTGCCTGTGCCTGTTGTAATGCTGCCCGGGCTTCATTCCATGCCGCCCGATAACTGGCCGCATCAATTTGGTACAATGGTTGTCCGGCCTTAACCAAATCGCCTTCAGTAAATAGGCGTTTCTGGATAATTCCCCCAACCTGCGGACGTACTTCAGCACTGAGTGCCGCACTGGTGCGCCCGGTTAATTCACTGACTACCGAAACCGGTTGAGATTTGAGCGTAACAACGCCCACTTCTGTTTCCGACGGGGATGAATTGTTATTTTGCGTATTATCACAACCAGATAAGAGTAGCATTGCCACTACAGACGTTGCTATATACTTCATTATTTTCTCCAGGGTGAACAATACCCTCCCCATTAAAATTAATGAGGATATGTCAGGGATATTCAGATATAACGAACCCGCATCGCGAAATGAATTTCGCAATGAAATAAGGGGGATTAATATCCCCCACTATCGGTTAATTCTTTTCTTATTAATTTATCAACATACTAACAATGTCCTGATATATTTTTTGCAGACGTTGGGGATCGCTTTTTTGCGGTGTTAAGCGACGATAAACCGTACCTTCCATCATGGTGGCAAGCACTTCAACGCAGCAACGAATGTGCTCATCGCTAAGATGGGGATGCATTCTTTTCATATGTGCACAACCGTTAGCGAACATTCTGGCGTCAGCTTCCTCGAGCATCGCCATCACCCGTGGGTTGCGTGTGGCTTCTGCAGCCACTTCCAGCATCAACGCGTCGTCGTCCTCATTTAAGGATTTCCGCAAAGCAAGAACTTCCGGGAAGTGATCGGTACGCGCGTCAATGTCCATCTGGGCAATACGAAAGTCGATGATACGGCGAACCATCTCTTCAATAATGGCGTCTTTATTGGCGAAGTAACGATATATCTGACCCACGCTAAGCTGAGCTTCGCTGGCAATTTGCGACATACTGGCGGCGTGAAAACCGCAGCGACGAAAACACCGACGGGCGGCGTTGATGATTTCATCCTGCCGCTGTTTGTGACGTATCTCCAGCTTGCTGGTCATTTCTGTCTCCTGTCCTTCCACTTAGTGAGAACGATCATTCTCATTTTTGCCAATTATACATTTCTCCAAAGTGAGGGAAAGTATTTTTATCTTATTCATGGTGTATATTCTGATAATGAAGAGATTGTGGAGATTCTGTGAAGATAGTTGACAATATTAAATTGGGGGCTATTTGTCAGAGATAAGACCGCGACTTGTTGTCGCCAGATTATTAATCGTCGATGACACAACAAACGCCGGACCTGATAAATCCGCGTCTGTTTTATCATCAAACTTACCGGAAGTAATACGAATAGTTTTAAAGCCAGACGCTATAAGATATTTCCACAATCGGCCCCTCGCAGGCGTCGCAAAATGCTCTGGACTGCTGATTCTCTCCGGTACAGAAAGCGCAACTATAGCCACCCACAGCCAGGTTGATTATAATAACCGTTTATCTGTTCGTACTGTTTACTAAAACGACGAATCGCCTGATTTTCAGGCACAACAAGCATCAACAATAAGGATTAAAGCTATGGGTTTTCTTTCCGGTAAGCGCATTCTGGTAACCGGTGTTGCCAGCAAACTGTCCATCGCCTACGGTATCGCTCAGGCGATGCACCGCGAAGGAGCTGAACTGGCATTCACCTACCAGAACGACAAACTGAAAGGCCGCGTAGAAGAATTTGCCGCTCAATTAGGTTCTGACATCGTTTTGCAGTGCGATGTTGCCGAAGATGCCAGCATCGACACCATGTTCGCTGAACTGGGTAAAGTTTGGCCGAAATTTGACGGTTTCGTACACTCTATTGGTTTTGCACCTGGCGATCAGCTGGATGGCGACTATGTTAACGCCGTAACTCGTGAAGGCTTCAAAATTGCCCACGACATTAGCTCCTACAGCTTCGTTGCAATGGCAAAAGCTTGCCGCTCCATGCTGAATCCGGGCTCTGCTCTGCTGACCCTTTCCTACCTGGGCGCTGAGCGCGCTATCCCTAACTACAACGTTATGGGTCTGGCAAAAGCGTCTCTGGAAGCTAACGTGCGCTATATGGCCAACGCAATGGGGCCGGAAGGTGTGCGTGTTAACGCCATTTCCGCAGGTCCGATCCGTACGCTGGCCGCTTCCGGCATCAAAGACTTCCGTAAAATGCTGGCGCACTGCGAAGCCGTTACGCCGATTCGTCGTACCGTTACCATCGAAGATGTGGGTAACTCCGCAGCGTTCCTGTGCTCCGATCTCTCTGCCGGTATCTCCGGTGAAGTGGTCCACGTTGACGGCGGTTTCAGCATCGCTGCAATGAACGAACTGGAACTGAAATAATCGTTCTGTTGGTCAAGATGGGCGGCGTTCTGCCGCCCGTTTTCTCTGTTATACCTTTCTGATATTTGTTATCGCCGATCCGTCTTTCTCCCCTTCCCGCCTTGCGTCAGGATAACGATTTCCGTTATGACCAAGGAGCGCCCATGGAACAACGCCACAGTTCAGGCAAAAGCCATTGGTATCATGAAATCCAATCCAGCACTTCAGAGCATAACGTTCTGCCACTTGTACCCGAAGCCGCAAAGGTCAACGACCCTTTTTTGCTCGACGTGATTCTTGAGGAACAAACGCTGGCCCCTTTTCAGTCATGGCTGGCACCCGCACGTGCACTCGCTGGAGCATTGTTCCCGGCTCAGCTGGCCGTGACCCGCTTGCAGACATTCACCGCTTATGAACGCCTGTCGACTGCCCTGACTGTTGCTCAAGTCTGCGGCGTCCAGCGGTTGTGCAACTACTATTCCGCGCGCCTGACACCACTTCCCGGACCGGATTCCTCCAGGGAAAGTAATCATCGGCTGGCGCAAATCACACAATATGCCCGCCAACTGGCCTTCTCTCCATCTATTATCGACGGTCGATCCCGTGAGCATCTTAAAGATGTCGGCCTTACCGCCTGGGACTGTGTGTTCATTAACCAAATTATTGGCTTTGTCGGTTTTCAGGCGCGAGTGATTGCCACATTGCAGGCTTATCTTGAGCAACCAGTTCGTTGGCTACCCGGTCTGGAGATGCAAAACTACGCCGATGCATCACTGTTTGCGAATGAATCAACTCGCTGGCGTACCTGCTACGCCGTAGAAAAATCATGTGAAGATGCGGTGAATAGTTCGTCGGTTGAACTCAGCCAACTGACCGAAATACTCAATCTTCACCCAGCTCTACTTTCACGCCTTGAGGAGCTATTCGCCAGCACATTGGTTAGCGCCAAAACCAACCATCAACTTGCGACGTTGTTAACCGCGCGGATTAATGGCAGCGCCGCTTGCTTCGCTAGCCAAACATATTCAACAACAGAATATAAAGAGGCAATCCTCATTCTACGTCAGGGCGAAAATGAAATTAATCGGTGGGCTGATAGCCATTGTGTTGAGCGCGCTACCGTTCAGGCGATACAATGGCTGACCCGAGCACCCGATCGCTTTAGCGCCGCCCAGTTCAGCCCATTACTCGAACATGAAATATCATCAACACAGGTTATTAATTTGTTGGTATGGAGCGGGCTTTGTGGCTGGATCAATCGCTTAAAAATCGCGTTGGGTGAAACATATTAACCTTGCTGCGTCAGACAGAATCGCGTAAAACTGTCAGCCGCTCTAATGGCCACCAAAATAGACAATTATGTTTCAGGACAACCCGCTGCTAGCGCAGCTTAAACAGCAACTGCATTCCCAGACGCCCCGCGCTGAAGGGGTGGTAAAAGCCACTGAAAAAGGCTTTGGCTTCCTGGAAGTCGATGCACAAAAAAGTTATTTCATTCCGCCGCCGCAAATGAAAAAAGTTATGCATGGCGACAGAATTATCGCAGTCATCCACAGCGAAAAAGATCGTGAATCTGCCGAACCAGAAGAGCTGGTTGAACCTTTTCTAACCCGCTTCGTGGGTAAAGTTCAGGGCAAGAATGACCGTCTGGCCATTGTCCCTGATCATCCATTATTGAAAGATGCCATTCCTTGCCGCGCAGCCCGTGGCCTGACACATGAATTTAAAGAAGGCGACTGGGCAGTTGCCGAAATGCGCCGTCATCCATTGAAAGGCGATCGTTCTTTCTATGCAGAACTCACGCAGTACATCACTTTTGGCGACGATCACTTCGTGCCGTGGTGGGTAACTCTGGCGCGTCATAACCTGGAAAAAGAAGCGCCGAACGGCGTTGCTACTGAAATGCTCGACGAAGGTCTGGTGCGCGAAGATCTGACTGCACTGGATTTTGTCACCATCGATAGCGCCAGCACGGAAGATATGGATGACGCCCTCTTCGCGAAGGCGCTCCCGGATGACAAACTGCAACTGATCGTGGCGATTGCCGATCCAACCGCGTGGATTGCAGAAGGTAGCAAACTGGACAAAGCGGCAAAAGTTCGTGCATTCACCAACTATCTGCCAGGTTTCAACATCCCAATGCTGCCGCGTGAGCTTTCCGACGATCTCTGCTCACTGCGCGCCAATGAAGTTCGCCCGGTAATGGCGTGTCGGATGACGCTCTCCGCAGATGGCACCATTGAAGACAATATCGAGTTCTTTGCCGCGACTATCGAGTCCAAAGCGAAACTGGTTTATGACCAAGTTTCCGACTGGCTGGAAAACACCGGCGACTGGCAGCCAGAAAGTGAGGCCATTGCCGAACAAATTCGCCTTCTGGCGCAAATTTGCCAGCGTCGCGGCGAGTGGCGCCATAACCATGCACTGGTGTTTAAAGATCGCCCGGATTACCGTTTTATTCTCGGTGAAAAAGGTGAAGTGCTGGATATCGTCGCCGAGCCTCGTCGTATTGCCAACCGTATTGTCGAAGAAGCGATGATTGCTGCTAACATTTGTGCTGCCCGCGTACTGCGCGATAAGCTCGGTTTTGGTATCTATAACGTGCATATGGGCTTTGATCCGGCAAATGCGGAAGCGCTGGCAGCATTGCTAAAAACGCACGGTCTGCATGTCGATGCTGAAGAAGTGCTCACGCTGGATGGTTTCTGCAAGCTGCGTCGCGAACTGGATGCGCAACCGACCGGTTTCCTCGACAGCCGTATTCGTCGTTTCCAGTCCTTTGCCGAAATCAGCACTGAGCCAGGCCCTCACTTTGGCCTCGGTCTGGAAGCGTATGCCACCTGGACCTCACCAATCCGTAAGTATGGCGACATGATCAACCATCGTCTGCTGAAAGCGGTCATCAAAGGCGAAACGGCGACGCGTCCGCAGGATGAGATCACCGTTCAAATGGCCGAGCGTCGTCGTCTCAACCGGATGGCGGAACGTGATGTCGGTGATTGGTTATACGCCCGTTTCCTGAAAGACAAAGCCGGGACCGACACCCGTTTTGCGGCGGAAATTGTCGATATCAGCCGTGGCGGCATGCGTGTGCGTCTGGTTGATAATGGCGCTATCGCTTTTATTCCTGCGCCATTCTTACACGCCGTACGCGACGAACTGGTTTGCAGTCAGGAAAATGGCACCGTGCAAATTAAAGGTGAAACGGTTTACAAGGTAACCGATGTTATCGACGTCACTATTGCCGAAGTTCGTATGGAAACTCGCAGCATTATTGCTCGTCCGGTAGCGTAATATTCTTTTGCGGCCCATTCATTACGGATGGGCCGTTTACTTTACTCGTCTCCGCATTCGTTTTTATCCCCCCAGATTTTTTTCACAGACTTTCGTTTGTAAACTGGCGTTTTTCCAAAACTGGATTACAAATAAATATATAAATAAAACAATACGTTTAGCCGTCGCTAATTTTATGTAATTCATGTTGGACCTTTCTTTTAATCGCGAACTCCGCTGTTAACCGGAAGACACGCTTCATGAAAACAGTTAGGGAGTCCACAACGTTGTACAACTTTCTCGGATCGCACAATCCATACTGGCGTTTATCGGAAAGCAGCGATGTTTTGCGCTTTTCCACCACCGAAACCACAGAACCTGAACGTACTTTGCAGTTATCTGCCGAACAGGCTGCTCGCATCAGGGAAATGACGGTCATCACTTCCAGCTTGATGATGAGTCTGACCGTCAATGAGAGCGATCTTTCTGTGCATCTGGTTGGACGAAAAATCAATAAGCGCGAATGGGGCGGCAACGCGTCTGCATGGCATGACACACTTGCAGTAGCCCGCGATTTATCGCATGGGCTTTCTTTTGCTGAACAGGTAGTGTCTGAAGCTCATTCCGCGATAGTCATTCTTGACAGCCGGGGAAATATCCAACGGTTTAACCGATTATGTGAAGAATACACAGGTTTCAAAGAGCACGATGTCATTGGGCAAAGCGTATTTAAGCTGTTTATGAGCCGTCGTGAAGCTGCAGCCTCCAGCCGCAATAACCGTGGCTTTTTTCGCAGTGGTAATGCTTATGAAATTGAGCTCTGGATACCAACGCGCAACGGTCAACGGCTATTTCTGTTTCGCAACAAATTTGTGCACAGCGGTAGCGGCAAAAATGAGATCTATTTAATCTGTTCCGGCACCGATATTACCGAAGAGCGTCGCGCCCAGGAACGACTTCGCATACTGGCAAATACCGACAGCATCACTGGACTACCGAATCGTAACGCCATGCAGGCGTTAATCGATCATGCCATTGATCAAGCTAACGACTGTAAGGTTGGTGTTGTATATCTTGATTTAGACAATTTTAAAAAGGTAAATGACGCTTACGGACATTTATTTGGCGACCAGTTGTTACGTGAGGTGTCACTGGCCATTTTAAGCTGCCTTGAACAGGATCAGGTGCTGGCGCGTCCTGGCGGGGATGAGTTTCTGGTGCTGGCACCCAATACATCACAAAGCGCACTGGAAGCGATGGCATCACGTATTTTAACCCGGCTTCGCCAACCCTTCCGTATTGGTTTAATTGAAGTTTATACTGGCTGTTCCGTCGGTATTTCACTTTCGCCACAACATGGTATGGACAGCGCAGCCATTATTCGCCATGCCGACACCGCAATGTACACCGCAAAAGAAGGTGGGCGCGGACAGTTCTGTGTTTTTTCGCCAGAAATGAACCAACGTGTTTTCGAATATCTTTGGCTTGATACCAACCTGCGTAAAGCGCTGGAAAACGATCAGTTAGTTATTCATTATCAACCGAAAATCACCTGGCGCGGTGAAGTTCGAAGCCTGGAAGCGTTGGTGCGCTGGCAGTCGCCTGAACGCGGACTCATTCCCCCGTTAGACTTTATTTCCTATGCAGAAGAGTCTGGGCTAATTGTTCCATTAGGACGTTGGGTGATTCTCGATGTGGTGCGTCAGGTGGCGAAATGGCGTGATAAAGGCATTAATCTGCGGGTAGCGGTGAACATCTCTGCTCGCCAGTTTGCCGATCAAACTCTTTTTACCGATCTGAAGCAGGTTCTTCAAGAACTGAATTTTGAATACTGCCCTATTGATATCGAGTTAACTGAAAGCTGTCTGATAGAAAATGATGAACTCGCCCTCTCCGTCATTCAGCAATTTAGTCAGTTAGGCGCGCAAGTGCATTTGGATGATTTTGGCACCGGCTACTCTTCGCTTTCGCAACTGGCCCGTTTTCCCATCGATGCCATTAAACTTGACCAGGCTTTTGTCCGTAATATTCACAAACAACCTGTCTCGCAGTCATTAGTGCGTGCGATTGTCGCCGTCGCCCAGGCATTGAATCTGCAAGTCATCGCCGAAGGCGTGGAAAGCAAAAAAGAAGATGCCTTTTTAACCAAAAACGGCATCAATGAGAGGCAAGGATTTTTGTTTGCCAAACCAATGCCTGCCGTGGCCTTTGAACGTTGGTTTAAACGTTACCTGAAACGCTTATAAAGAGACGAATGTATATAATTAGCGATATATAATCTTATCACACATCATTTTCTCGAATGAAAATTGGCCTTTGCCACTATACGCTTCTCTTTTAGTGGCAATTTTTGCATTATTCATTTTTGCCTTTATTTGCCATAAGGATACCCTCATGTCTGAATTTGATGCCCAGCGCGTTGCCGAACGTATTGATATTGTGTTAGATATCCTTGTGGCGGGCGATCACCACTCTGCGATCCATAATCTCGAGATACTAAAAGCAGAACTCTTGCGCCAGGTTGCTGCATCTACGCCAGACATCCCGAAGGCACCGTGGGAGATTTAACAGTCGTGCTTTCAGGCTTTCCATTTAGCAGAAAAGGATGCCAGGCGCGTCAGCTTTTTTATTGAATATTATAACGTTATAAGAATTACAGCGATGAATTCCCGACAACAAACAATTCTACAGATGGTCATTGACCAGGGTCAGGTTAGCGTAACCGAACTGGCAAAAGCCACTGGTGTTTCTGAAGTTACTATTCGCCAGGATCTCAACACCCTCGAAAAACTGAGTTATCTGCGCCGCGCGCATGGTTTTGCAGTTTCGCTTGATAGCGATGATGTTGAAACCAGGATGATGAGTAATTATACGCTGAAGCGTGAACTTGCCGAGTTTGCGGCTGCTCTGGTTCAGTCAGGTGAAACTATCTTTATTGAAAATGGCAGCAGCAATGCCCTTCTGGCTCGCACGTTAGGCGAACAGAAGAAAGATGTTACCATCATTACGGTTAGCAGCTACATTGCGCATTTGTTGAAAGACGCCCCCTGTGAAGTCATTTTACTTGGTGGCGTGTACCAGAAAAAAAGCGAAAGCATGGTTGGCCCTCTGACACGTCAGTGTATCCAGCAGGTTCATTTCAGTAAGGCATTTATTGGTATTGATGGCTGGCAACCTGAAACTGGATTTACTGGACGCGACATGATGCGTACCGACGTAGTCAATGCAGTACTGGAAAAAGAGTGCGAAGCAATAGTTCTGACGGACAGCTCAAAATTTGGTGCCGTACATTCTTACTCCATCGGCCCTGTTGAGAAAATCAAACGGGTCATTACCGACTCGAAGATACCTGCCAGCCACCTGTTGCATCTTGAGCATAATAGACTGACAGTTCACGTCGTCGACAATTAATTTCCCCTCCTCTACGGATGATTTGCACTTTCGCAAATCATCCGCTCTAAGATGATTCCTGGCTGTTAATTAAGACTATTTACCTGTCCTTAAAACTTCAAAGTTGTAAACTTAACATTAGCGATATAACAGGAAGTGACTGTCACCTGCGTGATATAACCCTGCGCGAGAGGATTTCACGGAAAATAACTTTTTCAGAAAGCGTCTTAACTATTATAGTTAAAGAGAGCTTACTTCCGTGAATCATAAATTCAGGAGAGAGTATTATGTTTGTAACGAGCAAAAAAATGACCGCGGCTGTTCTGGCGATTACGCTGGCTATGTCTCTGAGTGCCTGTTCTAACTGGTCTAAACGAGATCGTAATACCGCAATCGGTGCGGGTGCAGGTGCTTTAGGTGGCGCAGTACTGACTGATGGCAGCACGCTGGGTACGTTAGGCGGTGCGGCAGTCGGTGGTATTATCGGTCACCAGGTCGGTAAATAATCGTAAATAAATGTCGATTAGCGACTCGCAATTATAATACGCTTAACTCTGTTCAGTACGAAATAACTGAATAATACACACAGTAAAATAAACGAAAGCCACGGAATATTTTCGTGGCTTTTTTTGTTAACCGCCGGCGAGTTTTACCTTCATGCCTTTCGCTTCAAGCATTGATTTTAATAAATCACGCTTATCACCCTGAATTTCGATAATTCCTTCTTTTACTGACCCTCCGCAGCCGCATTTTTTCTTCAGTTCTGCCGCTAGCTTTATCAGTTCAGCTTCATCGAGATCAACACCAGTAATCAGGCAAACACCCTTACCTTTACGGCCGCTGGTTTGACGTTGAATACGCACAACGCCATCACCTTTAGGGCGTACAGGGGCTAATTTCGGTTCATCGATACGTCCAGTCTCCGTTGAATAGACCAGACGGCTGTTGGAATCACTCATTATGCACTCCGCTGTAACGAGGCGTTGATCGCTTTCAGCGTTTGCGCTGGATCCGCAGATTGCGTCACCGGGCGACCAATCACCATATAATCAACCCCAGCTGCCAGCGCCTGTTCTGGCGTCATAATGCGGCGCTGGTCTCCAGCATCACTCCCCTGAGGACGAATACCCGGCGTAACCAGTTTGAAGTCCTGACCAAACGCTTGTTTAAAACGAACGGCTTCTTGGGCAGAACACACCACGCCATCAAGACCACATTTTTGTGTCAGCGCCGCCAGACGCTCTGCATAATCCGCTGGTGACAGTGTCACGCCGAGATCCGCCAGATCGCTTGATTCCATGCTAGTCAGCACAGTTACCGCTATTAACAACGGCGCGTCTTTGCCAAACGGAACCAGCGCCTCACGAGCAGCGGTCATCATACGCGCCCCGCCAGATGCATGAACATTCACCATCCACACACCTAAGTCAGCCGCTGCGGCCACGGCGTGCGCTGCTGTGTTGGGAATGTCGTGAAATTTCAGGTCAAGGAAGATATCAAAACCACGCTCTTGCAGTTCACGGACAAACTGTGGCCCAAACAGCGTAAACATCTCTTTGCCAACTTTCAGACGACAATCGCGTGGGTCGATTTTGTCGACAAATGCCAGCGCAGCATCACGATTATTATAATCAAGGGCAACAACGACGGGAGAACGCGTAACAGCGCGGGAAGAAGATGAAGCAGTTAACGTCATGACCAGACCTTCTTGATGATGGGCACCGGAAGTGGCGCGAAAAAGGTAAACGACGTGCATTCTACCCGTGGAAATAAAAAATTAACAGTTGCGATTTCTCTCCTGTCAGGCTTTTTCATGCAGGCGTTACCGAAGCACATTTGTTGATAACAACCATTAGTATGTTGTAACTAAAGTTGATTTTTTTTAAAAACTACAGACCGTCCAGACCACGAATTGGTTTAATGGTCGACCAGGCCCGACAGGACGGACAATGCCAGTAAAGGGTATAAGCGGTAAAACCACACTTCTGGCAGCGATAACGCGGCTTACTGCGTACCTTCTCACCAACCATATCGCGCAGCACCATCAGGCTCTCTTTTGCACGCCCTTCTTCCGCTTCATTGAGGTGGTAATCCATCAATTTGTGGAACACGCGCATGGTTGGATGACGTTGCAACTGCCGCGTAATGTAAACCTGAGCTGCATCGCTCCCGTCACGCGATTCAATGATGTCAGCAAGCATCAGTTCAGCATCAGCACCCGTATTTTCTTCCACCGCTCGCTGGAGAAACTCTGCCCATTCGTCAGTTTTACCCAACTGCTGATAGCAGGTTTGCAGCATTTCCAGCGTTTCGCTGACCAGTTCTCTGTCCTGAGAAATAACGCGTTGCAGGCTTTCGACCGCTTTGCCGTACTCGCCTTTGGCCATAAACACACGCCCCATCATGATGGATACGCGCGCGCTGTTTTTGTCGGCCGCCGCCCCTTTTTTCAGCAAAGTCATGGCACGATCGAGATCTTCGCTGGCAATGTATTGAAGAGCTAATTCACAATAGAAATGAGCTATTTCGACCCGCTGTTTATCTTTACCCAGTTTAACCAAACGTTCGGCGACATCGATCGCCTTTTGCCATTCACTGGTGGCCTGGTAGATTTGCAGGAGTTGTTGCAAAGCGCCAACACGGAAGTCAGTTTCATCAGTCAATTGATTAAACATATCTTCCGCACGATCGTACAATCCGGCAGCCATGTAATCACGACCCAGTTGCTGAATTGCCAACAGGCGCTGTTCATAGGTCAGCGAGGCGCTTTCCATTAAGGTTTGGTGGATGCGAATTGCGCGATCGACTTCGCCACGGGATCGGAACAAGTTTCCGAGCGTAAGGTGGGCTTCAACGGTGCCGGTGTCCTCTTTGAGCATATCGAGGAACAGGTCCACCGCCTTATCTTGTTGATTGCTAAGCAGAAAGTTAACCCCCGCCACGTAATCACGTGACAGGCGATTGGCTTCATCTTGCTTGTTTTGTTGCGCACTTCTGCGGCCCATATACCAGCCATAGGCAGCGGCTACAGGCAAAAGCAGAAACAACAACTCCAGCATAGAAGGTTATTCCTTCGCCACTGACGCATGCGGCGCTACCGCCACATCAGTCGCGGGTGAAAGCTGGTTTTCCAGTCGCTTTATTTTACGTTCAGCACGCGCCAGAGAAACACGAACTCGCAGCCAGAACAGTCCGCAAATTAACCAACCGATAGCAAAACCCGCAGCAAACAATACCGCCAGCAAAGTAGAGATACGATACTCCCCTTGCGCTAACAGATAGTTAAACGTCACCTGTTGATCGTTCTGCGCACCTAACGTGACCGAAATCACGAAAATCGCCAACACCAATAAGAAAATGAGTAAATATTTCACATTACTTCCCGTTATGTGGTTAGAGCGCATAAATTATGGTCAACTTACCGCAATAGCCCTTTAAAGTACCATTTTCACGCCGACTGCGAAATGGCAACTACGTGCATTGTTGGTGATTTAAGGGCGAAAATCAGAAAATCAACCAGCGTTAACTTTCTTCTTCTCGTTGCGCTATCTCACGATCTTCTTCCGGAGGTGGTGTTAATGGCCCACAAATTCGTTGTGCAAGCCAGGTTGCCACCGCCACCAGCGCCCACGAAATCAATGTAGCCACCACCAAATCACGCGGCCAATGCATCCCGAGTAGCAGACGGCTTCCCATGACTCCCGTGGCCCAAACCAGCAAGAGTGCAATGGTGAATGTTCGCCGACGCGGCCACAGTAACCCAACGGCCAGCAGCGCCCAACTGGCAGCAAACATCGTGTGACCGGAAGGAAAGGCAAAACCCGTCTCTTTCTGCCAGTGAGAGCGTAAATAGCCCGGTATATTATTTTCTGCAGCCAACTGTTCTTTCACTAAACTTCCGCGTTCCGCACGTTTTAAAGTGTAGAACTCCTCAACCGGAATATGATGTGTTTTTTCCAGCCATATCACAAAGGGGCGCGGCTCCTGAACTTTATCTTTTATCCAGGATTTCACGCCTTGTCCAATGAGGATCGCCGCAGCCAGAATGGTAAACAGCATAATTGCGGCTTTGAGGCGAAAACGCAGACACCAGAGAAACCAAGCGAATAAAATCAGATGTGTAATGACGCCCCAGGGCTGAGTAACGGTTTCAGTGATCCAAAAGGCCGCTTTTAACAGCCAACTTTGATCTCCTGGTTGCCAACGCCAGCCAGAAATCCATACAGCTACCGGCATTACAAGTAATAGTGCAGCTCCCACTGCGGTACGTCTGGCAATCGAACGCATGGCCTCTCCTTTTTATAATTCCCACAATCATAACTGAAAATGCCTGCTCCAGTAAAAATTGACAGATTTGTGCCATTCAGTGAACGATTGGCGCGTCGTGATTAGGAGAACCCCTTCGCGTTATGGCAAAATAAGCCAATACAGAACCAGCATTATCTGGAGAATTTCATGCAGCTTAAACGTGTGGCAGAAGCCAAACTGCCAACCCCATGGGGCGATTTCCTGATGGTGGGATTTGAAGAACTGGCAACCGGACACGATCATGTCGCGTTAGTTTATGGCGACATTTCAGGACATACTCCTGTCCTGGCACGCGTCCATTCTGAGTGTCTGACCGGTGATGCCCTGTTCAGCTTGCGCTGCGATTGCGGCTTCCAGCTTGAAGCGGCACTGACGCATATTGCCGAAGAAGGCCGTGGTATTTTGCTGTACCACCGTCAGGAAGGACGTAACATCGGTTTGTTGAATAAAATCCGTGCTTATGCGTTACAGGATCAAGGTTACGATACTGTAGAGGCCAATCATCAGTTAGGTTTCGCCGCTGATGAACGTGATTTCACCCTCTGCGCCGACATGTTCAAGTTACTGGGCGTTAATGAAGTCCGTCTGTTAACCAACAACCCGAAAAAAGTCGAAATTCTGACCGAAGCGGGTATCAACATTGTTGAACGCGTGCCGTTGATTGTTGGCCGTAACCCAAATAATGAACACTATCTCGATACTAAAGCCGAGAAAATGGGCCATTTGTTCAACAAATAACCCTTATCGCTACAGACTTAATATATTTGCCGGATGATCCACATCCGGCAACTAAAGTTGAATTACTTCAACATATTACGGATGACATAATGCAAAATACCGTCATTCCGGTAATAGGTTAATTCTGTTGCAGTGTCGATGCGACAACGGCACGGCACAACGTCCTGCACACCATCAGCTCGCGTTAGTGTCACAGGAACCGTAGCGCCAGGTTGCAGATTTTGCAGATCGGCAATATCAATCTTCTCTTCCCCCGTCAGCCCTAACGATTTACGCGTCACCCCTTGCGGGAACTCCAGCGGCAAAATACCCATGCCGATTAAATTCGAACGATGAATACGTTCAAACGATTCTGCAATCACCACGCGAATACCGAGCAGACGCGGGCCTTTTGCCGCCCAGTCTCGACTCGAACCTGACCCATATTCTTTCCCGGCAATTACCGCCAGCGGTGTTTTCTCTTGCTGATAGCGCATCGCCGCATCATAAATAGAGATAACATCATTGCCTGGTAGATGGCGCGTCATCCCCCCTTCAACACCAGGCACCATTTCGTTACGAATGCGAATATTGGCG
The DNA here is from genome assembly GCF_004211995.1 of Escherichia sp. E14S1. Classification (NCBI taxonomy): domain Bacteria; kingdom Pseudomonadati; phylum Pseudomonadota; class Gammaproteobacteria; order Enterobacterales; family Enterobacteriaceae; genus Escherichia; species Escherichia sp. E14S1. Next base: position 74,990 of record NZ_RHJQ01000013.1, read on the forward strand.
AACGTGCCACGCATCATCACTTCATGGTTACCACGACGCGAACCGTAGGAGTTAAAATCTTTACGCTCAACACCACGACCTTGTAGATATCGACCCGCGGGACTATCAGGCTTAATGCTGCCTGCCGGAGAGATATGGTCAGTGGTAACCGAATCCCCCAGCATTGCCAGAATTCGCGCACCGTGAATATCTTCCACTGGCGCAGGGGTTGCCTGCATTTCATCAAAGAAAGGGGATAAGCGAATGTAGGTCGAATCATCCTGCCATCCGTAGGTATCTGATCGTACAACCTTAATCTCCTTCCACTCCGCAGTCCCTTCGAAAACTTCCGCGTACTCCTTACGGAACATTTCAGTGGAGACTTGCGCAACAGCGCGAGCAATCTCTTGAGTCGATGGCCAGATATCTTTCAGATATACCGGATCGCCTTTACGATCGTGCCCCAGAGGTTCGGAAGCCAGGTTGATATTCATATTGCCCGCCAGTGCATAGGCAACCACCAGCGGCGGCGAAGCCAACCAGTTGGTTTTAACCAGCGGATGAATACGTCCTTCAAAGTTACGGTTGCCAGACAGTACCGCGCCAACGGTTAAATCGCCCTTTTTGATCGCGGTTTCGATAGGATCGGGCAACGGACCAGAGTTACCAATACAGGTGGTACAACCATAGCCCACAAGGTTAAAGCCCAGTTCATCAAGATACGGCGTCAGTTTGGCTTTTGCCAGATAGTCAGAAACCACTTTCGAGCCAGGCGCGAGAGACGCTTTGACCCACGGTTGTCGTTTCAGCCCCAAGGTGACGGCTTTTTTCGCCAGTAATCCGGCCGCCATCAGCACGCTGGGGTTAGAGGTGTTGGTACACGACGTTATCGCAGCAATAACCACCGCACCATCAGGCAACTGATACTGATGCCCGTTCATAACATAATCGACCGGCTGGCGATCTTTATGCGTGGCGTTGACTTCCAGTTCGTTACTGGCGGCAAAAGCTTTTGGCACATCAGGCAGCGCAACACGATCTTGTGGACGCTTTGGACCGGCAAGACTAGCGACTACGTCGTTCATATTCAATTCAAGCGTACTGGTAAACACCGGTTCATCACCTGCGTTCCGCCACATCCCCTGCGCTTTAGCATATTTCTCAACCAGTTCAACCTGGTCTTCACTACGGCCGCTTAACCGCATGTAATCGAGAGTGACAGCATCGATTGGGAAGAAGCCGCAGGTCGCACCATATTCCGGCGACATATTGGCAATGGTTGCACGATCCGCCAGTGGCAGTGAATCCAGACCATCACCGTAAAATTCGACGAATTTACCTACTACGCCATGTTTACGTAGCATCTGAGTAACGGTCAGCACCAGGTCGGTGGCGGTAATACCTTCACGCAGTTTACCGGTGAGTTTAAAGCCCACCACATCAGGAATAAGCATGGAAACTGGCTGACCTAACATCGCCGCTTCCGCTTCAATTCCACCAACGCCCCAGCCTAACACACCAAGACCGTTGATCATGGTCGTGTGCGAGTCGGTGCCAACGAGCGTATCCGGATAAGCAATCCACTCCCCCTCCTGCAATTCACTCCACACCGCTTTGCCGAGATATTCAAGGTTCACCTGGTGGCAAATCCCAGTGCCTGGTGGCACAACGCTAAAACGACTGAACGCCTGCTGCCCCCATTTCAGAAATACATAACGCTCGTGGTTGCGCTCCATTTCCAGGCGTACGTTTTCCTCAAATGCCTCATCATCGCCAAAGCGATCGACGGTAACCGAGTGGTCAATCACCAGATCGACTGGTGAGAGCGGATTCACCTTCGCGGTATCGCCACCGAGACGTTTTACTGCTTCCCGCATCGCCGCAAGATCAACAACAGCAGGTACGCCGGTAAAATCCTGCATCAGCACTCTGGCTGGACGGTAGGCAATTTCGCGGTCGGCATGGGCATTTTTCAGCCATCCCGCCAGCGCATGAATATCGTCTTCGGTGACCGAATTGCCATCCTGCCAGCGCAGCAGGTTTTCGAGCAGAACTTTGAGCGACTTAGGCAGACGGGTGATATCGCCCAGTGATTTGGCAGCAAGCGGCAGGCTGTAGTAGTGGTAAGTTTTATCTTTGGCCTGCAACGTGTCCTTACTGGCTTCTCGTAGGGTTGACGACATAGCTCCTCCTTAATAACAGGGTTGCGATGCCCTGATTCTCTTCAGGGTGAATATTAAAGATAACACAAACATCGCGTAACGATTTGATAACAACCCAAATTGATAAAAGAGGAGAAAACGTGTGGCAAAGCAAAAGAAAACCCCGCCGCAGCGGGGTCAGGGATCAGTGAGTAACGATCCAGAGGAGTTCAGCCCAGAAGAGCATCGACAGAGAAAATGCGCCCATCCAGGACCAGTATTTCGTATTTGTAGTGATCATAGGCTACACCCTTAACAGTTATTACTTTATGTTGAGATAACTCAACCTGTTATTGCTGTGGTGTAATAAAAGCCGTTATATTCATTAATATATTGGGGAACAAGAATGATGATAATTATTGTTTCTGCTGATCATCTTCAGCAAACATCTCTATAAAGGCTTGCTGTTGCGGTGTTAGTTTCCAGCTATGGGGTATAACGACGGAACAGTCCCGTTTCGTTTCCGTTGCATTGTCATTCTGCTGACATAATGGTGACGGTTCCTGATGTTGCTCCTGAACGACCATAGTTATCCCCACACTTTCCAAATCAGCAGTGCGACAACCACCCAAAAGAGCGCAGAACCAAGAAATACCGCAAGCCAGGCTTTGCGTTTTAATTCAGGGTCCCGGCGGGGGTCCTGATTTCCAGAAGGCATTGCTAACCTCATATAATCGCCATCACTTATCAGAAAGATGATAAACGATTGGTGTAATTAATCAAATGATAGGACAAATCCTAATGAAACTTTAGTCAAAAATCCAGCGAATTTACGAATCGTTTCCAGTGAATAATTCAATCTTTTGACCTGAAATAGATATTTGAAGAGTGGAGTTTGCAACGCGGATAAATAGACACTACTTTATGCTCGATTTGCCATAAAAATTTTGTGGATATTTATATTGTGAGCGACTAACAAATAAAAAGGAATAGAGAATATATTCCGGCACCTTTGTCACATAAAAAGATGCCGGAAATAACGTGGGTAATTATTTTTCTGGCAATTTGATATCTTTGAACATGACTTCAATTTCTTCATTGGAACGCAGTGCTACGGCGGCATCAACGACGTCTCGCGTTAAATGCGGCGCAAAACGCTGAATGAAATCATACATATAGCTGCGTAAAAACGTACTACGGCGAAAACCAATTTTAGTTGTGCTGTGGCTGAAGATATCATGTGCATCGACACGCACCAGATCGGGGTCTGAAACCGGATCGACCGCCATGCTGGCAATGACCCCTACTCCCAGCCCAAGACGAACGTAGGTTTTAATGACGTCAGCATCAGTTGCTGTGAAGACAATACGCGGCGTCAGCCCTGCGCGGTTAAACGCTGTGTCCAGTTCGGAACGGCCGGTAAAGCCGAAGGTATAGGTTACTAGCGGATACTGCGCCAGTTCTTCAATCGTGATTTCCTTTTTGCCCGCCAGAGGATGATCCGGGGTTACCACAATGGCCCGGTTCCAGTGGTAGCACGGCAACATCACTAAATCTTCATATAAATGCAGGGCTTCCGTGGCAATTGCGAAATCAGCATTACCTTTAGAGACTGCATCAGCAATTTGTGTCGGCGAGCCCTGATGCATATGCAAAGAAACTCGAGGATAACGCTCGATAAAGCCTTTAATGACATTTGGCAGCGCATAACGTGCCTGAGTATGGGTAGTGGCAATATACAGCGAACCTTTATCAGGCCAGGTGTGTTCACCGGCTACCGATTTAATGGCGTCGACCTTTGACAACACTTCACGAGCAATACGGATAATTTCCTGCCCTGCGGGGGTTACCTGCGTCAGGTGCTTACCGCTACGGGAAAAAATTTGAATGCCCAGTTCATCTTCCAACATTCTGACTTGCTTACTGATCCCGGGTTGTGATGTGTAAAGTCCTTCAGCCGTTGAGGAGACATTTAGGTTATGATTGACTACCTCAACAATATAGCGAAGTTGTTGTAATTTCATGTTAAACCATCCAATTAGACGCCATCAGAACATCGTTTTTTCGCCACACCTGGCGGGTGACTAATACGATTTAATAATAAAAAAAGTGATAACTATAACCACTATATCATTTATAGCTTTAGTGTATAGGTGTGTAGAAAAAATAATATGCAATGAAAAAGGGCCGCTTTTGCGACCCTTTGTTTATAAAAACCTGACAGACTTAAAGGTTATTTTTTCCCTTCAACCCATTTGCCATCAACATAAAATGCTGACCAGCCAGTTGCCTTTCCGTCTTTTTCCGAAGAGACATATTGCTGTTTAGTTTTGCGGCTAAAGCGAACCATTGTCTTATTACCGTCTGGATCTTGCTGCGGAGCCTCCGCCAGATAACGCAGTTTTTCCGGTAGACGGTCGCGGAAGCGATAAAGCTCTTCCACCAGCGGCGCACGCGTTTCACGAGATTTCGGGAAGGTGTTGGCAGCCAGGAACACTCCAGCAGCGCCGTCACGGAGCACGAAATAAGCATCCGATTTTTCGCACGCTAATTCTGGCAGCGGAACCGGATCTTCTTTCGGTGGCGCCACTTCGCCGTTACGTAAAATCTTACGCGTGTTTTTACACTCTTCGTTGGTGCAGGCCATGTATTTACCGAAACGCCCCATTTTCAGGTGCATTTCAGAGCCACATTTTTCACACTCAACGATCGGGCCGTCATAACCTTTAATGCGGAATTCACCCTCTTCGATCTCGTAACCATCGCAGGTTGGGTTATTACCACAAACATGCAACTTACGTTTTGGATCGATGAGATAGCTGTCCATCGCCGTGCCGCATTTCGGGCAACGACGTTTGGCGCGCAGGGCGTTAGTTTCAGCGTCTTCGCCTTCCAGTACGTTCAGTACTTCGTTTTCCGGCACCAGGTTAATGGTGGTTTTGCAACGCTCTTTCGGCGGCAGCGCATAGCCAGAACAGCCAAGGAATACCCCGGTGCTCGCTGTACGAATACCCATTTTGCGGCCACAGGTAGGGCAGTCAATACTGGTCAAAACCATCTGGTTTGGACGCATGCCGCCCTCTTCCGGATCTTTTTCCGCTTTATCAAGCTGCTGGGTGAAATCCGAGAAGAAGTGATCCAGTACGGCTTTCCACTCCGCTTCGTGATTTGCCACCTGGTCGAGGCTGTTTTCCATCTGCGCGGTGAAGTCGTAATTCATTAATTCGCGGAAATTTTCTTCCAGACGATCGGTTACGATTTCACCCATTTTTTCCGCATAGAATCGACGGTTTTCCACACGCACATAGCCGCGATCCTGGATGGTCGAAATAATCGACGCATAGGTAGACGGACGACCAATACCACGTTTTTCCAGTTCTTTAACCAGCGAGGCTTCGCTGAAACGGGCTGGCGGCTTGGTAAAGTGCTGTGCCGGAGTCAGTTCAACAAGCGACAGAGAGTCGCCTTTATCGACTGCCGGTAAAATACGATCTTCATCGCCTTTACGCAGCGCAGGCATTACTTTCGTCCAGCCATCAAAGCGCAGAATACGTCCGCGTGCTTTCAGGCGGAAATCGCCTGCACCAACGGTCAGCGTGGTGGAATCATATTTCGCCGGGGTCATCTGACAGGCAACAAACTGACGCCAGATTAACTGGTAAAGTTTCTGTGCGTCCGCTTCCATATCCTTCAGCGATTCCGCCATCACATTGACGTCAGAAGGACGAATCGCTTCGTGCGCTTCCTGTGAGTTTTCTTTGCTGGCGTACTGATTCGGACTTTCCGGCAGATATTTATTACCAAAATTATCGCTGATATAACCGCGAACCATATTTACCGCGTCCTGACTCAGGTTAGTGGAGTCAGTACGCATGTAAGTGATATAGCCTGCTTCATACAGACGCTGCGCCATCATCATGGTTTTTTTCACGCCAAAACCAAGACGAGTGCTGGCAGCCTGTTGCAGCGTAGAGGTAATAAAAGGAGCGCCAGGTTTGCTTGTGGTCGGTTTGTCTTCACGTTCCAGCACGCTATAGCGCGCTTTTTCCAGCAGACTTACCGCAGCCTGAGTTTGTTCTTTATTGACCGGGCGGAACGGTTTGTCATTCTGATGAGTCACCTGCAAAGCCAATGCCTCGCCGGATGGCGTGGTCGTGCTGGCATCCACTTCCCAGAACTCTTCCGGTACGAACGCTTTAATTTCACGCTCACGTTCAACCACCAGGCGGACCGCTACCGACTGCACACGCCCGGCAGACAGACCACGAGCAATTTTTTTCCACAGCAGCGGAGAAACCATATACCCCACCACGCGGTCCATAAAGCGACGCGCCTGCTGGGCATTAACACGATCGATATTCAGCTCACCTGGCTTGTTAAATGCCTGACGAATCGCGTTTTTCGTAATTTCGTTAAATACCACTCGGCTATAGCGCGCATCATCACCACCAATCACTTCCCGCAGGTGCCATGCAATGGCTTCCCCTTCGCGGTCAAGGTCGGTTGCGAGATAGATGTGGTCGGCTTTTTCAGCCAGTTGTTTCAGTTCAGAGACGACCTTCTCTTTACCTGGCAACACTTCATAGTGCGCCTCCCAATTGTGCCACGGGTCAACCCCCATACGGTTGACGAGAGCGCCACGTTCATCCTTTTTAGGCTTTTTAGCCGTCTTGGTGGAGGTAGAGTCGGCACTCTTTTTGGCTGCTGAGCCACTGGTCGGCAAATCGCGGATGTGACCGACGCTGGATTTCACCACGTAGTCACTACCCAGATACTTGTTGATCGTTTTGGCTTTTGCCGGGGACTCAACGATGACAAGAGCTTTACCCATATTCACCTTACCTAATTTGATTCTTCCAGGAATGCGTCGCACATTGATAAACCTTCCACTGGCAACGAGTTACCGATATGGACTCGCTCTCTGCGGATATCAACCCCTTGTCGTGACTCTGTTCACGATAATTCAGGTGACTGAGTTAACAGGTCTGGCCTACAGGCGCTATAGCACGACGTAATTTTGGTCGAATGTCAAGCAAATCTATTGCCAGATTGACGAAAGCGTCACACTGTACCTGATAAAATCCGTTACGCAACTTTATTAGCATGCAAAATCCAAAGTTGCCAGTAAGGCGCTCTTGCCGTCAGCGTGGTATATTTGTCTGCAAGCCATGCCTGGCGTAGACTAATGTCCTTGTTTAAGGAGTAAATAATGAACAAAGAGACACAACCCATCGACCGCGAAACGCTGTTGAAAGAGGCTAACAAAATCATACGTGAGCATGAGGATACGCTCGCAGGGATTGAAGCCACCGGCGTCACGCAGCGTAATGGCGTGCTGGTGTTTAGCGGCGATTATTTTTTAGATGAACAAGGATTGCCGACAGCGAAAAGCACCGCGGTGTTTAATATGTTCAAACACCTGGCCCATGTGCTCTCGGAAAAATACCATCTGGTCGATTAAAGCAAAACGCGAGGTTTTATCCTCGCGTTTATCTTTTACATCAACGGCTTTTGCCCGCGTTGCCACCAGCGTAGCAACAATCGGTCGGCGCTCTCTGCCGCGCTGCCAGTGAATCGATCGATCAACCGTTTACGCTGCATATAGCGTACATTGATCACTTCACGACCTTCCATCAGGCTAAGGATCACTTCATCACTGGTGTTGATTTCGTCAACCAGGCCTTTCTCCACCGCCTGTTGTCCGTACCAGTGTTCACCGGTTGCCACCATTTCAATGTCCAGAGACGGACGCATACGCTTCACAAAATCTTTAAATAACTGATGCGTTTCGTTCAGTTCTTCGCGGAATTTCTCGCGCCCTTCTTCGGTGTTTTCACCCAGCACTGTCAGCGTGCGCTTATACTGCCCGGCAGTGTGCAGTTCGATATCAATATCTTTGCTTTTCAGGAAGCGGTGAAAGTTGGGCATTTGCGCCACAACACCAATAGAGCCAACAATTGCAAACGGCGCTGAAACAATTTTATCCGCCACACAGGCCATCATGTAACCGCCGCTGGCAGCCACTTTGTCTACCGTAACAGTTAAAGGAATATTTTTATCACGCAGGCGCTGCAACTGTGAAGCCGCCAGACCGTAACCATGTACCATGCCACCGGGGCTTTCCAGACGCAGAACGACCTGATCCTGCGGTTTAAATGCCGCGAGTACCGCAGTAACCTCTTCACGTAGCGCGTTCACTTCATGGGCGTCCATGCTGCCCTTGAAATCCAGCACCCAGACTCGTGGCTTGCTTTCGGCTGCCACCTCGCCCAGTTTGGCTTTTGCTTTCGCTGCCTTCGCTTCTTGCTTGTGCTTTTTCTTCTGCGCTTTGTGCCACTGTTTTTGCTGATGTGGATCCATCAGCGCCGCAGCCAGTTCTTCTTTCATCTCCTTATACTGTTCGCTGAGATTGTTGACTCGTAACTCGCCACGCTGGCGTTTATTACGTTGAGCAACATTGACAATAATGGCGGCAATAGCCGCAATCGCCACCACAACGGTGACGATTTTCGCCAAAAACAAACCATATTCAGACAACAATTCCACGAGTCCCACCTTGGTTAAACAACGCTTTGGCTCACAGTTTACAACAGGCATGTTAAGCCGTCTCGCAGAGATGTTATTGCGGCGAAAGTATGACAAAGTATTCATTTTACGGCGTTATCGCCCCAGGCTGATTGAAATGCCCTCCTGTTTCAGGCATAAAACCCCAAAGTCATAAAGTACACTGGCAGCGCGACTGTTGATGTCGTCGGGGAGTAGCCATGCATTACCAACCAAAACAAGATTTACTCAATGATCGTATTATCCTGGTGACAGGCGCCAGCGACGGCATTGGTCGTGAAGCCGCTTTAACTTATGCGCGCTATGGCGCGACGGTCATTCTGCTGAGCCGGAACGAAGAAAAATTACGTCAGGTGGCCCAGAGCATGTTAGAAGAGACAGGACGCCAGCCGCAATGGTTTCTTCTCGATTTGCTGACCTGTACGTCCGAAGACTGCCAACAACTGGCACAGCGTATTGCTGTTAATTACCCGCGTCTGGACGGCGTGCTGCATAACGCCGGATTGCTCGGCGATGTTTGCCCAATGCGCGAGCAAAATCCGCAGGTCTGGCAGGACGTCATGCAGGTCAACGTTAATGCCACCTTTATGCTCACCCAGGCACTGCTTCCTTTATTACTCAAATCGGACGCCGGTTCGCTGGTCTTTACCTCATCAAGCGTTGGGCGTCAGGGGCGTGCCAACTGGGGCGCATATGCGGTGTCGAAATTTGCCACCGAAGGAATGATGCAAGTGCTGGCCGATGAATATCAGCAGCGCCTGCGCGTCAACTGCATTAACCCCGGCGGTACACGTACTGCAATGCGTGCCAGTGCTTTCCCCACCGAAGATCCACAGAAACTCAAAACACCCGCCGATATCATGCCACTCTATTTATGGCTGATGGGCGATGACAGCCGCCGTAAAACCGGCATGACCTTTGACGCCCAACCGGGCCGCAAACCAGGAATATCCCAATGAGTGATGAACGCTACCAACAGCGTCAGCAGCGTGTTAAAGAGAAAGTTGATGCTCGCGTGGCGCAAGCGCAGGATGAGCGTGGCATTCTCATCGTCTTTACCGGCAATGGAAAAGGCAAAACCACCGCGGCATTTGGTACCGCAACTCGCGCGGTTGGCCATGGCAAAAAAGTGGGGGTCGTGCAGTTTATTAAAGGTACCTGGCCTAACGGCGAGCGCAATTTGCTGGAGCCACATGGCGTTGAGTTTCAGGTGATGGCAACGGGCTTTACCTGGGATACGCAAAATCGCGAGTCTGATACCGCCGCCTGCCGTGAAGTCTGGCAACATGCAAAGCGGATGCTGGCAGATCCCTCAGTGGATATGGTTTTGCTCGATGAGCTGACTTATATGGTGGCGTATGACTATTTGCCACTTGAAGAAGTGGTGCAGGCGTTAAATGAACGTCCAGATCAGCAGACGGTGATTATCACGGGTCGTGGTTGTCATCGGGATATTCTTGAACTGGCGGATACGGTAAGTGAGTTACGCCCCGTGAAACATGCGTTTGATGCTGGCGTAAAAGCGCAGATAGGGATCGATTACTAAGTGAAAGCACCTCAAAAGAAACCTCTTGAGGTGCTTTAATCATAATTATATTCAAGCGGCAATAGCAAAATTCAGAATGCGTGTAATCTCATTAAAATGTCTCTGATATGTTTCATGATTCTCAGCGTCAACATCTTCAATAAATAATATCAATTCAGTAATTAACGCATTAGCATCGTCATAATTTATCTCGGCTAACTCTGGCGAAGTTTCAGTACCATAGTTAATCGTCAGGTTGTTCATAACTGTGAGGATATGGATAAAATATTTATGACAAACATTGCATGTGGTTTTATTGCCCAGGGTATTATACAGCATATCAAGTAATGCCAGTATCCTACGATTTTGCACATCGTTCATAAAAAGCCTCCTATAACATTATTCCGCTGGCAATAAGTAATTTTGCCAGCCCCTCAGACGCCTTTAACCCACTAATGACCTGTGCGCGTAATATCTCATTTAACCTTTTTTGTTCAGCTGCCGTGCGTGTTTTATTAACGTATAAGCTTTTCAGATAATCACCCTTATCTATAAAGGCATTTAAAGCCTCAATCGCAGGCATGGCAGGTGCCGATGCCTGTAGCCTGGTTTCATTCACATTGATTACTGAACTTAGAAACTCTTTCCTGTTTTTCAGCGTGTTAAACTCTGTATTCTTAGAGTTTTTAGATGCCGTATTATAATAAAACATATTATCATGCACATTCGCAAAGGTATAATTTTCAATCTTGTTGCTTTTTGTATAAATATCATTACGCAAAACTGTCATGTTCTTTATAAGTCTTACCCAGTTTTCATCTACCGTTGTACCTATTTTTCCAGAATTGACTTTTATTATATATAACTCATTGAAATAATTTACTAAATCTTTAACCGCCGCTGCAGACTGAGCTAAATCTTTGCTATGTGAAACACCAAGTAGTGTTTGTGCGTTGTTTGCGTGATCCAGAGCCTGTTTAAGTAATGCCACTTGCTGACTTTCCGTTGTTGCCATATCCTCAGTCAGAAGTTCTACATAAGCGCTCATGCTATTAATGACTTCCATTGAAGCCAGTAGTTTTTCTTTCTCGAAAGGGACTAATTGTACTTGTTTTGTATTTGGCCCTGGACGCTGGCATAATTTCCCTCCATTACCATCACCGCCTATATCTATGGCATAATCAGGTCGCAGGGCACAATCCGGATTAGTTGCATAGAAATTAACAAGGAAGTTTTCACGAGAAGCATAATATTGTTTAAAGAAACTTGCATTCGCTGCCACCGCTTTGTTACCCACAGTAATAACAGTTTCAGCTTGTTCGTTTTTCAATGCTTCAGTTGCACAACCTGAAAGCATTAACAGCGATAGAAATATTCCACTATATCTAATCATAACCCACCTCATGACGTTGAGTTTATCTCAGATAATTAAATAGTAATGTGGCTATTTCCGGGCATTATTCATAAGCAAGTATGAAATTAAATTAAAATACTGCGACTATTTATCATGCTTCAAATGAAGAAAAGGCCCCGCAGGGCCTTTATTTTATACTTATCTTAAATTAACCGTTATTATTACGTCCGCCAGAACGACGACCGCCGCTCACCTGGCTATGACGTTTCACCGCACGTCGAATTTGATTTGCCTTCATGCGACGACGATCTTTTTCTACAGCGACTTTAGAGCTGGTTTCTGGCGGTAGCTCCACCAGTTCGCGCAGATAGTTAGTCTGGGCGAGATCCAGCTCCGTCCAGCCGCCGCGTGGCAGACCTTTCGGCAGTGGAATATCACCGTAACGCACACGGATCAGGCGACTTACCTGCACGCCAACCGCTTCCCACAGACGACGAACTTCACGGTTACGGCCTTCGGTCAAAGTAACGTTGTACCACTGGTTGATCCCTTCACCGCCGCTGAACTTGATGGTTTTAAAGGCTGCCGGACCATCTTCCAGCTGCACACCACGGCTTAAATCACGCAGTTTCGCGTCGTCAACCTGACCAAATACACGCACGGCATATTCACGTTCAACTTCACGGCTTGGATGCATTAAACGGTTTGCCAGTTCACCATCGGTGGTGAACAGCAACAGACCACAGGTGTTAACGTCCAGACGACCCACGGCAATCCAGCGTGCGCCACGCAGCTTCGGCAGACGGTCAAACACCGTTGGGCGCCCTTCCGGATCGTTACGGGTACACAACTCACCTTCTGGTTTGTAATAGGCCAGAACGCGACAAATTTGTTCAGCGGACTCACGTACCGAAATCAGGTGACCATCGATACGGATTTTCAGCCCAGGGGTAACTTCAACGCGATCGCCGAGTTTGGCAATTTTGCCATCAACACTCACACGACCGGCTTCAATAATAGATTCGATTTCACGGCGAGAACCGTGGCCGGCACGCGCCAGCACTTTCTGTAACTTTTCGCTCATTGAGCTTCCTTTTGGTGTCGCCTTCCCAGGCGTCTGGTATGCTTTTGTGCAACAATGAGTCAGAACTTACATCTGACTCACTGATAGTAAAGTCTGTTTGAACTCTTCAGGCCGTAGCTGGCCTGCCTTTGAGGCGGAACATCATACACGATCTTTATGGTTAAAGCTTGTTTCGATTAACATCGGCTTCATTACCAACCACCACCAGCGCCAGAACCACCACCGGAATAGCTCCGCCCCAACAAACTGGTATAGGCCCCGCAACTCAGGTGCATCTGTAATGAGAATAAAACGCCGTTACGGGCAATCTCTGGAGCGCGAATCGCCGAAGAAAGCGAAGGAACGATGCGTAACGCCCATTCCCTCCCCAAATTTGCCGATATAGCCCAACCTAACAACGCGTAATCCAGCTTCCGTGTTTCCCCTTTCCGCCGCCGCCCACTGTGCGTTGCTGCCTCTTTACGTGCAAGATAGTTAACGATAGCTTCACCGTGGGCATAACGTTGCTGCCCAGTTTGGGTAAACTTTGGCAGAAAAATATACCCCATGCCAGTGAGATAACCGGTCAGGAAAACAGCGCTAAAATAACCCGCTGGCATATACCAGTAAAAGAATACATCTCCGACATTGACATAGAGAGAATAGAAGGCCACGCCTGAACAAATCAGTGGTAAGAACAAAGTGATGATTACACGATTAACGCAAGGCTTGTCATCATCGCGGGCAAACAAAAGCTCAAGGGAACAAAATAAAAAAGGAAGAAGCCAGCAGATCATAATAAACATATCGCCCACCAGACTCATTCCTGCCCAACCTACCGGACTCAGGTTACCGTAGAGAATGACCGCCAATATCGCCATTCCGCCCCATTGCAAAAACGCATCAGGTCGGTAAAACGAAGACTTTTTACGCGGCAGATAAAATTTCTGCATCCGTAAAAATGCTCTGCGTAAGACTCTGTTGCGCCTCCCCGTAAGGACGACCTTATCGCCTTTACGAAATAGCGCTTCCAGTAATAACTGTTCGGTGGGCAGTAATAGCGCATTATTTCTGGTCGCGCCTTCATTAACACGAATCAGGGTTTGCTGATTTTTGTCATACTGATCTTCCAGATGAATTTTTCCTTTCACAATCAGATTTACGATATCGGCACAAAAACCTTTATCGTCGTAAACCAGTTTCGCATCGAGACGTAACATGCCGGGCGTATAATCTGGCGGAATGACATCGGTTTCACTCACATCTACCGGCGTAAATTGCGGCCTGCGCTTCCAGAGATATAACCATCCACACGCCAGGAGCAAACACGGTAACCAAATGATAAGAGACGATGTTGAGGGCCAAAAAAGATGGCTAAAGATATTCGCCGTGTGTTGTGCCGGGGCATTATCCAGCAAGGCATGAGGCCAGCGGTAGAGAACCGTGAAATCTTCACGATAAAACGGATCGCGAGATTCAATTTTTCCGTCCTCAAGGATGCGGCCATTTCGATATGTGTCGCCCTCATCTCCGGTAAAGAGATCGATTTCGCTAAATGGATTACCCGCAATATTAGAGAACTGGAGAGAAAATCGGGTCTTATAAATTTCAAACGGCCAGTTGTTACCGGTCACGTTCCAGATTAGCAGGTCAGAGTCACCATCGCGTAGAAAAGCATTTTTAACCTGATAATGAATTTGATAATGATAGTCGCCTTGAGGCAAGAAACGTTGTTTATCGCCCACGACAATACTCATTAACCCGATATGCCAGTCAAGATGCCAGAGTTCAGGAACGCCATCACGGGTGACGCCAACAATACGATAGTTCAGCAGTGCAGCATCCCCATTAGGCTGCATCCATAGTCGTGGTAAATCACGAGAAAACCCGTGCTTAATCTGCTGATTTCGCGCCTGAAAATGAATGTTCTCTTTGATGTCGAGCACCCCATCCGGTTGCAGAGTGGCTTCAACATCAAAGAGCGAGATCCCTTCTTCATATGAAGGGATCTCCGTGTTTTTCGCATAACTCAACGAAGAGAAAAAAAGCCCAACTATCAACAGCAAAATGCAGCGATATATCCCTGCCATAATCTTCCATCCGTGGAACGCAATTTTTTATAAGAAAGGCTTCACATCACCCACGCCTTCACGCACCACGACCGGCGTATCATCGGTAAGATCAATGACCGTTGTCGGTTTCTGCCCGAGATAGCCGCCGTGGATAATCAAATCCACCTGTTTTTCCAGACGGTCTTTAATTTCTTCCGGATCGGATTCGGTAAATTCGCTGCCCGGTAGCATCAGCGATGTGGAAAGCATCGGTTCGCCCAATACCTCAAGCAACGCCTGCGCAATCGGGTTAGAAGGCACACGCATCCCAATGGTTTTACGTTTTTCCTGCAACAGACGGCGTGGCACTTCCTTCGTCCCCTTCAGGATGAAGGTATAGTTGCCCGGCGTGTTGTTTTTCATTAAACGAAACGCAACGTTATCCACGAATGAATAGGTCGAAAGTTCAGAAAGATCGCGACACATCAGGGTAAAGTTGTGACCGTCCGGCAGCTGGCGAATACGACAAATACGCTCCATCGCGTTTTTATCTTCAATTTTACAGCCGAGTGCGTAGCCGGAATCGGTTGGATAAACAATCACCCCGCCTTTACGCACGATCTCCACCGCCTGGTTGATCAGACGTTGCTGCGGGTTATCAGGATGAATATAAAAAAACTGGCTCATAATTCCCTCTCTGTGGTGTTCTGCGGCTGTTCCCATAGCTGCCAGACGCCTTCAACGCCTGCGGGCAGCCAGAGTTTACGACCCAGTTCGATCCACGGGCATGGCTGATGAAAATCAGATCCTTGTGATGCCCATAAATGATGCTGGCGGGCAAGTGTCGCCAGCTGGGTACGTTCATTGGGCGATTGCTGGCACTGCGCGACTTCCATCGCGTCGCCGTGGTGTTCGGCAAAATGCGCAACCAATCTTTTCAGCCATTTAGCACTAAGATTGTACCGCCCAGGATGAGCAAGCACCGCCTTACCGCCAGAATGATGAATGACATCAATAGCTTGTTCTATTGTACACCACTGTGGCGGAACGTATCCGGTTTTCCCGCGCGCCAGATACTTTTTAAAGACATCCGCCATTGAACTGGCTTTGCCGCACTCCACCAGGAAACGAGCAAAATGACCGCGCGTCACCGCACCGCCCTGCGCCAGTCGTTGCGCGCCTTCCAGCGCCCCTGGTATTTGCGCTTTTTCAAGTCTTTCGGCAATTAGCTGCGCCCGCTGATTGCGCCGTTCTGTCTGCTGCGCGAGGAACTCACACATTAGCGGATGAGTAATATCAATATTCAGCCCGACAATATGAATTTCATGATTTTCCCAGACCGTGGAAATTTCCACGCCGGGAATAAGATTCAGCGCCAGTCCCGAACGTGAAATTTCCTCTCTTGCTGGCGCGATTGCAGCTGTGGTGTCATGGTCGGTGATCGCCAGAGTGCCGACGCGCATCTCGACCGCACGGTGCACCAACGCCTCTGGCGTCAGGCAGCCATCGGAAGCTGTGGTATGGCTGTGCAGGTCGTAAATCACTGCGTAATTCGTGTCGCTCAAGGCGCACTCCCGTTTTGGATAATGTTTTTGGCGCCGACATCATAACGGTTCTGGCAAATATTCTGAAATGAGCTGTTGACAATTAATCATCGAACTAGTTAACTAGTACGCAAGTTCACGTAAAAAGGGTATCGACAATGAAAGCGATTTTCGTACTGAAAGGTTGGTGGCGCACTTCCTGAAACGGGCAGTGTATTCACCATGCGTAAAGCAATCAGATACCCAGCCCGCCTTATAAGCGGGCTTTTTTTTGAACAAAATTAGAGAATAACAATGCAAACACAAAAACCGACTCTCGAATTGTTAACCTGCGAAGGCGCTTATCGCGATAATCCCACCGCGCTTTTTCACCAGTTGTGTGGGGATCGTCCAGCAACGCTGCTGCTGGAATCCGCAGATATCGACAGCAAAGATGATTTAAAAAGCCTGCTGCTGGTAGACAGTGCGCTGCGCATTACAGCTTTAGGTGACACTGTCACAATTCAGGCGCTTTCTGGTAATGGCGAAGCCCTGCTGACACTACTGGATAACGCCCTGCCTGCGGGTGTGGAAAATGAACAATCACCAAACTGCCGTGTGCTGCGCTTCCCCCCTGTCAGTCCACTGCTGGATGAAGACGCCCGCTTATGCTCCCTTTCGGTTTTTGACGCTTTCCGCTTATTACAGAATCTGTTGAATGTACCGAAGGAGGAACGAGAAGCAATGTTCTTCGGCGGGCTGTTCTCTTATGACCTTGTGGCGGGATTTGAAGATTTACCGCAATTGTCAGCGGAAAATAACTGCCCTGATTTCTGTTTTTATCTCGCTGAAACGCTGATGGTGATTGACCATCAGAAAAAAAGCACCCGCATTCAGGCAAGCCTGTTTGCTCCCAATGAAGAAGAAAAACAGCGTCTCACTACGCGCCTGCACGAGTTGCGCCAACAACTGACCGAAGCCGCGCCGCCGCTGCCGGTGGTTTCCGTGCCGCATATGCGTTGTGAATGTAACCAGAGCGATGAAGAGTTCGGTGGCGTAGTGCGTTTGTTGCAAAAAGCGATTCGCGCCGGAGAAATTTTCCAGGTGGTGCCATCTCGCCGTTTCTCTCTGCCCTGCCCGTCACCGCTGGCGGCCTATTACGTGCTGAAAAAGAGTAATCCCAGCCCGTACATGTTTTTTATGCAGGATAATGATTTCACCCTGTTTGGCGCGTCGCCGGAAAGCTCGCTCAAGTATGACGCCACCAGCCGCCAGATTGAGATCTACCCAATTGCCGGAACACGCCCACGCGGTCGTCGTGCCGATGGTTCACTGGACAGAGACCTCGACAGCCGCATCGAACTGGAAATGCGTACCGATCATAAAGAGCTGTCTGAACATCTGATGCTGGTGGATCTCGCCCGTAATGATCTGGCACGCATTTGTACCCCCGGCAGCCGCTACGTCGCCGATCTCACCAAAGTTGACCGTTACTCTTACGTGATGCACCTGGTCTCCCGCGTTGTCGGTGAGCTGCGCCACGATCTCGACGCCCTGCACGCTTATCGCGCCTGTATGAATATGGGGACGTTAAGCGGTGCGCCGAAAGTACGCGCTATGCAGTTAATTGCCGAAGCGGAAGGTCGTCGACGCGGCAGCTACGGCGGCGCAGTAGGTTATTTCACCGCGCATGGCGATCTCGACACCTGCATTGTGATCCGCTCGGCGCTGGTAGAGAACGGAGTCGCCACCGTGCAGGCCGGTGCTGGCGTGGTACTTGATTCTGTTCCGCAGTCGGAAGCCGACGAAACCCGTAATAAAGCCCGCGCTGTACTGCGCGCTATTGCCACCGCGCATCATGCACAGGAGACATTCTGATGGCTGACATTCTGCTGCTCGATAATATCGACTCTTTTACTTACAACCTGGCAGATCAGTTGCGCAGCAATGGTCATAACGTGGTGATTTACCGCAACCATATTCCAGCGCAGACCTTAATTGAACGCCTGGCGACGATGAGCAATCCGGTACTGATGCTTTCTCCTGGCCCCGGTGTGCCGAGCGAAGCCGGTTGTATGCCGGAACTCCTCACCCGACTGCGCGGTAAGCTGCCAATCATTGGCATTTGCCTCGGGCATCAGGCGATTGTCGAAGCTTACGGGGGTTATGTCGGTCAGGCGGGCGAAATTCTTCACGGTAAAGCGTCGAGCATTGAACATGACGGTCAGGCGATGTTTGCCGGATTAACAAACCCGCTGCCGGTGGCGCGTTATCACTCGCTGGTTGGCAGCAACATTCCGGCAGGTTTAACCATCAACGCCCATTTTAATGGCATGGTGATGGCGGTGCGTCACGATGCGGATCGCGTTTGTGGGTTCCAGTTCCATCCGGAATCCATTCTTACCACTCAGGGCGCTCGCCTGCTGGAACAAACGCTGGCCTGGGCGCAGCAGAAACTAGAGCCAACCAACACGCTGCAACCGATTCTGGAAAAACTGTATCAGGCACAGACGCTTAGCCAACAAGAAAGCCACCAGCTTTTTTCAGCGGTGGTACGTGGCGAGCTGAAGCCAGAACAGCTCGCGGCGGCGCTGGTGAGCATGAAAATTCGCGGCGAGCACCCGAACGAAATCGCCGGAGCAGCAACGGCGCTACTGGAAAACGCCGCGCCGTTCCCGCGCCCTGATTATCTGTTTGCCGATATCGTCGGCACCGGCGGTGACGGCAGCAACAGTATCAATATTTCGACCGCCAGTGCGTTTGTCGCCGCGGCCTGTGGGCTGAAAGTGGCGAAACACGGTAACCGCAGCGTCTCCAGTAAATCTGGCTCGTCGGATCTGCTGGCGGCGTTCGGTATTAATCTTGATATGAATGCCGATAAATCGCGCCAGGCGCTGGATGAATTAGGCGTCTGCTTCCTCTTTGCGCCGAAATATCACACCGGATTCCGCCACGCGATGCCGGTTCGCCAGCAACTGAAAACTCGCACCCTGTTCAACGTGCTGGGGCCATTGATTAACCCGGCGCATCCTCCGCTGGCGTTAATTGGTGTCTACAGCCCGGAACTGGTGCTGCCAATTGCCGAAACCTTGCGCGTGCTGGGGTATCAACGTGCAGCGGTGGTACACAGCGGTGGAATGGATGAAGTTTCCTTACACGCTCCGACCATTGTTGCCGAGCTGCACGATGGTGAAATTAAAAGCTATCAACTGACCGCTGAAGATTTTGGCCTGACGCCCTACCACCAGGAGCAACTGGCTGGCGGAACACCGGAAGAAAACCGTGACATTTTAACACGCTTGTTACAAGGTAAAGGCGACGCCGCCCATGAAGCAGCCGTCGCGGCGAATGTCGCCATGTTAATGCGCCTGCATGGCCATGAAGATCTGCAAGCCAATGCGCAAACCGTTCTTGAGGTACTGCGCAGTGGTTCCGCTTACGACAGAGTCACCGCACTGGCGGCACGAGGGTAAATGATGCAAACCGTTTTAGCGAAAATCGTCGCAGACAAGGCGATTTGGGTAGAAGCCCGCAAACAGCAGCAACCGCTGGCCAGTTTTCAGAATGAGGTTCAGCCGAGCACGCGACATTTTTATGATGCGCTACAGGGTGCACGCACGGCGTTTATTCTGGAGTGCAAGAAAGCGTCGCCGTCGAAAGGCGTGATTCGTGATGATTTCGATCCGGCACGCATTGCCTCGATTTATAAGCATTACGCTTCGGCAATTTCGGTGCTGACTGATGAGAAATATTTTCAGGGGAGCTTTGATTTCCTCCCCATCGTCAGCCAAATCGCCCCGCAGCCGATTTTATGTAAAGACTTCATTATCGATCCTTACCAGATCTATCTGGCGCGCTATTACCAGGCCGATGCCTGCTTATTAATGCTTTCAGTACTGGATGACGAACAATATCGCCAGCTTGCAGCCGTCGCCCACAGTCTGGAGATGGGTGTGCTGACCGAAGTCAGTAATGAAGAGGAACTGGAGCGCGCCATTGCATTGGGGGCAAAAGTCGTTGGCATCAACAACCGCGATCTGCGTGATTTGTCGATTGATCTCAACCGTACCCGCGAGCTTGCGCCGAAACTGGGGCACAACGTGACGGTAATCAGCGAATCCGGCATCAATACTTACGCTCAGGTGCGCGAGTTAAGCCACTTCGCTAACGGCTTTCTGATTGGTTCGGCGTTGATGGCCCATGACGATTTGAACGCCGCCGTGCGCCGGGTGTTGCTGGGTGAGAATAAAGTATGTGGCCTGACGCGTGGGCAAGATGCTAAAGCAGCTTATGACGCGGGCGCGATTTACGGTGGGTTGATTTTTGTTGCGACATCACCGCGTTGCGTCAGCGTTGAACAGGCGCAGGAAGTGATGGCTGCGGCACCGTTGCAGTATGTTGGTGTGTTCCGCAATCACGATATTGCTGATGTGGTGGACAAAACTAACGCGTTATCGCTGGCAGCAGTGCAACTGCATGGTAATGAAGATCAGCAATATATCGACGCACTGCGTGACGTGCTGCCCGCTAACGTTGCCATCTGGAAAGCATTGAGCGTCGGTGAAACTCTTCCCGCGCGCGATTTTCAGCACGTCGATAAATATGTTTTCGACAACGGCCAGGGTGGAAGCGGGCAACGTTTCGACTGGTCACTGTTAAATGGTCAATCGCTTGGCAACGTCCTGCTGGCGGGTGGCTTAGGCGCAGATAACTGCGTGGAAGCGGCACAAACCGGCTGCGCCGGGCTTGATTTTAATTCTGCTGTAGAGTCGCAACCGGGCATTAAAGACGCACGCCTTTTGGCCTCGGTTTTCCAGACGCTGCGCGCATATTAAGGAAAGGAACAATGACAACATTACTTAACCCGTATTTTGGTGAGTTTGGCGGTATGTACGTGCCACAAATCCTGATGCCTGCTCTGCGCCAGCTGGAAGAAGCTTTTGTCAGCGCGCAAAAAGATCCTGAATTTCAGGCCCAGTTCAACGACCTGCTGAAAAACTATGCCGGGCGCCCAACCGCGCTGACCAAATGCCAGAACATTACAGCCGGGACGAACACCACGCTGTATCTGAAGCGCGAAGATTTATTGCACGGCGGCGCGCATAAAACCAACCAGGTTCTGGGCCAGGCTTTGCTGGCGAAGCGGATGGGTAAAACCGAAATCATCGCCGAAACCGGAGCCGGTCAGCATGGTGTGGCGTCGGCCCTTGCCAGCGCCCTGCTCGGCCTGAAATGCCGTATTTATATGGGTGCCAAAGACGTTGAACGCCAGTCGCCTAACGTTTTTCGTATGCGCTTAATGGGGGCGGAAGTGATCCCTGTGCATAGCGGTTCCGCGACGCTGAAAGATGCCTGTAATGAGGCGCTGCGCGACTGGTCCGGTAGTTACGAAACCGCGCACTATATGCTGGGTACCGCAGCTGGCCCGCATCCTTATCCGACCATTGTGCGTGAGTTTCAGCGGATGATTGGCGAAGAAACGAAAGCACAGATTCTGGAAAGAGAATGTCGCCTGCCGGATGCTGTTATCGCCTGTGTTGGCGGCGGTTCGAATGCCATCGGCATGTTTGCTGATTTCATCAACGAAACCAATGTCGGCCTGATTGGCGTGGAGCCAGGCGGTCACGGCATCGAAACCGGCGAACATGGCGCACCGTTGAAACATGGTCGCGTAGGCATCTATTTCGGCATGAAAGCACCGATGATGCAGACCGAAGACGGGCAAATTGAAGAATCTTACTCCATCTCTGCCGGACTGGATTTCCCGTCCGTTGGCCCACAACATGCGTATCTCAACAGCATCGGTCGCGCTGATTACGTGTCGATTACCGATGATGAAGCGCTGGAAGCCTTTAAAACGCTGTGCCTGCATGAAGGAATTATCCCGGCGCTGGAATCCTCCCACGCGCTGGCCCATGCGCTGAAAATGATGCGCGAAAACCCGGAAAAAGAGCAGCTACTGGTGGTTAACCTTTCCGGTCGCGGCGATAAAGACATCTTCACCGTTCACGATATTTTGAAAGCACGAGGGGAAATCTGATGGAACGCTATGAATCTCTGTTTGCCCAACTGAAGGAGCGCAAAGAAGGCGCATTTGTTCCTTTCGTCACCCTCGGTGATCCGGGCGTAGAGCAGTCGCTGAAAATTATCGATGCGTTGATTGAAGCCGGTGCCGACGCGCTGGAGTTAGGCATCCCCTTCTCCGACCCGCTGGCAGATGGCCCGACCATTCAAAACGCCACACTGCGTGCTTTTGCGGCAGGTGTGACCCCGGCACAATGTTTTGAGATGCTGGCACTGATTCGTCAAAAACATCCGACCATTCCTGTTGGCCTGCTGATGTACGCCAACCTGGTGTTTAACAAAGGCATTGATGAGTTTTACGCTCAATGTGAAAAAGTCGGCGTCGATTCGGTGCTGGTTGCCGACGTGCCAGTGGAAGAGTCTGCGCCCTTCCGCCAGGCCGCGTTGCGCCATAATGTCGCGCCGATCTTTATCTGCCCGCCGAATGCTGATGATGATTTGCTGCGCCAGATTGCCTCTTACGGTCGTGGTTACACCTATTTACTGTCGCGTGCGGGCGTGACCGGAGCGGAAAACCGCGCGGCATTACCGCTCAATCATCTGGTCACGAAGCTGAAAGAATACAATGCCGCGCCTCCATTGCAGGGCTTTGGCATTTCAGCACCGGAACAGGTAAAAGCAGCGATTGATGCAGGAGCTGCGGGCGCGATTTCTGGTTCTGCAATTGTAAAAATCATCGAGCAACATATTAATGAGCCAGAAAAAATGCTGGAAGCACTGAAAGCTTTTGTACAACCGATGAAAGCAGCTACACGAAGTTAATTTGAGACAAACCGCCAGAATATATCTGGCGGTTTATTGATGGTAAAAAATTAGAAGCGGTAACCCGCAGAGAACATAAATACCCATGGGTCGAGGCGTACGTTGTCAGAATAGCGTCCTGCAGGCAGCACTGCGCCATTGGATTTATATTTCACCTCAGTGTCGATATCCATGTACCAGACCGACATATTAAGCAACCAGTCACGGTTGATGAGATAATCCAGACCTACTTGTCCCGCCACGCCCCATGAATCCTTCAGACTAAGGTCGGATAAACCAAGACCTTCACCGGTGTCATTGAAGTCATTATTAAAAAAGGTAGTGTAGTTAATACCCGCACCAATGTAAGGACGGAATTTACTGCCGGAATCGCCAAAATACCATTGTGCCATCAGTGTTGGCGGTAAATGGTGGACTGTCGCAATATCTCCAGTTGTGGCTGTGCCAACCTTATGACGAAACGGAGATGCCGCCAGCAATTCCACACCAATGTTATCAGTCGCCATATAGGTGAAGGTCAGGCCCAGTTGGGTGTTATTGGTCACGCTAAAGCCACCCAGGCTTCCCAGAGTTCCATCCGCGCCTTCCGTTGGACGTACCGTTGCCGAACCTGCACGAATAAAGAACTCGCCTGCTTCGTGAGCATAGACGCTACCAGAGAGAAGTGTACTGACTGCCAATGCCGCCACTGTTAATTTTTTCATGTTCGCTCCGTCGTTATGGTTATAAAAACGTGACGAATATACCTACATTGGAGTAACAAATGATCCTACATAGATCACATTGCATTCGCTAAATGACCATTTATTGATCTGGATTAATTTAGAAGTTGTATCGCAAATCCTGGTTAACATGATTCAAATCAATTTGAATGCTTTCCATCTCCGAAAGTATTCTTTTGCTACCTTATTGGCCTTTTAAGCAGGCGGTAAGTTGCGGTATTTATGCAAACAGCCCTTCTGCTTGTCAGGAATTTGTCGTGTCTGGAGAAAGCAATGGATCCTGTGATCGCACCCACGCACGCTGTGGATTACCTGCGCTTTACAAAGATATGCTTTTCCATACAAGTCGTGATGCTGCCACTGAAGGGATAACCAGGGTACAATTGCCCGCTAATTAACACCTGCATAAAACTCAAGGAGAGTGCATGTCTATCACGGCGCAGTCCGTATACCGTGACACCGGAAATTTCTTCCGTAATCAATTTATGACCATTCTGTTGGTATCGTTGCTTTGTGCATTTATCACAGTGGTGTTAGGACATGTTTTCTCACCCAGTGACGCACAGCTTGCGCAGCTCAATGACGGCGCGCCCGTTAGTGGCGGCGGTGGGTTGTTCGATCTGGTGCAAAATATGTCCCCGGAACAGCAACAAATTTTGCTGCGTGCTTCCGCTGCGTCCACTTTTTCAGGATTAATCGGTAACGCCATACTCGCCGGAGGCGTAATATTAATCATCCAACTGGTGTCTGCGGGTCAGAGAGTCAGTGCGCTACGCGCTATTGGTGCCAGTGCGCCGATATTGCCAAAGTTATTTATTCTGATTTTTCTGACTACCCTTTTAGTACAGATTGGCATCATGCTGGTGGTCGTTCCGGGGATTTTAATGGCCATTTTACTGGCACTGGCGCCGGTGATGTTGGTGCAGGATAAAATGGGCGTTTTCGCCTCTATGCGCAGCAGTATGCGGCTGACATGGGCGAATATGCGTCTGGTGGCACCTGCAGTACTAAGCTGGTTACTGGCAAAAACACTGTTGCTGCTGTTTGCCTCTTCGTTTGCCGCATTAACCCCGGAAATTGGTGCCGTACTGGCGAATACTTTAAGCAACCTGATTTCAGCCGTATTGCTTATCTATCTGTTCCGCCTGTACATGTTGATTCGCCAATAACCTGAAGTATTTGATTACGGAATCGTAAAATGAAGCAGTTTCTTGATTTTTTACCGCTGGTTGTCTTCTTCGCGTTCTACAAAATTTATGACATCTATGCGGCAACTGCGGCGCTCATCGTCGCCACGGCAATTGTGCTTATTTATAGCTGGGTTCGCTTCCGGAAAGTTGAGAAGATGGCCCTGATCACTTTTGTTCTGGTGGTCGTTTTCGGTGGTCTGACGCTGTTCTTCCACAATGATGAGTTTATTAAATGGAAGGTCACCGTCATCTACGCTCTGTTTGCCGGTGCTTTGTTGGTTAGCCAATGGGTAATGAAAAAACCGCTGATTCAGCGGATGCTGGGTAAAGAACTCACTCTACCGCAGCCAGTATGGTCGAAGCTGAACCTGGCCTGGGCAGTCTTCTTTATTCTTTGTGGTCTGGCGAATATCTACATCGCATTCTGGTTACCGCAAAATATTTGGGTCAACTTCAAAGTGTTCGGTCTGACCGCCCTCACCTTAATCTTCACACTGTTAAGCGGTATTTATATCTACCGCCATATGCCGCAGGAAGATAAATCATAATCTGTCTGCCGGCCCTTCGGGGCCGGCGCTGCATATCCTCTGTTCTCATTTGGAAAATCATAGTAGCATCGCGCCTGTGATTTTCCTTTTATGTCGGTTTTACCATGTCTACAACACCTAACGTCCCTCAGGGCGATCTTGTTTTACGTACTTTAGCCATGCCTGCCGATACCAATGCCAATGGCGATATCTTTGGTGGTTGGTTGATGTCGCAGATGGATATTGGCGGTGCCATTCTGGCAAAAGAAATTGCCCACGGTCGCGTCGTGACCGTGCGGGTTGAAGGAATGACTTTCTTACGGCCAGTTGCGGTTGGTGATGTGGTGTGCTGCTATGCGCGCTGTCTCCAAAAAGGGACGACATCAGTCAGCATTAATATTGAAGTATGGGTGAAAAAAGTGGCGTCTGAACCGATTGGGCAGCGCTATAAAGCGACGGAAGCGTTATTTAAGTATGTTGCCGTCGACCCTGAAGGAAAGCCTCGTGCCTTACCTGTAGAGTAATAGTCAAAAGCCTCCAAGTTGGAGGCTTTTGATTTTCTGTTTATTGAATTTCGGTGGTGCCGTTAATTTTAAACAGGATATTCACCACAATCCCACTTCCAGGTTTGCCCGGCTCATAACGCCATCTGCGCATCGCGTTTTTCACTTCGCGCTCAAACATGTTCGCCGGTTTGGCTGAAAGGATTTGTACGTTATCCACGCGACCATCCGGTGTGACGTCAAATTTAACTTTAACCTGCCCTTCAATGCGTAGTGCCTGCGCGCGCGCCGGATACTGCGGCTGATTACGGCTTAATGCCCGTGGACCAGACGCGACACTTGTGACCGGTTTGCTGGTTGCAGCCGTTGCCGTACTTGATGTTGGGCGAGCAGGTGCCGTATTTTCAAACGGTGACGCCGGACGTGACTCTACCGGTTTGACATCGCGTTTCGGCTGCTCCTGTACCTTTTTCACCGGCTTCGGTTTTGGCTTAGGTTTCGGCTTCGGCTTTTCAATGACTACCGGTGCTTCTTTTGGCGGTTCTGGTATCGGCTCAGGCTCCGGTTCTGGCTCCACCACTGGTTCCGGCGGCGGTTGAACGGCTTGTGGCGGCTCAAGTTCGGCCGGGGCAACCATGGTGACAGAAATCGGCTGCGCGGGCGCAGGTAGTTCAATAACCTGATGTACCGAGGTATAGAGTAGACCCGCCACAACAGCACCATGAATGCAGACCGAAAGTAACGTCGGCCAGGGGAAGCGGCGAGGTAAATCAAGGGTCATTGAAGTCATAATCGTTTCAGTAAAAAAACCAGGCCTCGATTTTAAATGCAAATAGCAATCATATTCAATAAGGCAAGGCGATCAGGATCAGTGAAAACGCAATTTTTGGCGCTATTAACCTTACTTTTAGTGACGCCTTAACAAAGACATCATCTTTCCGTTGCAGATCTTCGCCCTTTCAAATAACGTACTTTATAACTTTTCCGAACAAGGAGTTGTGCCCGTGTTGTATGTTATTTACGCTCAAGACAAAGCCGATAGCCTCGAAAAGCGCCTTTCCGTTCGTCCGGCACATTTAGCACGTTTGCAGTTACTGCATGATGAAGGGCGTCTGCTGACCGCCGGTCCAATGCCAGCGGTAGACAGTAACGATCCAGGCGCCGCAGGATTTACTGGCTCAACCGTTATTGCTGAATTTGAATCGCTGGAAGCAGCCCAGGCCTGGGCAGATGCCGATCCATACGTGGCTGCGGGAGTCTATGAGCAAGTTTCCGTGAAACCCTTTAAGAAAGTGTTCTGAATATCCACATCCAGGGGCGCGGTGACAGAAACCGCGCTCTTGTTTTTACTTTATATTTACCGATGCCCCCAATCCACCACCACAAACAGATAATAACTTTATCTGTATCTCCCTATATACCCTCGGCATCTCCGTCTAAAAATGACAAAATTTCTCTGCCTGATTCGGTTTTGATCAATCAAAACCTTTGATTGCTGCGGATAAAGTCATCTACTATGGTTTAACACATTCACGTGCCGCATGTTTTTCACATTCTGTACGCGTGAAGATAATTAAACAAAATTGTGGTTACAGAGGTATCAGTGAGTCACTGGGCTACATTCAAGCAAACAGCGGTAAATTTATGGGTGACCCTGCGGCACGATGTTATCGCGCTGGCGGTCCTTTCAAATGGATTGCTTATTTTTAAAACAATTTATGGCATGCCGGTCAATCTGCTCGATATTTTCCATATCCATGCGTTTTCAGAACTTGACCTCTCCTTGCTGGCCAATGCGCCACTGTTTATGCTCGGCGTCTTTCTTGTTTTGAACTCGATCGGCTTGCTATTTCGGGCAAAGCTGGCATGGGCTATCAGTATCATTTTATTGCTGATAACGCTGATTTACACCCTGCACTTTTATCCCTGGCTGAAATTCAGCATTGGTTTTTGCATCTTTACCTTGATAATTTTGTTGGTGCTGCGTAAAGACTTCTCTCACAGTAGTGCTGCGGCCGGGACAATTTTTGCTTTTATTAGTTTTACGACGTTACTGTTTTACTCTACCTACGGCGCACTTTATTTAAGCGAAGGTTTTAATCCGCGAATAGAGAGTCTAATGACCGCGTTCTATTTTTCGATAGAAACTATGTCAACCGTGGGCTACGGCGATATCGTCCCGGTTTCTGAATCAGCGCGCCTGTTTACTATTTCGGTCATTATTTCCGGTATTACCGTTTTTGCCACCTCCATGACCTCGATTTTCGGCCCGCTTATCCGCGGAGGATTCAATAAACTTGTGAAAGGAAACAATCATACAATGCATCGTAAAGATCACTTTATTGTTTGCGGGCATTCCATTCTGGCAATCAACACGATTCTGCAACTGAATCAACGCGGACAAAACGTCACGGTTATCAGTAACCTGCCAGAGGATGACATAAAACAGCTTGAACAAAGACTCGGTGACAATGCCGATGTTATCCCCGGTGACAGCAATGACAGTTCAGTACTAAAAAAAGCGGGAATTGATCACTGTCGAGCTATTCTGGCGTTAAGTGATAATGACGCCGATAATGCTTTTGTCGTTCTGTCGGCGAAAGATATGAGCAAAGATGTTAAAACCGTGCTTGCCGTCAGTGATAGCAAAAACCTGAATAAGATTAAGATGGTGCATCCGGATATTATTCTTTCACCGCAGCTATTTGGTAGCGAGATACTGGCGCGTATTCTCAATGGGGAAGAAATTAATAATGATATGCTCGTCTCGATGTTGCTGAATTCCGGGCATGGCATTTTCAGCGATAACAATGACGACGAAACCAAAACTGACAACAATGAATCTGCGCAAAAATAGATTTTAACGGCGAAAAGATAATCTTAATGGGCACCGCGTTGGTGCCCAGAACATTTAGATATTGTAGATCGCAAACAATAACGAGTTTCGCTGTTTGTTTAGAAGGCACTTCCTGATGCTGTGGATACGCATATTTCGGCGTGACTGCCCCTCAAGCCAACGCGATTTCCGTCGGCTAGCCTGACGCTGCATGCGCCAGCGCCCCACTTCCGTTCTACTCCGCTTCATGTTAACTACTCTATGCAATAACAGAGCGGTCATTATACCCCCGGTCCCGACGCTGACCAGTGCTTTTACCGCGTTTTTATTTGCCAGATGAATCCATATGCGTAAACTCATAACAATGCGCTTTCAAAAGGATTTCTAATCTATGACAACCGTTTATACGTTGGTGAGTTGGTTGGCCATTCTGGGATACTGGTTGCTCATTGCAGGCGTAACTTTACGCATTCTAATGAAACGACGCGCAGTTCCCTCCGCCATGGCCTGGCTGTTGATCATTTACATTCTGCCGTTGGTCGGAATTATTGCTTATCTGGCTGTTGGCGAACTCCACTTAGGCAAACGACGCGCCGAACGCGCCAGAGCGATGTGGCCTTCCACGGCGAAATGGCTTAACGATCTTAAAGCCTGTAAGCATATTTTTGCTGAAGAAAATAGCAGCGTCGCTGGACCGTTATTCAAGCTCTGCGAGCGTCGTCAGGGGATCGCCGGGGTCAAGGGTAATCAGCTGCAACTGATGACCGAGTCTGATGATGTGATGCAGGCGTTAATCCGCGACATTCAACTCGCTCGCCATAACATTGAGATGGTGTTTTATATCTGGCAACCAGGCGGTATGGCAGACCAGGTGGCAGAATCTTTGATGGCCGCCGCACGACGCGGTATTCATTGCCGATTAATGCTCGACTCTGCGGGGAGTGTTGCTTTTTTCCGTAGCCCGTGGCCAGAGTTAATGCGAAATGCCGGTATCGAAGTGGTCGAGTCCTTAAAGGTTAACCTGATGCGCGTATTCTTACGCCGCATGGACCTGCGCCAGCACCGCAAGATGATCATGATCGATAACTACATTGCCTACACCGGCAGCATGAATATGGTCGATCCGCGCTTCTTCAAACAGGATGCGGGCGTAGGACAATGGATTGATCTGATGGCTCGCATGGAAGGCCCTATTGCCACCGCGATGGGAATTATCTACTCTTGCGACTGGGAGATTGAGACGGGAAAACGTATTTTACCACCACCGCCTGATGTCAATATCATGCCGTTCGAGCAGGCCAGCGGTCATACGATTCATACCATCGCTTCCGGCCCGGGATTCCCGGAAGACCTGATCCATCAGGCTTTGCTGACTGCAGCTTATTCAGCTCGTGAATATTTAATCATGACGACGCCCTACTTCGTCCCCAGCGATGACTTACTTCACGCAATCTGCACAGCGGCGCAACGCGGGGTTGATGTCAGTATTATTTTGCCGAGGAAAAATGACTCAATGCTGGTAGGCTGGGCCAGTCGCGCATTCTTTACAGAACTACTTGCTGCTGGGGTTAAGATTTATCAGTTTGAAGGTGGGTTACTGCATACCAAGAGCGTGCTGGTCGATGGCGAATTAAGTCTGGTTGGCACCGTTAACCTCGACATGCGTAGTCTGTGGCTGAATTTTGAAATCACGCTGGCTATTGACGATAAAGGTTTTGGTGCCGATCTGGCTGCCGTTCAGGACGACTATATTTCTCGTTCGCGTCTGCTCGATGCGCGGCTGTGGTTAAAACGTCCACTCTGGCAACGTGTCGCCGAGCGACTGTTTTACTTCTTCAGCCCGTTGCTGTAAAACGTCGCCAACAGAGATTAAACAGGTAGTGACTATGGATATGGATTTAAACAATCGCCTGACTGAAGATGAAACGCTTGAGCAGGCCTACGATATTTTTCTTGAACTGGCCGCTGATAATCTCGATCCGGCTGATGTTCTGTTGTTCAATCTGCAGTTTGAAGAGCGCGGTGGTGCAGAGTTATTTGACCCGGCAGAAGACTGGCAGGAACATGTTGATTTCGACTTGAACCCGGACTTTTTTGCCGAAGTGGTGATTGGTCTGGCAGACAGTGAAGATGGCGAAATCAACGATATTTTCGCCCGTATTTTGTTATGCCGTGAAAAAGATCACAAACTTTGCCATATTATCTGGCGGGAATAACGCTTGCCATCGGATGTGACGTAGCTGCGTCACATCCGTTCTTCCTTTTACACATCTACCTTTCCCCTCCTCCCAGTTCATTGCCACAAATACGACAATACTTCGCATCGTGTGCATGATGTTGGGTATTGCATTTAGGACAACAGAGAAGTTTTTTAGTCTGTTCAAGTTCACTGGTGAGTTGCGCAGTAATAATCCCCGTCGGAATTGCAATGACTGAGTAGCCAATCAAGATTAATACCGAGGCCACCATCCTTCCTGCCGCAGTATGTGGTGTAATATCACCATAACCAACGGTGGTTACCGTCACTATCGCCCAGTATACGGCTGTGCCCAGCGAGTTAAATTCGTTTGATGCACCTTCTATGGCGTACATTAACGCCCCAGCGACGATCATCACAATGGCAATAAAAGCATAAAAAAGAATCAACTGATGGCGGGCATTATTTATCGCCCGCCATAGACTGTTTAAGGCAGGCATAAAGCGGAGCAGGCGCAAAATTCGCAACGCACGAATCGCTCTCATCGCTCGCCAGGCAAATAAATAAGTAAAACCAATTTCAGGCCATAGCCAGATGACATACAGCGGCAAAATGGTGGCCAGATCGATAAATCCCCAAAAGCTAAAAACATAACGTACCGGATTCGGCCAGCTTAATATTCGCAGGAAATACTCGATCGTGAAGACAAAAGTAAAGAAGAATTCTACCCAAACAAAGATATGCCATTCGTCGTAAGTTAGCTGGAATTGCGATCCAATACCGGATTCTATGAAGACAGCGCCAACGCTTAACAATGCGAGGAAACCAAACAGCGCCTCGCAGCGTCGCCCGGTTTACGTATGCTGATCAAAAAGGAAATGATAAACCCGTTGGCGATACTCTGAAAGATGTCCTGTCACCTGTACCTCCCATGAAAAAGGGCCGGCAATCTGCCAGCCCTTAACACGTTATAATGGGTCTACTTTCAGGCAAGAGACGGCATGTCTGAAACTGCCTTCCAGCACCGGGCGTGTTTTGGCACACTCAGGACCGGCTATCGGGCAACGGGTACGGAACACACATCCAGAAGGCGGGTTGATGGGCGACGGTAATTCCCCTTCCAGTAACTGGATAGATTTGTTCTTCTCCAGATCAGGATCTGGAATGGGGACTGCCGACATCAATGCTTTGGTATAGGGATGCAACGGATTGTGGTAAACCTCATCATACGTCCCCAACTCTACCGCATGGCCGAGATACATCACCAGCACGCGATCGGAAATGTGTTTTACCACGGCCAGATCGTGAGCGATAAAGATTAATGACAATCCCATCTCACGTTGCAACTGCTGGAGTAAATTCACCACCTGCGCCTGTATTGACACATCCAGTGCCGACACCGGTTCGTCGCAGATAATCAGCTTCGGTTCAAGGATTAGCGCACGCGCAATCCCGATACGCTGACACTGACCGCCGGAGAACTCATGCGGATAGCGGTTAATCAGGTTAGGTAGCAAGCCGACTTTCATCATCATCACCTTCACGCGCTCGCGAACTTCCTGGCGTGACATTTTCGGATGATAGGTACGCAGCGGTTCAGCGATGATCTCGCCGATGGTCATACGCGGGTTTAGCGATGCCAACGGGTCCTGGAAAATCATCTGAATATCACTGCGGACGGCACGCCATTCATCAGGTTTCATGCCCAGCAACTCTTTACCTAACCAGGCAACATGACCATCGGTGGCCTTGACCAAACCAATGATAGCGCGAGCAAAGGTAGACTTACCGCAACCTGATTCCCCTACGACGCCCAACGTTTCCCCTTCATATAACCTGAGCGTCACACCATCAACGGCCTTAAGGGTTTTCGGCGGTTGCCAGAACCACTGTTTGCCATCTTTGATCTCAAAGTGCACTTTCAAATCGGCAATTTCGAGGAGGACTTTTCTTCCTTCGGTTGCAGCATTCATAACAGTTCCTCCACCGGTTTAAAGCAGGCACGCAGTCGGCCTGGCGTGAACTCTTCCAGCGGCGGCGCGCTACTGCAAATCTCCATCGCATACGGACAACGCGGCTGGAACGGGCAACCTTTCGGCAAACGCAGCAGGTTTGGCGGGTTACCCGGGATGGTCAACATCGTTTCACCTTCCGCATCAAGACGCGGCACCGCATTGAGTAAACCGATAGAATAAGGATGAACGGGTTCATAAAAGACATCGCGCGCGTTGCCATATTCCATCGTGCGCCCAGCGTACATCACCAGAACTTTGTCACAGATCCCCGCGACTACGCCGAGATCGTGGGTGATCATGATAATGGCAGTATTAAATTCCCGTTTCAGTTCATTCAATAGCGTCATGATCTGCGCCTGTACTGTCACGTCCAGCGCAGTAGTCGGTTCGTCGGCAATCAGCAATTTAGGTCGGCACAACAACGCCATCGCAATCATCACACGCTGACGCATGCCGCCAGAAAACTCATGAGGAAACATCTTCATACGCTTACGCGCTTCTGGCATTTTCACCGCATCGAGCATTCGTACCGATTCTTCAAACGCTTCGGCCTTGCCCATACCTTTATGCAGCATCAGCACTTCCATCAACTGCTCGCCGACGCGCATGTATGGATTTAACGAGGTCATCGGGTCCTGAAAAATCATCGAGATTTGTTCAGCACGCAGTTTATTAAGTTCACGTTCTGGCAGATTGAGGATTTCGCGCCCATTAAAGGTTGCCGATCCACCAATGCGTCCGTTAGCCGCCAGCAGCCCCATTAAAGCAAACGCGGTTTGCGACTTACCGGAGCCAGATTCGCCAACGATACCCAGCGTTTCCCCGGCACGCAGGGAAAAATTTAAATCATTGACCGCCGTGACGTCACCGTCCGGGGTGCTAAATGTCACTCGCAAATCTTTCACGTTCAGCAGTGCGTCAGCCTGTTGCTGTGCGAGCGGCACGGTTGCAGTTTCAATTACGCTCATGGCTGCACTCCTTAACGATCTTTCGGGTCGAGGGCATCACGCAAGCCATCGCCGATAAAGTTGAAACAAAACAGTGTCACCACAAGGAAACCTGCCGGAAATAGCAGCAACCATGGAGAGACTTCCATCGAGTTCGCGCCATCACTGAGCAATGCGCCCCAACTACTTAATGGCTCTTGCGTACCCAGTCCCAGGAAGCTAAGAAAAGACTCAAAGAGGATCATGCTGGGCACCAGCAGAGAGGCATAGACCACCACCACACCAAGCACATTCGGCACAATGTGGCGAATCACAATGCCGGGCGTAGATACACCGCCAACTTGTGCCGCCTCAATAAACTCTTTGCGCTTCAGACTAAGGGTTTGACCACGCACGATACGTGCCATGTCCAGCCAGGAAACCATCCCAATCGCTACGAAAATCAGCAGGATGTTTTGACCGAAAAAGGTCACCAGCAAAATGACGAAGAACATGAACGGAAAGGAGTTGAGGATTTCCAGCAGGCGCATCATTACGGAATCCACCTTGCCGCCAAGATAACCGGAAAGTGAACCGTAAAGCGTTCCTACGACTACTGCCACCAGTGCTGCAGCAACACCAACCATTAATGAGATGCGCCCACCAATTGCAACGCGCACCAGCAGATCGCGACCGGAAGAGTCGGTACCAAAGTAGTGACCAGATTCCATATCCGGGGCGCTGGACATCATCGCCCAGTCGGTGTCGTCATAGGCAAATTGCGAGAGCATCGGCGCCAGGATAACAAACAGTGCAATAAGCACCAGTACAATCAGACTGGCCACTGCTGCACGGTTATGCATAAAACGTCGACGTGCGTCCTGCCATAAACTGCGGCCTTCGACCTCCAGCTTTTCACTGAAATTCTCCAGCGTCTCGCTGTTTTTCTTACTTAACATCATCGCGAGCTCCAGTATCAGTAACGGATTTTCGGGTCGATAACCGCATATAGCACATCGACAATGGCATTGAACAAAATGGTTAAAGCACCAACCAGAATGGTCAGGCTTAACACCAATGAATAGTCACGGTTCAAGGCACCATTAACAAACAATTGTCCGATGCCCGGCAAACCGTAAATGGTTTCGATAACCATAGAACCGGTGATAATGCCAACAAATGCGGGTCCCATATAAGAAAGTACCGGTAGCAACGCAGGTTTTAATGCGTGGCGGAAAATAATGCGCCGCATGGGCAGACCTTTCGCGCGTGCGGTACGAATGAAGTTGGAGTGTAAAACTTCAATCATTGATCCACGGGTAATACGCGCAATACTGGCGATATAAGCCAGTGATAAGGCAACCATCGGCAGGATCATAAATTTCAGCGCCCCACCATTCCAGCCACCGCCCGGTAGCCAATGCAAAATGATCGCGAATATCATGACTAATAATGGCGCAACGACAAAGCTTGGTATAACCACTCCCGTCATAGCCAATCCCATGACGGTATAGTCCCATTTGGTGTTTTGTTTTAATGCGGCAATAACGCCAGCACTAACGCCCAGTACCACTGCGAGGAAAAATGCAGCAGCTCCCAGTTTTGCTGAAACGGGAAAACTGGATGCGACCAGGTCATTGACCGAATAATCTTTATATTTAAATGAAGGGCCGAAATCGCCATGAGCCAGTTGTTTCAGATAGCTGAAATACTGCGTCATGATGGGATCGTTAAGATGATATTTCGCTTCAATATTGGCCATTACTTCTGGCGGTAATGTACGTTCGCCGGTAAATGGACTTCCCGGCGCGAGGCGCATCATAAAGAACGAAATAGTAATAAGAATAAATAGCGTCGGAATCGCTTCCAGACAGCGACGTAGAATAAATTTTAACATTGCCGTACCTTCTGGCCTGTGCCTTCTGTAATGCGATAAAAAGCAGACACCGTGGAGCAGGATACACCTGCCCCACGCATTGCCATTAGTGCTTCACAATGTACATATTTCGGGTGTAGGTATTATCCAACGGATCTTTACCGGTATAACCCCCAACCCACGGTTTTACCAGACGCGCGTTCACGTAGTAATAAACCGGAACAATGGCCGAATCTTTATCCAACTGTTGCTCTGCTTTCGTGTACAGCGCCGTGCGCTGTGCCTCGTCTGTAGCTTTCAGGGTTTCCGCCATAATACTGTCAAAGGCCGGACTCTTATAATGCGCGGTGTTCATCGAACTGTTCGACAGCATGGTGTTCAGGAAGGAAGTTGGTTCATTATAGTCTGCACACCAGCCTGCACGGGCCACATCGAAAGTACCCTGGTGGCGGGTATCGAGGAATGTTTTCCATTCCTGGTTAACCAGTTTAACGTCCACGCCGATATTTTTCTTCCACAGTGAAGAGGCGGCAATCGCCAGCTTTTTATGCAGATCGGACGTGTTATATAACAGATTAATCGTTAGCGGTTTGTCTGCGGTATAGCCCGCTTCTGCCAGTAGTTTTTTCGCTTCTTCGTTACGTTTTTCCTGGCTCCAGCCAAACCATTCTGGTTGCGTCAGTTTTGCGCCATCGGTATATGGCGGCGTGTAACCATAGGCCGGCATATCGCCCTGCGCTTTGACTTTATTAACAATGATATCGCGATCCATACCCAGTTTCAGTGCGGTACGCACACGCACATCATTGAATGGCGGTTTCTGGTTGTTAATCTCGTAATAGTAAGTGCACAGGTATGGATCAACGTGAACTTCGTTCGGGATTTCTTTTTTCAGTTTCTGGAACAGTTCGATCGGCATGTTGTTATAAGTCATATCGATTTCGCCGCTACGATAACGGTTAACATCGGTAACTTCAGAAGCGATCGGTAAATAGGTCACCTGGTTAATTACCGTTTTAGCGTTATTCCAGTAGGTCGGGCTGCGCTCAAGAACGATACGTTCGTTAACAACCCAATCTTTTAATGTATAGGCGCCGTTAGTAACGATATTGCCTGGCTGGGTCCATTTTTCGCCAAATTTCTCAATAGCGGCTTTTGGCACCGGGGAAGTAGATGGGTGAACCAGTAACTTATAGAAGTACGGAACAGGTTCACTTAAGGTGACTTCTAATGTGTGGTCATCGAGGGCTTTAACACCGAGATCGGTAATTGGTTTCTTCCCTTCCAGTATTTCATCAATACCCGCAATATGCCCGTATTGTAAGTAGCTTGCGTAGGGAGAAGCGGTGTTCGGATCAACAGAACGTTGCCAGCTATACACAAAGTCTTGTGCCGTGACTGGCGTGCCGTCAGACCATTTCGCATCTTTACGCAGGTGGAACGTCCAGACTTTAGCGTCCTTGTTATCCCAGGATTCAGCCACGCCAGGGGCCGGATGACCATCAAGATCGCTAACCAGCAAACCTTCAAACAGGTCACGGCTGATATTAGACTCAGGAACCCCTTCAATTTTGTGCGGATCTAATGACTGAACTTCAGAACCATTGTTGCGAACCAGCGTTTGTTTTTCCGCTAGTGTGACTCCTGCGGGTACATCAGCTGCCAGTGCGATATTCCCTGCCATAAGCGCAGCCAGAACGCCTGCTGCCACTAAACTTCTCTTGGTGATGTTGGTCATTGTGTTTTGGACTCCCTCATTATAATTACTGGTTTTTACCAGCATGTGTAATCCCGGATTAGGATACCTGTACAGCTCGGAGACTTTTTGCTGCCAGGTTGCTTTATCGTTACTAATTGCTATCACCGACTTTATTTATTCTGGTGATTCAGATGACCACCTTATGTCGATTCTTACTGTGTCTCCCCTGTCGAGACACATTATTTTTTGCAGCGTCTTTTAATCGCAAATCATTCTCATTGCCAATAAAAATCGCCAAACGGTTGGCCGAAAAGTATCAAATGCCCTTCTTGCCCGCCAATACATTTTGCAAAATTGTTACGCAATTCTCTTTTACTAACCATACCAGTACGTATACCCCTCGTTATCCAATCAATAAAATAATTTAAAAACAAAGGGATATAACTAAAGAAAGCAATACTGCCTTTTCCGGTTATAGTCCAGATAGAAAATACGCACAATAATTTAACAAATGAATGCTATTTAGCACTTTTCTCTGCCAAAGCCAGTAGAATTACTAATATCATTTCAATTATTCTTCAGCAAGGCCCAGGATTATGATGTGATGAAAATAACATGATGTTGTGGATCGCCAGATAAGGATAGTCTTATAACTATCTGTAAAATGGGGATAAAATTATCTATTTCTTTTGTTAACTACGTTGGCTTGCAGTAAAAATAGTGATGAAAGAAACGGAGCATCATGACTCCGTTTCATATGAAAGGAATTAATTGAGCAGACCCGGGAAAATCCCTTTGATACCGTTGACGATAAATTCAATCCCTAATGCCATTAGCAAGAGCCCCATAATACGGGTAATGACGTTGATGCCAGTCTGACGCAGCACCCTCACCAGCCAGGGTGCCATGCGGAATAAACCCCAGCAACATAAAGCGAACAACGCGATTGCTACAAAAAAACCGAACAGATAACCAATGCTGTGATAACGCGTTCCCCATACGATAGTTGAACTGATTGCCCCTGGTCCTGCCATCAGAGGTAATGCGAGCGGTACAACGCCAATGCTTTCACGAATTGCGGTTTCTGATTTTTCTTGTTTGTTCTGTTTATCCTCGCCAAGCTTACCGCTGATCATCGACATTGCAATTGTCACGACCAGTATGCCGCCCGCGATGCGGAACGAATCAATAGATATTCCAAAAAGTTGCAGAATCGTGTCGCCGAGAAACAGTGCGATCCACAAAATAATGGCTACAGACAAGTTGGCGGTCAGATTTGTTTTGTTTCTCGCTGCCGCAGTCTGATAGCTGGTCATACTGATGAACACGGGGATGATCCCTACCGGGTTAACCAGCGCAAATAACCCGATGAAAAACTTAAAATAAACGGGAAAATCAAAAAGTGTCTGAATCACGGTTAGCTCCGAAGCAAAAGCCGGATAATGTTATCTTTAAACAAGGGTAAAAATACGTGCTGACAATACGCCTTTTGTCAGCATTTTTCACCTCCTAACTATCTAAAATTACTATCATTCATTATTGTTATCTAGTCGTACAAAACATGCTAAGGTAGCCAACAATTAATACTACAATTTATTAACTATTAGCTATTATGGCTAAAAGCGGAGCTGAAAGGTGTCAGCTTCGCGAGATTTTGATCTGGATCACTTAATCGGTACCCAGAAGTGAGTAATCTTGCTTACGCCACCTGGAAGTGACGCATTAGAGATTAATGACTCTAATGTTTAAACTCTTTTAGTAAATCACAGTGAGTGTGAGCACGAGTAAGATTTTGATTTTCAAAGGTTAAGCAAATCATCATCGCACTGACTATACTCTCGTATTCGAGCAGATGATTTACTAAAAAAGTTTAACATTATCAGGAGAGCATTATGGCTGTTACTAATGTCGCTGAACTTAACGCACTCGTAGAGCGTGTAAAAAAAGCCCAGCGTGAATATGCCAGTTTCACTCAAGAGCAAGTTGACAAAATCTTCCGCGCCGCCGCTCTGGCTGCCGCAGATGCTCGAATCCCACTCGCAAAAATGGCCGTTGCCGAATCCGGCATGGGTATCGTTGAAGATAAAGTGATCAAAAACCACTTTGCTTCTGAATATATCTATAACGCCTACAAAGATGAAAAGACCTGCGGTGTTCTGTCTGAAGACGACACTTTCGGTACCATCACTATCGCTGAACCAATCGGTATTATCTGCGGTATCGTTCCAACAACTAACCCGACTTCAACCGCTATCTTCAAATCTCTGATTAGCCTGAAGACCCGTAACGCCATCATTTTCTCACCACACCCGCGTGCTAAAGATGCAACCAACAAAGCTGCTGATATCGTTCTGCAGGCTGCTATTGCTGCTGGTGCACCAAAAGATCTGATTGGCTGGATCGATCAACCGTCTGTTGAACTCTCCAACGCACTGATGCACCACCCTGACATTAACCTGATCCTTGCGACCGGTGGTCCAGGCATGGTTAAAGCAGCATACAGTTCCGGTAAACCGGCGATCGGCGTAGGCGCAGGCAACACCCCAGTTGTTATTGATGAAACTGCTGATATCAAACGTGCAGTTGCATCCGTACTGATGTCCAAAACCTTCGACAACGGCGTAATTTGTGCTTCTGAACAGTCTGTTGTTGTTGTTGATTCTGTTTATGATGCTGTACGTGAGCGTTTTGCCACCCACGGCGGCTACATGCTGCAGGGCAAAGAGCTGAAAGCTGTTCAGGACGTTATCCTGAAAAATGGCGCGCTGAACGCAGCTATCGTTGGTCAGCCAGCTTATAAAATTGCTGAACTGGCAGGCTTCTCTGTACCAGAAAATACTAAGATTCTGATCGGTGAAGTGACTGTTGTTGATGAAAGCGAACCATTCGCTCATGAAAAACTGTCCCCGACTCTGGCAATGTACCGTGCGAAAGATTTTGAAGACGCGGTAGAGAAAGCAGAGAAACTGGTTGCTATGGGCGGTATCGGTCACACATCTTGCCTGTACACCGACCAGGATAACCAGCCGGCACGCGTTTCTTACTTCGGTCAGAAAATGAAAACTGCCCGTATCCTGATCAATACCCCGGCTTCTCAGGGCGGTATCGGTGACCTGTACAACTTCAAACTCGCGCCTTCCCTGACTCTGGGTTGTGGTTCCTGGGGTGGTAACTCCATCTCTGAAAACGTTGGTCCGAAACACCTGATCAACAAGAAAACCGTTGCTAAGCGAGCTGAAAACATGTTGTGGCACAAACTTCCGAAATCTATCTACTTCCGCCGTGGCTCTCTGCCAATCGCGCTGGATGAAGTGATTACTGATGGCCACAAACGTGCGCTCATCGTGACTGACCGCTTCCTGTTCAACAACGGCTATGCTGACCAGATCACTTCTGTACTGAAAGCAGCTGGCGTAGAAACTGAAGTGTTCTTCGAAGTTGAAGCTGACCCGACTCTGAGCATTGTTCGTAAAGGTGCAGAACTGGCGAACTCCTTCAAACCAGACGTGATTATCGCGCTGGGTGGTGGTTCCCCGATGGATGCCGCGAAGATCATGTGGGTTATGTACGAACACCCAGAAACTCATTTCGAAGAACTGGCGCTGCGCTTTATGGACATCCGTAAACGTATCTACAAGTTCCCGAAAATGGGCGTGAAAGCGAAAATGATCGCAGTCACCACAACTTCCGGTACCGGTTCTGAAGTTACACCGTTCGCGGTTGTAACCGATGACGCAACTGGCCAAAAATATCCGCTGGCAGACTATGCTCTGACCCCGGATATGGCGATTGTTGACGCCAACCTGGTTATGGATATGCCGAAGTCCCTGTGTGCTTTCGGTGGTCTGGACGCAGTAACTCACGCCATGGAAGCATATGTTTCTGTACTGGCTTCTGAGTTCTCTGATGGTCAGGCTCTGCAGGCGCTGAAACTGCTGAAAGAATATCTGCCAGCGTCCTACCACGAAGGGTCTAAAAACCCGGTAGCGCGTGAACGTGTTCACAGTGCGGCAACTATCGCAGGTATCGCGTTTGCTAACGCCTTCTTGGGTGTATGTCACTCAATGGCACATAAACTGGGCTCTCAGTTCCACATTCCGCA
This sequence comes from Escherichia sp. E14S1, assembly GCF_004211995.1. NCBI lineage: Bacteria > Pseudomonadati > Pseudomonadota > Gammaproteobacteria > Enterobacterales > Enterobacteriaceae > Escherichia > Escherichia sp. E14S1. The sequence continues at coordinate 116,629 of NZ_RHJQ01000013.1, forward strand.
TGGTCTGGCAAACGCCCTGCTGATTTGTAACGTTATCCGCTACAACGCGAATGACAACCCGACCAAGCAGACTGCATTCAGCCAGTACGACCGTCCGCAAGCACGTCGTCGTTATGCTGAAATTGCAGACCATCTGGGTCTGAGCGCTCCGGGCGACCGTACTGCTGCTAAGATCGAGAAACTGCTGGCATGGCTGGAAACGCTGAAAGCTGAACTGGGTATTCCGAAATCTATCCGTGAAGCTGGCGTTCAGGAAGCAGACTTCCTGGCAAACGTTGATAAACTGTCTGAAGATGCATTCGATGACCAGTGCACCGGCGCTAACCCGCGTTATCCGCTGATCTCCGAGCTGAAACAGATTCTGCTGGACACCTACTACGGTCGTGATTACGTAGAAGGCGCAACCGTTGCTAAAGAAGCAGCTCCGGTTAAAGCAGAGAAAAAAGCGAAAAAATCCGCTTAATCGGTAGCTCTGTATAACATCATAAACGGTCCCATTTGGGGCCGTTTTTTTGTTTCAGGCAAAGAACGGCTATGTAAACTCAAATAATCCAGCTGTATTAATTAATCATGTTTGCATTGTCGGAAAACGAGCACAACGCGAGATTGTCGACAAATAACTCTACCTCGTAGGTAATGAGGCATCGACGCACTAAAATCGTTCTGTGGTACGTTGAGTGATGATTAAGAATAGAGAAAGGATGATGACTCGGAAGAAGTTAGTAAAACGGACTGACAGGATAAAAGCGCCCTATTCACCCTGTCAGTAAAGAAAAATTTATTAGTCGTGCCGATGATTGTCCTGAATCGCCGTCAAAGAGCCGATCTCTAACGCTTCTTTATAGTGTTTACGGCAAACCGAGACGTAACGCTCATTACCACCAATAACCACCTGCTCACCTTCGTTATAAGGTCTACCCGCCAGATCAAGACGTAGCACCATGCTTGCTTTGCGGCCACAAAAACAAATAGTTTTTAATTCGACCAGTTTGTCTGACCATGCCAGTAAGTATTGGCTACCAACAAACAATTCACCGCGAAAATCGGTACGCAAACCATAACAAAGTACGGGTATATCGAGTTGATCGACAACCTCCGATAATTCATATACTTGTTGTCTGGTTAAAAACTGGCATTCATCAACAAGTACGCAATGAATTGTCTGCTGTTCGTGTTCCGCACGAATCTCATCAAATAATGATGAATTTTGGTTAAATAATTTTGCAGGTGATGACAAACCTATACGCGAGCTGACTTTCCCTGCCCCGAAACGATCATCAATTTCCGCCGTATATACGACAGTGCGCATACCGCGTTCCTGGTAATTGTATGAAGATTGCAACAATGCCGTAGACTTACCCGCATTCATTGCGGAATAGTAGAAATATAGCTGCGCCATCAGCCACAGGCCCTCAATGATATGAAATAAAGTTGGCAGGAGTTTATCATAATTCGTCAGTTTTACAGCGTAACAGTGAGCACAGAAGTAGTATATTCGTCATCCATTACGAATGACTGGCATAATCCTTCAGAGCTATCTTTACCACGGCCTTGCTTGTTATAAACGCGTAAATGACTCTTGGTAACTATTCACAATCTTTAACCTGTTGCGCACGTAATAACCCCAGTTGGCCTCTAGGAAAGAGCAATACGAAGTCCTTGCACTTATTGCGACTGTTCTACTTTTCATCATTCGCTTAATAGGGGATTTTCATAAACAGGGCTAATACCCAAGAGTGAAAAGGCTCCAGCGCATGTTAATCTCCACATAAAATGTGACATGAATCAGGAAGTTTTAACCTTAAGTGATGTGAAAGCATCGATGTAAATAGGGCTATATGCCACGTCATTTCTGGCTAATTTTATGAAAAGATATTTATTGTCGGTACGAAATAAAGAACATTTTTGAATTCCTTACATTCCTGGCTATTGCACAACTGAATTTAAGGCTCTATTATTACCTCAACAAACCACCCCAATATAAGTTTGAGATTACTACAATGAGCGAAGCACTTAAAATTCTGAACAACATCCGTACTCTTCGTGCGCAGGCAAGAGAATGTACACTTGAAACGCTGGAAGAAATGCTGGAAAAATTAGAAGTTGTTGTTAACGAACGTCGCGAAGAAGAAAGCGCAGCTGCTGCTGAAGTTGAAGAGCGTACTCGTAAACTGCAGCAATATCGTGAAATGCTGATCGCTGACGGTATTGACCCGAACGAACTGCTGAATAGCATTGCTGCTGTTAAATCTGGCACCAAAGCTAAACGCGCACAGCGTCCGGCTAAATATAGCTATGTTGACGAAAACGGCGAAACCAAAACCTGGACTGGCCAGGGCCGTACTCCAGCTGTAATCAAAAAAGCAATGGATGAGCAAGGTAAATCCCTCGACGATTTCCTGATCAAGCAATAATCTTTTCTTGATTCTGTTTGCTTAAAATCCCGCCATTGGCGGGATTTTTTATTGTCCGTTTTAAGACTCTCTGATAAGAATACGCTATAAAAAAACGGCATTGATCACTCAATGCCGTTTCGTAGAAAACATCGTGATAGATGTTACTTCTTAATGCCTATCTCTTCTTCAAGCCAGGCTTTAAATTCAGTACCCAGTGTGTTGTGGCGAATACCGTATTCAACGAAGGCCTGCATGTAACCTAATTTATTACCGCAGTCATGGCTCTTCCCTTTCATATGATAGGCTTCAACCGTTTCTTTTTCGATCAGCATATCAATCGCGTCGGTGAGCTGAATTTCATCACCTGCTCCCGGAGGGGTTTTTGCCAGCAGCGGCCAAATATCAGCACTGAGAACATAACGGCCGACAATAGCAAGATTAGACGGCGCTACATCTGCTTTCGGTTTTTCTACCACACCGACCATCGGTACACTTTCGCCAGGCGCTAAATCCACACCTTTGCAATCCACAACACCATATGCCGTCACATCAGCAACAGGCTCCACCATTATCTGGCTGTGGCCAGTTTCATCAAAGCGACGAATCATCTCTGCAAGGTTATCCTGCGATAAATCGGATTCATATTCATCCAGAATAACGTCAGGTAAAATAACAGCCACAGGTTCATCACCAACTACCGGATGGGCACACAATACTGCGTGTCCCAAACCTTTCGCCAGCCCCTGACGAACTTGCATAATAGTCACGTGTGGTGGACAAATGGACTGCACTTCATCAAGCAACTGGCGTTTTACACGTTTTTCCAGCATTGCTTCCAGTTCAAAACTGGTATCGAAATGGTTTTCAATAGAGTTTTTAGATGAGTGAGTGACCAGCACAATTTCAGTAATGCCAGCCGCAATACATTCATTCACGACGTATTGAATTAATGGCTTATCGACAAGCGGCAGCATCTCTTTCGGGATAGCTTTCGTCGCCGGCAACATCCTGGTTCCTAATCCCGCAACGGGGATAACGGCTTTTTTGACTTTCGTATTAATGGCAGCCATTTAAATTCTCCTGGACTGTTCGTGTATTGAACGTGTTCATATTTCTGTGTCGCATCCCAGTATATCAGTACCCTGACGAGGCCTGGTTCTGAAAAGGAGGCGAGTTAACATAATTAAGACAATTACTTAAACGAATGGCGACGATAATACCACCAGCCGACACCAGCGCGTAATGCAATTTTATCCCATATAATCGTTTGCTCATTCCGCAGACAACATCAAGCGCAGTCTTCCACCTGTTCCCCAAATTTGACATTGCCAGGCATCACATCGCTGGCTCAATTGATTCAAATAGGCGTTGCCTAACGTTCCTAACGGAACGCCATTACTGATTTGAATCTGGTGTTCACCAGCATTTAACGTTGCATTCAGGCCAGCGGAAACCAAAATGAGATTTTTTAATTCACGATGATAATAGCCGACTAATAGCGGGAACTGGCCAGGCAGATTGGCCTGCCGCAGTAAATGATTTACCTGCTTCAATAACGCTCCCAACTCTGGCAAACGCTGATTTTGGTGGGCAATCTGTTCCTGTAATAACCCATTAAACAGCGCGCGTAATAACAAGGCGGCAAGGACACCATTATGTCCGGCGCGAGTTACATCGAGACAATAAAAAGCCAGATCGTTTTCCGAAAGAGCTGCAATATCAAGCACCAGCCCCGGTTTATCAACGGCCACCAGTTGGCGATAATTAACCCGGCAATGGGAAATCACCTGCTGAACCGGAGGTTGTAATTCTTGCAATAATTTAGCAGCCGCAGTGGGATTATCCACCATCGCATCCCAGTCGCGAAAAAGCCTTTCTTCTTCCTCTACACGCGAATTAAACATACTGGGATAGAGACACGCAAAAACCATCTCGCGCAGACGGTTGAGATCTTTAACTGGTTTTAGCAAAACATCTTCCACGCCCAGACGTAACGCTTTCGCAATATCTGTCATGTTTTCCGTAGCGGAAATCACCAGGACTGGTGTTTGGTCACCCCGGTTGCGAATATGTTCCAATAGTTTCAGGCCGTTCATTCTCGGCATTGCAATATCACATATCATTAGATCGGGTGTGAAACCTCCCAGTAGCTCAAGGGCATCCACCCCATCAGCCGCCAGTACCGTTGTCGCTCCCAATGAGGAAAACCACGAATCCAGAAGCGAGCGAAATACCGCCTCATCTTCAACTATGAGAATCTGTTTTCCGACCAATGGCTGCGTCATGTTCTCTCCCCTGACTGGCTTTATTCAATAGTGGCATGCTATTGCCATCAGTGCCTGTCAGAATTAACTTAAGTGTAGATAAAAAATCAGGTCAAAACGTTAGTTCGAACTAGCGGTAAAAGCTCATCCATTTTCTTCTCAACCGCCAATTGTCCTGCCGAAATGGCAGCCTGCGCACGATGAAAATCGAGCGTGGAAATCTGTGGGCAAACGGGTTGAATCAGAATATCAGGCGGGTCCCCTGCCATACGGTTTCTTTTAAGGCGGTTTTCCAATACCTGAATAGAGGTAGTCATAATCTCTGTTGCTGTCGGTGCCGTGACGCCTCGACGCGCAGTAATACTACTTAGCCGCTCTTTCAGCCGCGCATGCCAGGGGAGATCATCTTCACTCTCGCCATTTTCAGCACCGACATTAAATGAAAGAAGATCTTGCTGCATTAAGTGAGCGTCGTGCTGGAGATCAACCGCAATTACGATATCTGCGCCCAACGCACGAGTAAGAGAGATAGGAATGGGATTAACGACTGCGCCATCAACAAGCCAGTAGCCGTTATGCGCGACCGGTGCCATCAAGCCCGGAATACTGCAGGATGCACGAATAGCGAGATGGAGATCACCTTCGGTAAACCATAATTCACGCCCTGTGCTTAGATTGGTGGCGACTGCAGCGAAGCGGCGTGAACAATTCTCGATTTCTGTTTCTGGCATTATTTCACGATATCGATTGAACACACGCTCACCGCGCAGCAGTCCACCGCGCTGCCAGGAGAGGTCCATCAGTCGTAAAACATCCCAATAGCTAAAAGAGGTAACCCACTCTTCCAGCGCAGATAATCGACCACAAGCATAGGCTGCGCCTACCAGCGAACCAATTGAACATCCTGCGACGATATCAATTTCAATGCCCATTTTTTTAAGCGCGTTAATGACGCCAATATGCGACCATCCTCGTGCAGCACCGGATCCCAGCGCCAGCCCTATTTTTACTTTTCTCATTGTTCCTGAAAGCGTCCCCTAGAATGCAGCCGTAGCCACATCGCTACCGCTCGGTTAACATAGTGCTACTCCGGCGGTTAAAACGCCGTTATTGTTTCCAGGGAGATTATTTGTGTCTAAGCTTTGTCCCTGTGGTAGTGCTGTCGAGTATAGCCTATGTTGCCACCCTTATGTGTCTGGTGAAAAGGTTGCACCAGATCCCGAACGTCTCATGCGTTCGCGTTACTGCGCTTTTGTGATGCACGACGCAGATTATTTAATTAAAACCTGGCATCCATCCTGTGGCGCCTCGGTGTTACGCGCTGAATTAATTGCCGGATTTGCACATACCGAATGGTTAGGTTTGACCGTATTTGAACGTTCATATCACGAAGGTGACGACGTAGGTTATGTCAGTTTTGTCGCTCGTTTTACTGAGAAGGGTAAATCCGGGGCGATTATTGAGCGTTCGCGATTTTTGAAAGAAAACGGTCAATGGTACTATATTGATGGTACACGTCCGCAGTTTGGTCGCAACGATCCCTGCCCTTGTGGTTCAGGTAAAAAATTTAAAAAGTGCTGCGGCCAATAAAGGTTGACGGTACGGTTTAGCAAACACTCTCAACAAGGTTTTTCCAGCAATGCATTCACTCCAACGTAAAGTTCTGCGTACTATTTGCCCGGATCAAAAAGGTCTGATCGCGCGTATTACTAATATTTGCTACAAGCACGAGTTAAATATCGTGCAGAACAATGAATTTGTTGACCACCGTACCGGGCGCTTTTTTATGCGCACGGAGCTGGAAGGTATTTTTAATGATTCCACCCTGCTGGCGGATCTCGATAGCGCATTGCCAGAAGGTTCAGTGCGTGAACTGAATCCCGCAGGTCGCCGCCGCATAGTCATTCTGGTGACTAAAGAAGCGCATTGCCTGGGCGATCTGCTGATGAAAGCCAACTACGGCGGACTGGATGTTGAAATCGCTGCGGTTATTGGTAACCACGAGACTTTACGTTCTCTGGTGGAACGTTTTGATATTCCGTTTGAATTGGTGAGCCATGAAGGGTTAAGCCGCAACGAGCACGATCAGAAGATGGCGGATGCCATTGAAGCGCATCAACCTGATTATGTGGTGCTGGCGAAATATATGCGCGTGCTGACGCCGGAGTTTGTCGCGCGCTTCCCGAATAAGATCATCAATATTCACCATTCGTTCTTGCCTGCGTTTATTGGCGCACGCCCCTATCACCAGGCTTATGAACGCGGCGTGAAGATTATTGGCGCAACAGCACACTATGTAAATGACAACCTGGATGAAGGTCCAATCATCATGCAGGATGTCATTCATGTGGATCACACTTACACAGCCGAAGACATGATGCGTGCAGGTCGTGATGTTGAGAAAAACGTATTAAGCCGCGCGCTTTACCAGGTTTTGGCACAGCGTGTATTTGTTTACGGTAACCGGACGATTATTCTTTAATCGCTGGCAAAATAGAACTGGTTGGCTTTAATCCGTTACGGATGAAAATTACGCAACCAGTTCATTTTTCTCAACGTAACCCTTTACAGCGGCGTGTCATTTGATATGATGCGCCCCGCTTCCCAGTGAGGGAGCAGGCCAGTAAAAAGCATTACCCCGTGGTGGGGTTCCCGAGCGGCC